>NZ_JBHXTJ010000043.1:56188-61557 GCF_042677525.1 Streptomyces sp. NPDC127114
TTCGGAGGTTTCTCCGTTTTCTGCTCCGGGCGGAGCTGGGTAACTGTCTGGCACACGGCGGCGGGGTGGAGGGGCGGCCGCAACCGGGAGGGGGGGGCCCCCCTTCTCGTTGCTTCCGGTTCCTTCGCTACGCCACGAACGACCGAGGCCCCTCGCTGCCCGCGCCCGCGCCGGACTCCACCAGGCGGGCCGCGGCGGCGAGCCGGGACGCGGCCTCCTCGGCGACCGGGCCGCCGACGGTGAAGGGCAGCCGGACGTAGCCCTCGAAGGCGCCGTCCACGCCGAAGCGCGGGCCGGAGGGGACCCGGACGCCGACGCGCTCGCCGACCTCGGCGAGCCGCGAGCCGGAGAGCCCGCCGGTGCGGACCCAGAGGGTGAGGCCGCCGCGCGGCACCTCGAACTCCCAGTCGGGCAGCTCCCTGCGGACGGCGGCCACCAGCGCGTCGCGGTTCTCGCGGGCCTGGCTGCGGCGCAGTCCGACGGCCTCCTCCCAGCCGCCGGTGCGCATCAGCCAGTTGACGCCCAGCTGCTCGAGCACGGGTGTGCCGAGGTCGGCGTAGGCGCGGGCGGCGACCAGGGAGCGGATGACGTCGGGCGCGGCGCGGACCCAGCCGATCCGCATGCCCGCCCAGAAGGCCTTGCTCGCCGAGCCGACGGTGAGGACGGTGGCGCCGGCCGGGTCGAAGGCGCAGACGCGGCGGGGCATCTCCAGGTCCTCGTCGAGGAACAGCTCGGTCATCGTCTCGTCGACGACGAGGACCGTGCCGGCCGAGCGGGCCGCCTCGACGAGCTGCCGCCGCTGGTCCTCGCCCGCGAGCGCCCCGGTGGGGTTGTGGAAGTCGGCGACGACGTACGCGAGGCGGGGTGCCGCGTCGCGCAGCACCTGGCGCCAGCGGGGCAGGTCCCAGCCGCCGAGCCCCTCGGCCATGGCGACCGGCACGAGCCGCGCGCCGGCCTCGCGCATCAGCTGGAGGATGTTGGCGTACGAGGGCGACTCGACGGCGATCCGCTCGCCGCGGCCCGCGAAGAGATGGCAGATCGCGTCGATGGCGCCCATCGCGCCGGTGGTGACCATGATCTGCTCGGGCATCGTGGGGATGCCGCGCTCGGTGTAGCGGTCGGCCAGCATCTGCCGCAGCGCGGGCAGTCCGGCCGGGTAGTCGCCGTGGGTGTGGGCGTACGGCGGAAGCTCCTCCAGGGCGCCCTGGATGGAGCGGGTGAGCCAGGGCTCGGGCGCGGGCAGGGCCGCGCAGCCCAGGTCGATCATGGACCCCAGCGACTCGGGCGGCAGCGGTTCCAGGCCGCGCGCGGGCAGCGGGTTGCCCGCCGGGACGGCGGTCCAGCTGCCGGCACCGCGCCGGGACTCCAGGAAGCCCTCGGCGCGCAGCGCCTCGTAGGCCGCGGCGACGGTGGTGCGGCTGACGGTGAGGGCGACCGCCAGTTCACGCTCGGCGGGCAGCCGGGCGGCGACCGGGACGCGGCCCTCCAGGACGAGCAGCCGGATGCCGTCGGCGAGAGCGCGGTAGGCGGGCGGCTTGCGGGCGCCGGGCGCGGCGGGCCTGGGCTGCTGGGCCTGGAGCTGCCGGGCGAGCTGGGCAGGCCCCACGGCCGAAGTCCACTGGGCCATGGAAATCAGTCCACCTTCCGCGAATTGGCCATGGTTGGCCTCTTGTCCCCCGCCACAGAGTGTCATGAGTCAGTCCACATTCACCACCCAGGCCCCGTTCGGGCCGTCACACAGGGGGGCAGTCCTTTGTCCATCGCCTCCGGTCTCCGCGGCCGGCACCTGACCCGCCGGCTCGTCCAGCTCTACGCCGGGCTCGCGCTGTACGGGTTCAGTTCGATCCTGCTGCTCCGCAGCGGCCTCGGCCTGGAGCCGTGGAACGTCCTCCACCAGGGTCTCGCCGAGCGGACGGGACTGAGCATCGGCGTGGTGACGACCGTGCTCGGGGCGCTGATCCTGCTCGTGTGGATTCCCATCCGGCAGCGGCCCGGCCTGGGCACCGTCTCCAACGTCCTCGTGATCGGTGCGGCGATGGACGTCTCGCTCGCCCTGCTCCCCGAGGTCCACGGCCTGCCGGCCCGGATCGCCACGATGGCGGCGGGCATCGTCCTGAACGGGGTCGCGACCGGCCTCTACATCGCCGCCCGCTTCGGCCCCGGCCCGCGCGACGGCCTGATGACCGGTCTGCACCGGCTGACCGGCCGCTCGATCCGGCTGGTGCGCACGGCGATCGAGGTGCTGGTCGTCACGTCCGGCTTCCTGCTCGGCGGCTCGGTCGGCGTCGGCACGGTGCTGTACGCGCTGGCGATCGGCCCGCTCGCCCAGTTCTTCCTGCGCCTCTTCGCCGTCCCCGAGCCGGACCGGGTCAGCACCGTCGTTGCCTCGGGGACACCGGAGCAGGCGATACTGCGGCGGTGACTCGCGTACGCCACCCCTACCTCGACCACCCGGCGCCCATCCCCTTCGCCCACCGCGGCGGCACGGCGGACGGCCTGGAGAACACGGCGGCCGCCTTCCGGCGGGCCGCCGCGGCCGGTTTCCGGTACTTCGAGACCGACGTCCACACCACAGCGGACGGCCGGCTCGTCGCCTTCCACGACTCGACCCTGGACCGGGTCACCGACACCGGCGGCCGGATCCGGGACCTGCCGTGGGCGGCGGTCCAGGAGGCCCGGGTGGCCGGCAAGGAGCCGCTGCCGCTCTTCCAGGAGCTCCTGGAGGAGTTCCCGGAGGCCCGCTGGAACGTGGACCTGAAGACCGAGTCGGCGCTCGTGCCGCTGATCGACCTGATCCGGAAGACCCGCTCGTGGGACCGGGTCTGTGTGAGTTCCTTCACCGAGGCGCGCATCGCCCGGGCGCAGAAGCTCGCCGGCCCGCGGCTCGCGACCTCGTACGGCGTGACGGGCGTGCTCGGGCTGCGGCTGCGCTCGCTGGGCCTCCCGGCGGCGCTGCGCTCGGGCGCGGTGGCCGCGCAGGTCCCCGAGCGGCAGGCCGGCATACCCGTGGTGGACCGGCGCTTCGTGCGCGAGGCGCACGCGCGCGGTCTCCAGGTCCACGTGTGGACCGTGAACGAGCCGGACCGGATGCAGGCCCTCCTGGACCTTGGCGTGGATGGCATCATGACCGATCATCTGGAGACGCTGCGCGCCGTCCTGACCGACCGGGGTATGTGGGTCTAGGGCCTGTCCGGCCATGATCCGCCGGACATGCCCTCGGGACTCCCAGGGGCCTGACCGAACGGTCGGGGCCGGACGGACCCGAGCGCGCGGGACCACCACGGGGACGAACGAGGGGCGCGGCCTTGACCGATGTCGACACCACCGGGCAGCCGGACGGCCACGCCGCCGATCCCGCCGAGCGGCGGCGCGAGCAGCGCGGCTGGTACTTCTACGACTTCGCGTGCTCGGTCTACTCCACGAGCGTCGTGACCGTGTTCCTGGGGCCGTACCTGACCTCCGTGGCCAAGGCCGCGGCGGACGCCGAAGGGTTCGTCCACCCGCTGGGCGTGCCGGTGCGGGCCGGTTCCCTCTTCGCCTACGCCGTGTCGGCCTCGATCCTCGTCGCGGTGCTCGCGATGCCGCTGGTGGGTGCGGTGGCGGACCGTACGGGCCGGAAGAAGCCGCTGCTCGCGGCGGCGGCGTACACGGGCGCGGCGGCGACGACGGGCATGTTCTTCCTGGCCGGCGAGCGCTATCTGCTCGGGACGTTCCTGCTGATCGTGGCGAACGCCTCGCTGTCCGTCTCGATGGTGCTGTACAACGCGTACCTGCCGCAGATCGCCGAGCCGGACGAGCGGGACACGGTGTCCTCGCGCGGCTGGGCCTTCGGCTACACCTCCGGCGCGCTGGTCCTGGTGCTCAACCTGGTCCTGTACTCGGGACACGACTCCTTCGGCCTGTCCGAGGGGATGGCCGTGCGGATCTGTCTGGCCTCGGCCGGTCTGTGGTGGGGCGCCTTCACGCTGGTGCCGCTGCGCAGGCTGCGGGACCGGCGGATCGCGCGCACCGGCGGCGCGGCCGGCGAGGGCGCGGTCGGCAGCGGCTGGAAGCAGCTGCGGGCCACGCTGCGGGACATGCGCCGCCATCCTCTGACGCTGTCCTTCCTGCTGGCGTACCTGATCTACAACGACGGCGTGCAGACGGTGATCTCCCAGGCCTCGGTGTACGGCTCCGAGGAACTGGGCCTCGACCAGACGACGCTGATCACCGCGGTCCTCCTCGTCCAGGTCCTGGCGGTGGCGGGCGCGCTGGGGATGGGCCGGATGGCGCGGGTGTACGGGGCGAAGCGGACGATCCTGGCCTCGCTGGCGCTGTGGACGGCCATCCTGGCGGCGGGCTACTTCCTGCCGGCCGGCGCGCCGGTCTTCTTCTACTGCCTGGCCGCGGCGATCGGTCTGGTGCTGGGCGGCAGCCAGGCGCTGTCGCGGTCCCTGTTCTCGCATCTGGTGCCGCGCGGCAAGGAGGCGGAGTACTTCTCGGCCTACGAGATGAGCGACCGGGGACTGAGCTGGCTGGGTCCTTTGGTGTTCGGTCTCGCGCATCAGCTGACCGGAAGCTACCGGGATGCCATCATCTCCTTGGTGATCTTCTTCGGGATCGGTTTCCTGCTCCTGGCGAGGGTGCCGGTCCGGGCCGCGGTGGCCGCCGCGGGCAACCCCGTACCTGCCCGGATTTAGACGCGGGAGTGAAAGGGCGGTAGTGTACGCGTTTGGCCTGCCAGGCGGACCGTTACTGCGCGCTGACTTGGTGAAGACGTTAGGTGACATCTGCTGCCAGATGTGACAAAACGGGCACTGGTGGGTACAAAAAGGGGCGGCACGACGGGCGACGCATGACCCGGAACGGGAATCTTTACCGCCGACCGGACGTTGACCGGATGACGACGACAGCGACACCTGTCCTGTGGGCGACAAGCCCGGGAGGCACGATTCATGAGTGAGCGAGCTCTTCGCGGCACGCGCCTCGTGGTGACCAGCTACGAGACCGACCGCGGCATCGATCTGGCCCCGCGCCAGGCCGTGGAGTACGCATGCGAGAAGGGCCATCGTTTTGAGATGCCCTTCTCCGTGGAAGCGGAAATTCCGCCGGAGTGGGAGTGCAAGGTCTGCGGGATCCAGGCACTCCTGGTGGACGGGGACGGCCCCGAGGAGAAGAAGGGCAAGCCGGCGCGTACGCACTGGGACATGCTCATGGAGCGGCGCACCCGCGAGGAGCTGGAGGAGGTGCTGGCCGAGCGGCTGGCGGTCCTTCGGTCCGGCGCCATGAATATCGCCGTGCATCCGCGCGACAGCCGCAAGTCCGCCTGACGGACGGCCGCACGGCCTGGCAGAGCAACGCCGCGGGGCCCGGTACACCTTTCGTGTACC
>NZ_JBHXTJ010000044.1:0-56517 GCF_042677525.1 Streptomyces sp. NPDC127114
GCCGCGGAGCATCGCGCTCCGCGGCCGTCCGCCGTTGCGTTGTCTGCCGCTAGCTCCAGGCGGCGACGAAGTAGCCGACTCCGTAGGGAGCGTCCTCGTAGAGCAGTCGCCCCGCGAGGTCCGCGCCCTCGGCGGCGCCCGCGAGCACCTGCCAGGGGGCCCGTCCGGCGGCCTTCAGTTCGTACGCGAGCTCCGCGTCCAGGCCGAGCAGCGCGGCCGGGTCCGCCGTATCCAGGGCCCGGGCGGCGGCCGCGTCGAAGGCCTCGGCGCGCTCGTCCAGATAGCCCGGTGCCTTGACCGTGCGGCAGGCGCTGCCGTCGCCCATCACCAGCAGGGCGACCCGGTCCGCCGCCCTGGCGATCTCGCGGCCGGTCGCGGCGCAGCGCGCGGCGTCGAGCGCCTCGCCGACGCCCAGTCCCTCGACCGGCGCGTCCGCCCAGTCGGTGTGCTCCAGGAGCCAGGCAGCGACGGCCAGCGAGGCGGGCAGCGGCCGGTCACCGCCGCGCCCGCTGCCGAGCCGTACGGTCAGGTCGACACCGAACCCCGCGAAGGAACCGGCCGAACCCGCCGGGTGCGCGCCCCGGCCGTCCTCGGCCGCGGGCCCCACGACGACCAGCCGGTCTGGCCGCGACGCGGCGAGCACCCCGAGTGCGTCGGAACACGCCGTACGCGCCTCGTCGAGCTCGGCCGCGGCCCCGGCCGCGACGGCGGGAACGAGGAGCGGAGGGCAGGGACAGACGGCGGCGGCGACAAGCATGATCCGAGCCTAGCCGGACCCCGCCCCGACAGTCCGGACGGGCTCGACCGGGCCGTCGTCTGCTCAGCTCCGCTCACCTCAGCTCCGCTCGCCTCGGCTCAGCCCGCCTCAGCTCGGCTCGACTCAGCTCGGCTCGGCTCCGTTCGGCCCAGCTCGGCTCAGCTCGGCTCGGTTCGGCCGACCCAGCCCAGCTCGACTCAGCTCGGCTCAGCTCGGCTCCCGGCCGCGTCCGCGTCCGTCTCAGTGGCTGCCGCAGGCCGGTGCGTCCCCGTCCGTCTCAGTGGCTGCCGCAGGCCGGTGCGTCCGCGGCCGGCAGCGGTTCCGGCACGCCGATCTTCGGGAGGCCCAGCAGGACGCCCGCCGGCTTCGCCGCCGCGGCGGCGGTGCGCTTCTCCCAGGCGTCGCCCGCGCGGGTGCGGCGGACGGCGGTGGTCGGGCCCTCGGCGAGGAGGTGGTGCGGGGCGGCGTAGGTGATCTCGACGGTCACGACGTCACCCGGGCGCACGTCCTCGTCCGGCTTGGTGAAGTGGACGAGACGGTTGTCGGGGGCGCGGCCGGACAGCCGGTGGGTCTCGCCGTCCTTGCGGCCCTCGCCCTCCGCGACCATGACCTCCAGGGTGCGGCCGACCTGCTTCTTGTTCTCCTCCCACGAGATCTCCTCCTGGAGGGCGACCAGACGCTCGTAGCGCGCCTGCACGACCTCCTTCGGGACCTGGCCCTCCATGGTGGCCGCGGGGGTGCCGGGGCGCTTGGAGTACTGGAAGGTGAAGGCGTTCGCGAAGCGGGCCTCGCGCACCACGTGCATGGTCTGCTCGAAGTCCTCCTCGGTCTCGCCGGGGAAGCCCACGATGATGTCGGTGGAGATGGCGGCGTGCGGGATCGCGGCGCGCACCTTCTCGATGATCCCGAGGAAGCGCTCCTGCCGGTACGAGCGGCGCATCGCCTTCAGGACCGTGTCCGAGCCGGACTGCAGCGGCATGTGCAGCTGCGGCATCACGTTCGGCGTCTCGGCCATGGCGGCGATCACGTCGTCCGTGAAGTCGCGCGGGTGCGGCGAGGTGAAGCGGACCCGCTCCAGGCCCTCGATCTCACCGCAGGCGCGCAGCAGCTTGCTGAAGGCCTCGCGGTCGCCGAGGTCGGAGCCGTACGCGTTGACGTTCTGGCCGAGCAGCGTGATCTCGGAGACGCCCTCGCCGACCAGCGCCTCGATCTCGGCGAGGATGTCGCCGGGACGGCGGTCCTCCTCCTTGCCGCGCAGCGCCGGGACGATGCAGAAGGTGCAGGTGTTGTTGCAGCCGACGGAGATCGAGACCCAGGCGGCGTACGCGGACTCGCGCCGGGTCGGCAGCGTCGAGGGGAAGGCCTCCAGGGACTCCGCGATCTCGACCTGCGCCTCCTCCTGGACGCGGGCGCGCTCCAGCAGGACCGGCAGCTTGCCGATGTTGTGGGTACCGAAGACCACGTCGACCCAGGGCGCCTTCTTGACGATGGTGTCGCGGTCCTTCTGCGCCAGGCAGCCGCCGACGGCGATCTGCATGCCGGGCCGGGCGGCCTTCTTCGGCGCGAGGTGGCCGAGGTTGCCGTACAGCTTGTTGTCGGCGTTCTCGCGGACCGCGCAGGTGTTGAAGACCACGACGTCGGCGTCGCCGTTGGAGCCCTCGGGGGCACGGACGTAGCCGGCGTCCTCCAGGAGACCGGAGAGCCGCTCGGAGTCGTGGACGTTCATCTGGCACCCGTAGGTGCGTACTTCGTAGGTTCGCGTCACGCCCTGCTCGGCCACGGCTCCGGTCCCGTCTTTGCTGCTGGTCACCTGACAAGGGTAAGGGGGCCCGAGGGCTGCCCCGCTACGGCCGACTGCCGCTCGCCTCCAGTACGGCCGTGAGCTGGGCGGCGAGGCCGCCGGCGGCCGGGCGGACGGCCCCCGCGAAGGCCGCCGAGCCGACCGTGAAGGCGTCGGCGCCGGCCTCGGCGAGGGCCCGGATCTGCGCGGGGGTGGTGAGCGAGCCCGCGACGACGAGCCGGCCCGTGGTCGCCGCGCGGGCGGCCCGGAGCAGGTCGAGCGGGTCGGCCTCGGTGGCACGGTGGGCGAGCAGGTCCACGCCCGCGCAGCCCGCCGCCTCGGCGCGGCGGCAGTCCGCGGCAATACGGGCCGGGGTGCCGGCCAGCCGGGTCGGATGGCCCCGGGGCTCGCCGACGAACGGCAGGTAGCGGACGGGCGTGCCCGAGATCAGGGCGAGCGTCTCCTCGATCCAGGTGCCGCCCATCAGCCAGTCGACGCCGAGGTCGACGGCCGCCCGTACGGAGTCGAGGGCCTGGTCACGGCCGGTGGCGACGACCTCCAGGTGGCTGGTGGCCCCGAGCTCCCTGATCTGCTCGTGGAGCCGGCGCAGGGTGGCGAGGTCGACGCCGACGTCCTTGAAGCCGATGTGCGTGATGCCGAGCTCGCGGACGGAGTCGAGGACGTGCAGGCAGTCCGTGACGGTCCGGTCGTCCCGGGTGAGCATGAAGACGAAGTCCATGGGAGTCCCCTGGGCGTGGGTGGTCAGCTAGGCGGCGTGACGCGGGCGGTCAGCTCGGCGGCGTGGCGCAGGGCGGTCAGCAGGCTGGTGTGGTCGGCGGTGCCGGTGCCCGCGAGGTCGAACGCGGTGCCGTGGTCGACGCTGGTACGGACGAAGGGCAGGCCGAGGGTGATGTTCACCCCGTGCTCGAGGCCCAGGTACTTCACCGGGATGAGCCCCTGGTCGTGGTACTGGGCGATGACGGCGTCGAACTCGCCTGCCCGGGCCCGCATGAAGACGGTGTCGGCGGGCCAGGGCCCGCTCGCGTCGATGCCCTCGGCCCGTGCGGCGCGCACGGCGGGCGCGATGACGTCCAGGTCCTCGCGGCCGAAGAGGCCGTTCTCGCCGGCGTGCGGGTTGAGTCCGGCGACGGCGATCCGGGGCGGGGCGGTGCCGCCGCTCCGGCGCAGGGCGCGGTGGGTGAGGCGGATGACGTCCAGCTCGCGGGCCACGGTCAGCGCGTCGAGCGCGTCGCGGAGCGACTGGTGGACGGTGACGAGGACGACCCGCAGCTCGTCGTTGGCCATCATCATCGCGTAGCGCTCGGTGCCGGAGAGCTCGGCCAGGATCTCGGTGTGGCCGGGGTGCGGGATCCCCGCGAGGCGCAGTGCCTCCTTGTTGACGGGTGCGGTGGTCAGCGCCCGTACCTCTCCCGCGAGGGCGAGCTCGATGCCCTTGCGTACGTACGCGAAGGAAGCGGCCCCCGCGGTCGCCGCGACGGTGCCCAGGGCGAGGTCGTCGGGCAGGGCGGGGCCGACCGGAAGCACGTCCAGGACTCCGGGTGTCCGTCCGGCGCCGGCCGCGGCCTGCACGGGACGCACGCGCAGGCGCACGCCGGTGGTGCGGCAGGCACGACGGAGGACGCCGGGGTCGCCGATGACGAGGAGGGGCGCGAAGGCGGCGGAGGGGGAGGCGGGCGGGGAGGGAGAAAGGGCTGGAAAGGGAGAGAGGGGTGGAGAGGGGGAGGGTGCCGGGTGGGCGAGGGCCTGGAGGCGGGGGTCGGCGCAGGCCTTGACCGTGATCTCGGGGCCGATGCCGTGGGGATCGCCCATGGTGACGGCGATGGGGCGGTCGGTCGGCGGCTCGGTCAGAGGGCCGGTGACCCGGCCGTTCGGGCGGCGGTCGCTTGAGGGCCCGGCCAGAGGGCGGGTCGCTCGGCCGGTCATCGGGAGCCTCCCGTGGTGAGAGGGACCTGGACCAGAGGGCCCGTCGCTCGGCCTGTCATCGGGAGCCTGCCGTGGTGAGAAGGGCGTGGATCCAGCGGGCCGGCCGCTCGGCCTGTCATCGGGAGCCTCCCGCTGTGAGAAGGGCGTGGAGGCGGACGAGGGCGTCGTCGTCGCCGAAGCCGCCCGCCTTGACGAGGACGGGAACCGGGGCGGGGAGCGGGGCCGGCGTCGCGGACCCACCCGCGCTCGCAGCCGGCGCGGCGGGGGCGTGGAGGGTGCCGCGGGCGATGCCGGGTTCGGGTTCGTCGTAGAGCTCGATGCCGTCGGCACCGAGGGCGCCGAGGACGGCCGCGGCGGTCTCGCCTCCGGTGAGGACGAGGCCGTCGGCGCGGCCCTCGGCGACCGCCCGTCGGACCTCCTCGACGAGTCGGGCGAGCAGCGCCGCGGGATCGGTGCCGCGCTCCTCGGGAGTGTGGAGGACGGCGACAGGGTCGGTGAACCGGGCGCGCAGGGCGGCGAGTTGGCGGCGGCTCGCGGGGTTGGCGCTGCCTACGACGGTCAGCGGACTCCGTACCGGCGGGAGTTCGGGCGGTGCGGCGGCCTGGCCACGAGGGTGGCGGCGGGCCAGGGCGTCGGCGAGGCCCGGGGAGCCGACCCAGAGGACCTGCTCCGGGGTGGGCACGGCGGCCACGATCGCGTCGAGTTCGGCGTCGCTGACCGCCGAGCAGACGAGGACCCCGCCCTTCGCGACCGCTCCCGGCAGTTCCTCGGCGCCGACAAGGACGGCCTCCGGGAGGATCCGCGCGAGGTCGGACGTGCGCACCGGGTGCGCGGGGTCGCGGGCGAACTCGCTCTCGTCGACCCGTACACCGCGGACGTACTGGACTCCGTCGACCGTCGTCCGGCCCTCGGCCGGAAAGGCGGGTGCGACGATCGCGGCGCGGCGGCCCGATCCGGCGAGCGCGGCGCGCAGTTCGGCGGCCACGTGGCCGCGCAGGGTCGAGTCGACGGTCTTGATCAGCAGGTCGGCGCCCGCGTATGCGCCGGCCGCTCGGCGCGTACGGGCGGCCGCCTCGGCCGCGTCGACGAGACGGGTGCCGAGGTCGACGGCGGTGACACCCTCCCCCGGCGGCGCGGCGAGCGGACCCGCGGTCGGACCGGCGAGCGGACCCGCGGTCGGACCGGCGGTCGGACCGGCGAGGGGCTCGCACAGGACCACGGCGCGGTGGCCGGTCCTGCGGAACGGGGCGGCGCCGTCGGCGGCGCTGGTGAGGTCGTCGGCGAGGACGGCGACGGTGGCGGGCGGCATGGCGGCTGGTCCCTCGGGGTCGCGGACGGGTGGTTGGCGCGGCGGGTCGGCGGGCCGGCGGCTGCGGCAGTGAGTGCGGCAGTGGGCCGGTGAGGCAGGCCGGTCGGTGCGGCAATTCGGTCGGTGAGGCAATTCGGTCGGTGAGGCAGGTCGGCCGGGGCGTCGGTGCAGTGTGATCGTGGCTCACCGCGCCACGGCGTCACGCACCTTCGCGCCCGCGCCTTCACACCTCAGCGCCTCCGCTGCCTCCGCGCCTCCGCTCCTTCACGCCTCCGCTCCTTCACGCCTTCGCGCCTTCGCGCCTCCGCGCCTCCGCACCGGTGACGCGATCAACACTGGCGCAACATGAAGTCGCAGGACAAACGATTCTTTCTCACTCCACCCGTGAGTAGATTGCACACATGAGCCGGCCGGACCTGCCCCCGCTGAACACCCTGCTCCCCTTCGAGGCGACCGTCCGCCACGCGAGCATGACCCGGGCCGCGCGGGAGCTCCATGTCACCCACGGGGCCGTCAGCCGGCAGGTGCAGAACCTGGAGAAGGCCCTCGGCGTCGCGTTGTTCGAGCGCGGGCCGCGCGCCCTGCGGCCGACCCCGCAGGCCCGCCGGCTCGCCGCCGCCGTCCGAGAGGCCCTCGACGTGATCGAGGAGGCCGCCCGCGAGATCTCCGGCCGGGAACCGGACGGTCCGCTCGCCCTCTCCTGCGAGCCGACGCTGCTGATGCGCTGGCTCATCCCCCGCCTGCCCGACCTCACGGCCCGGCACCCGGAGCTGACCGTGCACCTGTCCGCGGGCGGCGGGCCGCCCGCCTTCGACCGCGACACCGTCGACGCGGCCGTGCGGCGGGACGACTTCCCGGTGCCGGAGGAAGTGAGCCGGGTGCCGCTCTTCGAGGAGTGGATCGGCCCGGTGTGCCGTCCGGAGCTCGCGGAGCGGCTGCTCGACGGCGGGCCCGTCACGCTGCTGCACACCGCCACCCGGTCGTCCGCGTGGGACGACTGGCGCCGCCTGACCGGCCAAGCGCCCCACGGGACTTCGGAGCAGGGCTTCGAGCACTTCTACCTCGCGCTCCAGGCCGCCGTGGCCGGCGTGGGCGTGGCCGTCGGGCCGTACGCGCTGGTCCACGACGACCTCGTACGGGGCCAGTTGGCGGCCCCGTACGGGTTCGTCGCGGACGGTACGGGCTACGGGCTGCTCAGCCCGCGCCCGCCGGAGCGGGACCCGCGGGTCGCCGCGCTGCTCGGCTGGCTGCGCGAACAGACGGCGTCCCTGACCCCGCCCTCCGGGTACCGGTCGGGGATCAGCTGAGCGGGACGGTGCGGATGCCCCGGACCGTGCGGGTGTCGGCCGGAGGAACGCTCTTCAGGAGCCCCTTGTCGGACGAGTAGGCGGCCGACCCCGCGTCGACCGGGGTGGTCGTCGTGGGCCGGGCAGCGGCGCACCGCTGCTTCTCCGCCTCGGACATGGGGCCGGTGCGCTGGAGCAGCCGGTCCGGCGCACCGCGCGAGGGCCCGTCGATCACGGCGTGCAGCCGGTAGTCGTCCTTCTTGCTCAGGAACCAGCCCTCGACCCGCTCGCGGCTCGGCTGCAGCTCCACCCAGCTGACCTCGCCCGGCTGGATCCGCTCGACGACGGTGCGCCGGTCGCCGCTGAACCACTGCCAGGCGCGCTGCCAGCTCTTCTCGTACGCGAGGGAGAACTGGCCGGCCGTCGGCCGCTCCTTGATCCGCTTCTCGTCCTCCGCGCGGTCCCCGGACGTGGGCAGTTTGGCCACGTCGTTGAGGGGCAGGCCGTCGGCGGCGTAGGTCTGGGAGATGCTGTCGTGGCTCCGTTCCGAGAAGGCGACGACCCGGGTGTGTTCGAGGGTGTTGCGGGTGCAGTTGACGAAGGCCTCGCCCACCACCCGGGCCCGGTCGTAGTAGCGGAACGACATCCGCATGTCGGGGCGGAAGACGCAGGCGCTCTCGCCGTTGCAGGCGGCGGCCGCGTTGTGCAGGGTCTTCTCGCGCTCGTTGCCCTTGTACGCCTCCGCCCGCCCGAGGCCGGTCTTGTCGACGGTCCTGTCGAGCGGGACCGGCACCTCTGTCGCCCGGACGCGGGCGATCATCGGGGTGCAGGTCACATGGGTCTTGGAGTCGGTGACCTTGGAGGCGAAGGTGAGCAGCGGCTCGTTCTCGCCGGCCGTGAAGGTGTAGCTGCGCTTGGTCCAACGACCGGGCCCGGGCTTGCCCTTGACGCGGTCGGGGTCGCCGGCGGTGGTCACGAGCCGGGCGGCGCCGCCGGTGCCCTCGACGGTGTAGGGCTGGCCGTCGACGACGTCGGCGGCGTTGCACTCCTTCGAGACGGCCGGGCTGTCCTCGTAACTCACCGTCACCTCGGCACCCTTGCGGACTCCGCGCAGGCGCTGCCGGAGGGAGTTGCCCTCTTTCTCGAGGGCGACGCCGTGGGCGGTGTCGGCGCGGCCGGAGGCGGACGGGGAGTAGCGCTGGTTCCGGCCGTCCCAGAAGTCGAGGCCGACGGTGGTGGGGCCGTCGCCCTTCATCACGGGGTCGGCGAAGTCACCGTTGAGGACGTCCACGGCCTGGGAGGCGGGGGCTTGGGCAGCGGGAGCTTGGACGGCAGGGGCTTGGGCGGGGGAGGTTCGGGCGGCAGCGGCCGTGGCGGGCTCTCCGGCAGGCGCCGCGGCACCGGCCGCCGGCCCGGCCGTGAGGGCGGGGAGCAGGAGACCGGTCGCGCCGACGGCGGCCAGGGTGCGCAGGGAGCAGGTCAGGGAGGGAGACATGGGGACGGACTCCTCGGTGGGGGGCGGTGCGTGCCAGGGGCGGGACGCCGCAGGGGCGCGACGTCGCAGGGAGGGTGCTTCAGGAACCGGCAGGCCGCAGCACCTCGACCCGCTTGGGCGCGGCGCCGGGGACGAGGGCGTCGCGGGCGGGCAGGGAGCGGGGGGCCGGCGGCGGCCCGGGCTGCGGGTTGTTGCCGCCGGCCGTGTTGCCCGTGGGGCGCGTGCGGCCGCACAGATTGGGCGGTGCGGCGTAGGTCTGGGCGACGAAGGTGCTGGAGTTGACCATGGACGGGCTGTCCACGGCGATCCCCAGGATCTGGGCGCCGGTGTTGGCGATGAGGCTGCCGACGACCCGCCGCATGGCGGCGCTCGCCCCGAACACCAGCATGTCGTAGGCCTTGACGGTGGTCTTGTAGGTCGTGGCCTCGGTGTTGTCGACCGTCCACGACTTGGAGTACGTGGCCTTGAACGCGGCCTCGAAGGCGAGTTTGGCGGCCATCGAGCCGGCCACCTTGCCACCGGCCGCGACGCTGGTCTTGGTGCCGTTCGTGGAGGTCGGCCCGTCCTTGAGGTTCGGCGTCTTGTGTTCGCTGGTGATGTCGTTGGTGAGGTTGGTGGTGACCTCGCCGGAGGCGGTGATGGTGCCCTCGGCGGTGATCTTGCCGGAGATCTCGCCGCCGATGTTGTCGGTGCTGGACGTGCGCAGGGTGACCGTGCGGTCGACGCTCATGTCGCTGTCCGTGCAGTTGACGACCGCGTTGCCGAGGGACCGTACGGCGGTCGCGAACTCCCGCCCCTTCTTGGGGTCGATGGCGAACCGGCAGGCGTCGGCCTTGGTCTCGCAGTACTTCAGGATGTCGGCGATCTTCGCCGGACGGCCGTCGGCGGTGACGGCACGCGGGGTGGGCGGCTCTCCGGGACCCTCTTCCGCGCCGACGGCGGGCGGGGCGAGGGGTACGGCGAGGCCGAGGGCCAGGACGGGCAGGAACACGAGCGCGGGACGGCGCGAGGGCATGGGGGGACATCCCTTCGGGACGGGGGCGTGGGAGTGGGAGGGAGAGTCGGAGTGGGAGGGAGAGTGGGCGTGGGGCTGGGACTCGATCTGGAACTGGATCTGGAACTGGGACTGGGACTACGAGTGGAGCCAGGGGGCGGAAGCCGCGAGCGGGAAAGCTCAGGAGCCGAGCAGCGAGCACAGCTGGGACACCGGGAACGGGGACTGGCCCGGGTCGGTCGATCCCTCGGGGAGCGAGGCCGGGAAGCCGGCGCAGGTGCTGGTGACGGCGGACTGGGCGTTGTCGCTCGGGTCGGGCCGGAAGCCGTCGATGGTGGACGTCATGCCGGTCAGGCCCTCCTTCTCGCCGTTGCCCTTGGCGAGCTTGCCCATGCAGGTGCCCGAGTCCTCCGCGTCGGGCTTGCACGCCTCCAGGTCCTTGCCGACCTTCTTGATGTCCTTGTCGGCCTGTGTCGCGGCCTCCTTGGTCTTCTTCTGCTGTTCGTCGATCTCCTTGGCCTCGTTGGCGTTGGCCTCGTTGTCCTTGCACGCCTGGTCGTCGGGCTTGCACTCCTCGACGGGTACGGACGGGGGCGCGGCCCAGACGGCCGGCGTTCCGGTCAGGGACAGCGCGGCGGCGAGTGCGGCGGCGCCGAGCACGCGTCGTACGGAGGCGGCTGCGGGCAGGGCGGAAGGCATGACAACTCCCTGGGGACGGGGGTGATTCCGGGTCGTGTGAAGGCGCGGGGATCACGGCGGGGACTCGCCAACCAAGATCGCCAAGCGCACGCCGACGCTAGCCGGACCGGTGTCGGCGTCCCGGCGCGACACACGGCGCGGCGCGGGCCCGGAAACCGGCTCACCACATCGGCGGAGCGCATCCGTGGTCGGCCGAACGGCCCGCCGGACGGTCGCGCGGCGGACGGCCCGCACGTGCCCGTACGCCACCCGTCCGGATGGTTCCGGGGCCCCTGCGTGAGAGCCGCGCACCCGCCCCGGCCGGGGCTCCTCACCCTGCCGGGCGCTTCCGATCGGCGGCCTTGCGCCGCGGGTCGCCGGGACCGGCGCACTCGACTCGATCCGGTGAAACCGGCACTGCGGTCTGTTTCCCGAACGGCCGTCGTGCATACGGGTGTTTCGGGCGATCCGGCTCGCGCCCATGATCATTGTCGGTCAGTCTGCTCATGTGTCCGACGGTCCGTTCCAGGCCGTCGGGCCAGGTCCCGGGCACCCCATGCCCGTGGTCCGCCCTCCCGTACGTCCCCCACGAAGGAGAGCAGACCCATGTCCCGATCACGACGCGTTCCCCTGCGCCGCAGGCTCCGCCGGAGCCTCGCCGCCGTCACCGGGATCGCCGCCCTCGCCGCACTGCCGGCGCTCGCGCCCCCGGCCCTCGCCAACGAGGGCAACCCGACCGTACTGAGCTGGGGCGCCGGCCGCACCGGCCAGCTCGGCAACGGCACCCTCGCCGACAGCCTGTCCCCCACCTCGGTCACCAGCCTGTTCCGCGGCGACGTCGACCAGATGTCGGCGGGCGGCACCTCGTCGGCCGACTCGTTCGTCCTCGCCCGTACCGACAAGACCGTGAAGTCCTGGGGCCACAACGCCTCGGGTCAGCTCGGGAACGGCGGCAACGACAACCAGACCGTCCCGGCCACCGTGCCGCGCCTGACGAACGTCAAGGACGTCGCGGCCGGCGGGCGGCACGCCCTCGCGCTCGACACCAGCGGCCAGGTCTACTCCTGGGGCGACAACTCCTACGGCCAGCTGGGCAACAACCGCACCGGCGACAGCCGTACGGTCCCCGACCGCGTCCAGGGCATGCCGAAGGTCAAGCAGATCTCGGCCGGCTGCGACTTCAGCCTCGCGCTCCTGGAGAACGGCAAGGTGTACGCCTGGGGCCGCGGCATCCACGGCCAGCTCGGCAACGGCAGCCGTGCCACCAGCTCCGTGCCACGGCAGGTCGCGGACCTCACGGACGTCGTCGCGATCGACGCCGGCTGCCACCACGCGCTCGCGCTGACCGCCGACGACACGGTCAGGGCCTGGGGCTACAACCTCTACGGCCAGCTGGGCAACTCCAGCACCAAGTCGTCCACCGTCCCGGTCGACGTCGACTGGCTGGAGGGCGTCTCCGAGATCGAGGCGGGCGCCTTCCACAACTACGCCAAGACCAGCGACAGTCACGTCTGGGGCTGGGGCAACAACCAGTACGGCCAACTCCTTGAGGCCGACGAGGCCTTCGACTCCAACGTCTCCCGCACCAACCGCACCGCCCCCGTCGAGATCCCCCGCCTGGAGGGCGTCCAGCACCTCGCGGCGGGCGCGCGGCACGGCGTCGCGGTCACGGCGGACGAGGTGTTCGCGTGGGGCCACAACGGCGAGGGCCAGCTCGGCAACGGCACGACCGTGTCCCGCTTCGAGTCGGTGAAGATCCTCAACGAGGGCTCGAAGGTGAAGGACGTGGTCGCGTCGCTGGGCGGCAACTCGACGTACGCGTACTGAGCGGGGTGCGTACGTGATGACGCACCTCCGCAGCGCGTACGGTCTCGGCGCCGCGGTCCTCGTCCTGCTGGGCCTCGCCGCCCCGCCCGCCGGTGCCGAGCCGAGCGATCCGTGGGTACGGGCCTGGGGCCTCAACAGCGCCGGCCAGCTCGGCAACGGCTCCACGCTCGACCAGCAGACGCCGTCGGCGGTCTCGGGCCTGTCCCGGAACGACGTACGCGAGCTGGCCACCGGCGGGGGCAGCAACGACCGGAACCATGCCGTCGCCCTCCTCCAGGACGGCACCGTCCAGTCCTGGGGCGGCAACAACAAGGGCCAGCTCGGCGACGGAACCACCGTCGACCGGAGCCTTCCCGCGGCGGTCACCGGTCTGTCACGGGTCTCCGACGTCGCGGCGGGCATCGACTTCGCCGTCGCCGTCCGCGACGGACGGGTGCTGTCCTGGGGCGGCAACGCCCACGGGCAGCTCGGCGACGGCACCGCGGCGGACCAAAGCACCCGGCCCGTCCGGGTGCAGAGCCTGAGCAAGGTCAAGGACGTCGCGGCCGGCTGCCAGTTCACGGTGGCGCTGCGCCAGGACGGCACCGTCTGGAGCTGGGGCAGGAACCACCAGGGCCAGCTCGGCACCGGTTCCACGACCGACCGGAACACCCCGCAGCGGGTTCCCGGCCTGTCGGACGTCGTGGCCGTCGCAGCGGGCTGCCAGCACGCCCTCGCCCTGACCTCCGAAGGCACGGTCAAGGCGTGGGGCCGCGGATTCGACGGCCAGCTCGGCAACGACACCACCGAGCTCAGCAGCTCGCCCGTCGACGTCCTGCACCTCGACTCCGTCGCCCGCGTCTTCTCCGGCTGGTACCACAGCTTCGCCCTCCTGGACGACGGCAGCGTCCGCGCCTGGGGCGGCAACTGGGCGGGCCAGCTCGGCGACGGCAGCACCGTCAAACGCACCACGCCCGTCCCGGTCCCGGCACTGACCGGCGTCTCCTCCCTCGCCGGCGGTTACGCCTTCTCCCTCGCCGTCCTCGACGACCGGTCCGTCCTCGCCTGGGGCGACAACGCGTCCGGTCAGCTCGGCGACGGCACCACCACCGCGTCCTCGTCCCCGGTCGTGGCACTTCCCCCGGGCAGCGGCATCGGCCGCGTACCGGCGCTCCTCCCCTGGAAGAGCAGTTACGCCTACTGAAACGAAAGGCACGCAGATGACCCCACCCCTGCGTCTCACCCTTCTCGCCGCCCTGTCCCTGGCGGCGGCCCTCCCCCTCACCACCACCCCCGCGAGCGCCGCCGGCACCGACCCCTGGGTCCGGGCCTGGGGCGACAACGCCCAGGGCCAGCTCGGCAACGGCTCCTCCCTGGCCCAGCAGACGCCGGCGGCCGTCAGCGGCATCGCCCGTGACGACGTGCGCAGGCTGTCCGGCGGCGGAGGCATCGCCGGCAACACCAACAACTCCTTCGCGGTCGCCCTGCTCAAGGACGGCACGGTGAAGGCCTGGGGCAGCAACGCCACCGGCCAGCTCGGCAACGGGACCACCACCGCCCAGAGCTTCCCGGCCACCGTCAGCGGCCTGTCCGGGGTGAGCGCGGTCTCCGCCGGCCTCAGCCACGTCCTCGCGGTCAAGGGCGGCCGGGTCCTCGCCTGGGGCAGCAACGCCGCCAAGCAGCTCGGCACCGGTCAGGACACCACCAACCCGTACAAGGCCCCGATCCCCGTACAGAGCCTGGACAAGGTGAAGGACGTCGGCGCGGGCTGCGACTTCAGTGTGGCGCTGCGCCAGGACGGCACCGTCTGGACCTGGGGCAAGGGCGACAACGGGCGGCTCGGCACCGGCAGCAACACCACCCGCGAGACCCCGCAGAAGGTCGGGGACCTGGAGAACGTCGAGGCGATCTCCGTCGGCTGCGACCACGTCCTCGCGCTGACCGCCGACAACACCGTCAAGGCCTGGGGCAAGGGCGCCGAGGGTCAGCTCGGCGACGACCGGCGGGCCGACAGCAACACTCCCGTGGACGTCGCCTACCTCGACGCCGTGGCCAGGATCTTCACGGCCAACGCCACGAGCTTCGCCGTCCTCGACGACGGCAGCGTGGCGGGCTGGGGCAGGAACACGGAGCGCCAGCTCGGCGACGGCACGAACGCCCACCGCACCACCCCGGTCGTCCTCGACCACCTCAAGGGCGTGCAGGAGATCTCCGGAGGCGTCGACTTCACCCTCGCCGCGCTCGACGACGGTTCGGTGATCGGCTGGGGCGCCAACGCGGCGGCCCAGCTCGGTGACGGCACCACGACCGGGACGACGGGGACCGCGACGGTGACGGCGCTGCCGCCGGGCAGCGGCGTCTCGCACGTGTCGGCCACCACGACCGGGAAGTCGGCTTTCGCCTACTGACCGTAGCGGTGCCACGGCGAGGGGCAGCGGCGTCGTGGCGGCACGGGTCCTGGCCGGGGTCGCCCTGGCCAGGACCCTCCACGAGCTGGCAGGATCGCGCCATGTTCACCGCGATGTCCCGTTCTGCCCGCCGCCGCCTGATCCAGGTCTCGGCGGCGCTCCTGGTGCTGGCCGGGTTCCTCGTCTGGTGGCTGGTTCCTTTCGGTACGAAGACGCCGAGCGGGCACATCACCTTCAGCACCGGCGTGCCCACGGGCGTCTACCAGCGGTACGGCGAGCTGCTCCAGGAAGCCCTCGCGCGCGATCTCCCGGAGGTCTCGATAACGCTGAAGAACAGCGAGGGCTCCCAGCAGAACCTGGCCAGGCTCGCCTCCGGGGAGGCCGATTTCACCGTGGCGACGGCGGACGCCGTGGCCCAGTACCAGCGGGACCGCAAGCCGGGCTTCGAGAAGCTGCGCGGCTGCGCCCGGCTCTACGACGACTACGTCCAGCTGGTCGTCCCCAAGGGCTCGCCGGTGGAGACGGTGGCCGATCTGCGCGGGCTGCGCGTCGGCGTGGGCCAGTCCGGCTCGGGCGTGCGGCTGATCGCCGACCGGGTGCTCGCGGCGGCCGGGCTCACGCCCGACGTCGACATCGTCCCGGTCTCGGCCGGCATCGACACGATGCCGGGCCTCATGGAGCGGCGGCGCCTCGACGCCTTCTTCTGGTCGGGAGGTCTGCCCACGCAGGCCGTGCAGGCGCTGTCCGAACGGCTGCCGGTCCGGCTGGTGCCGCTGGACGCCGCCCTGGTGGACAGCCTGCACGACGTGGGCGAGTCGACCCGTCACTACCGCTCGGCGACCATCCCGGGCGACGCGTACAGCCTCGCCCAGAGCGGCAACCCGGTGGACACCCTGGCCGTGGCGAACATCCTGGTCACGACGGACGACGCCGATCCGGACCTGGTGGAGGGCTTCACCCGTACGGTGATCGCCAGCCGCGACGGGATCGGCAGCCAGGTGCACCCGGCACAGCTGGTGGACCTGCGGACCGCGATCTACACCGAGCCCGTGCCCCTGCACGAGGGCGCCCGGCGCTACTACCGCTCCGTGAAGCCGTAAGGGCACTGGCCTCGGGAGCCGTAGGCCCCGGTCCCGGGGCCGGCCCGACCCCCGGACCGCAGACGTCGGACCTCAGACCTCGACGCCCGGCCCACCGCCCGGCCCGCGGCCGGTCCGTGGGTCCTCGCGGGGCACGGCGACCGTCACCCGCAGGCCGTGGGGTGCGTTGCGGGCGTACGCGATGGTGCCGCCGCCCGCTGCCAGCAGCACGCGCGAGATGGACAGCCCGAGGCCGGAGCCCTTGACGTTCTGGTGCCGGTTGGAGCGCCAGAAGCGGTCGCCGACCCGCTCCAGCTCCTCGTCGGTGAGCCCGGGCCCGTGGTCGGCGACCTCGACCTCGACGGTCTCGCCGTCGGCGGCGAGCCGGACCGTGACGCCGACGTCCTCGCCGGCCGGCGTGAACTTCAGGGCGTTGTCGATCACCGCGTCGAGCGCGCTGGACAGCGCCACCGGGTCGGCCCAGGCCGTGACGGCCGCGGTGTCGGCGACCAGCGCCACGCCCTTGTCCTCGGCGACCGCGCGCCAGGAGGCGACCCGCTCGGCGGCGAGCGCGCCGATGTCGGTGAGCCGCAGGTCGGCGGCCGTGTGCTCGGCGAGCGCGAGGTCGAGCAGGTCGTCGAGGACCTGGGCCAGCCGCTTGCCCTCGGTGCGCACAGACGCGATCTCCTCGCTGCCCTCGGGGAGTTCGAGGGCGAGCAGCTCGATCCGCAGCAGCAGCGCGGCGAGCGGGTTGCGCAGCTGGTGGGAGGCGTCGGCGACGAAGGCCCGCTGCTGGTCGAGGACGTCCTCGACGTGGTCGGCCATCTCGTTGAACGAGCGAGCCAGGCGGCGCAGCTCGGGCGGGCCGCCGGTGGCGGCGACCCGGGAGTTCATCCGGCCGGTCGCGATGTCGTGGGTGACCGCGTCGAGCACGCGGACGGGCCGGAGCACCCAGCCGGTGAGCCGGAAGGCGGCGCCGACGGCGAGCAGCATGGCGGCGGCCTCGCCGGCGAAGATCAGCAGCCAGTCGCGCAGGATGCGGGAGCGCAGCTGCCCGGTGGGCGATTCGGTGACGACGACGGCGACGACGTCTCCGTCCCGGACGACCGGGGAGGCGATGATGAGCCAGGCGTCGCCCTGCCAGGGCCACACCTGCGGCGGGTCGTGGCTGCGGCGGCCGAGGAGGGCCTCGTTGAAGGCGCGCCTGCCCTCGCCCTCGTACGGCACGACCCAGTCCTCGGGGGCGGTGGCCATGGCCCGGTTGTCGCGGTAGAAGATGCCGGCCCTGATCCCGTACACCTCGTGGTAGCTGGTGAGTTCGCCGCTGAGGGTGGAGCGGCGCTCGTCGGGGCCGAAGCGGCTCTCGCTGACGAACTGGGCGAGGGCCGCGAACCGGGCCGCGTCGTCGAGCCGGTCGACGACCACCCGCTGCTGCTCCGACGCGGCGGTGCTGGCGGCCAGCGGGAAGCCGAGGGCGAGCAGGACACCGGCCATCAGGACGATGAGGAGCGGGAGGAGTCGGGTGCGCACGAGCGGACGGGCGGGGGGTTACGCGGCGGGCGGGACCAGGCGGTAGCCGACGCCCCGCACGGTCTCGATCAGGGCGGGCATGCGCAACTTCGAGCGCAGGGAGGCGACATGGACCTCCAGGGTGCGGCCGGTGCCCTCCCAGCTGGTCTGCCAGACCTCGCTGATGATCTGCTCGCGGCGGAAGACCACGCCGGGGCGCTGGGCGAGCAGGGCGAGCAGGTCGAACTCCTTGCGGGTGAGCGGCACGGCGTCGCCGTCGACGCTGACCCGGCGGGTGGGCAGCTCGACGGTGACGGAGCCGAGTCGCAGGGTGCTGTCCTCGGTCGGGGTGCCCTGGTCCTCGCCGCCGGAGCTGCGCCGGCTGACGGCGTGGATCCGGGCCAGCAGCTCGCCGGTGTCGTAGGGCTTGACCACGTAGTCGTCGGCGCCGAGGTTGAGGCCGTGGATCCGGGAGCGCACGTCGGCGCGCGCGGTCACCATGATCACGGGCGTGCTGGTGAGCTTCCGGATGCGTCCGCAGACCTGGTAGCCGTCCTGGTCGGGCAGTCCGAGGTCGAGCAGGATCACCCCGTACGAGGGACGCTCGCCGTGCGCGGCGGGCAGCACGGCCTGCAGCGCCTCCTCGCCGTTGCGGGCGTGGGTGACGGTGAAGCCGTGGCGGGCGAGGATCGCGGAGAGCGCGGCGGCGACGTGGTCGTCGTCCTCGACGAGCAGCAGTCTCATGGGCCCTCCTTCGTGATCTCGTGCGGGCTCGTGGGGTGGGGACGGGTGCGCGTGATGACTATCTGTGTACCAGGGCGTGAACAGCGGGGCCATCCCGTTCACGCAGAGTGTCCGGATGCGACCGTATCGTTATGCTCAAACTTCGCTCAGATGTGGTGACGCCCCTTCGCCCCGATCTCTAGTGTCCTCCCCAACCGAGCAGGACGGAGCAAGAAGCCGATGAGCGGAGTGTCAGTGACCAAGGGTTCGGAGGGCGCCGTGCAGGCCACGGACGACCTGGTCGTGCTGTCCGACGTGAACAAGCACTTCGGCGCGCTGCACGTGCTGCAGGACATCGACCTGACGATCCGCCGCGGCGAGGTCGTGGTGGTCATCGGGCCTTCCGGGTCCGGCAAGTCCACGCTGTGCCGCACCATCAACCGGCTGGAGACCATCGACTCCGGCAGCATCACCATCGACGGGAAGCCGCTGCCCCAGGAGGGCAGGGAGCTGGCGCGGCTGCGGTCCGACGTCGGCATGGTCTTCCAGTCCTTCAACCTCTTCGCGCACAAGACGGTGCTCGAGAACGTGATGCTGGGGCAGATCAAGGTCCGCCGCACGGAGAAGAAGACGGCGGAGGCCAAGGCCCGCGCCCTGCTCGACCGGGTCGGGGTGGGCACGCAGGCCGACAAGTACCCGGCGCAGCTCTCCGGCGGTCAGCAGCAGCGCGTCGCCATCGCCCGCGCCCTCGCGATGGACCCGAAGGTCATCCTGTTCGACGAGCCGACCTCGGCCCTCGACCCGGAGATGATCAACGAGGTCCTCGAGGTCATGCAGCAGCTGGCCAGGGACGGCATGACGATGGTGGTCGTCACGCACGAGATGGGCTTCGCCCGCTCGGCCGCGAACCGCGTGGTCTTCATGGCCGACGGGAAGATCGTCGAACAGGCCTCCCCCGACGAGTTCTTCAGCAACCCGCGCAGCGACCGCGCCAAGGACTTCCTGTCGAAGATCCTGCACCACTGAGCGCCGCGCCCGGAACTCCGTAGTGACAGCGTGCGACTTGCTGCACACTGACGATCAACCAACCACGACCTGAGGGATGTTCACGATGAAGCTCCGCAAGACCGCGGCCGTGGCCGTCGCCGTGCTCGCACTGACCGCGACCGCCTGTGGCGGCAAGGAGGGCTCGGCCGGTGACAAGCCCGCCACGAAGCCCGGTGACGCCTCGGCCCCCAAGCTCCCCACCTACACCGTCGCGAGCGGCGTCTCCCTCGACTCGCCGACCTTCAAGAAGGCCAAGGAGCGCGGCAAGCTGATCATCGGCTCGAAGGCCGACCAGCCCTACCTCGGCTTCGAGGACCAGGCGACCAAGAAGCGCTCCGGCTTCGACATCGAGATCGCCAAGATGATCGCCGCCGACCTGGGCTTCTCCGAGGACCAGATCGAGTGGAAGACGGTCGACTCCAAGCTCCGTGAGACCGCCATCTCCACCGGCCAGGTCGACTACTACGTGGGCACCTACACGATCAACGACAAGCGCAAGGCGCAGGTCGGCTTCGCGGGCCCGTACTACAAGGCCGGCGCCGACCTCCTGGTCCGCAAGGACGAGACCGCCATCACCGGCCCGCAGTCGGTGAAGGGCAAGAAGGTCTGCTCGATCACGGGCTCGACCCCGCTGCAGGAGATCAAGAAGCCGGAGTACGGCGCGGAGACCGTCGAGCTCGGCAAGTACTCCGACTGCGTCCAGCAGCTGCTCACCAAGCAGGTCGACGCCGTCACCACCGACGACTCCATCCTCAAGGGCTACGCCGCCGCCAACGCCGGCAAGCTCAAGGTCGTCGGCAAGCCGTTCACCGAGGAGCCGTACGGCATCGGCATGAACAAGGACGACAAGGTCCTGCGCGACAAGGTGAACGACATCCTCGCCAAGTACGAGGGCGACGGCACCTACAAGAAGATCTACGAGGCCACCCTCGGCCTCTCGGGCTCCGCGTACGTCGCGCCGCCGGCGATCGTCCGCTACTGACGACGCCCGAGCCCCCAGACGTGAGCGCCCCGCACGCCCCGTGCGCCGCGGGGCGCCGCGCCCCCTGCCCGTACGCCTGCCGCACGTAAGCCTGCCGCACGCTCGCCCGCCGCCGACTGCCGACGCGGAGTCCTCATGAACGTACTGCTCGACCATTTCGCGGAGTTCCGCAACGGCTTCATAGGAACCGTGGAGATCACCGCCGTCAGCTCGGTCATCGCGCTGCTCCTCGGCATCGTCGTCGCCGGCTTCCGGGTCTCCCCCGTCCCTCCGCTGCGCGCCTTCGGCACCGCGTGGGTGACGCTGCTGCGCAACACCCCGCTGACGCTGCTCTTCCTGGTCTTCGTCTTCGTCGTGCCGGAGATCCTCTTCCCCGGCATGAGCCCCTTCGTGCTCGCGTCGCTCGCGCTCGGCTTCTACACGTCCTCGTTCGTGTGCGAGGCCGTCCGCTCCGGCATCAGCACCGTGCCGCTGGGCCAGGCCGAGGCCGCCCGCTCGCTCGGTCTGACGTTCTCCCAGACGCTGCGCCTCGTCGTGCTGCCGCAGGCCACCAGGACCGTGCTGCCGCCGCTGAGCTCGATCTTCATCGCCCTGACGAAGAACTCGGCCATCGCCGGCGCCTTCAGCGTCACCGAGCTCTTCGGCTGGCAGACGCTGATGAGCGAGCAGGGCTACGCGATCATCCCGATCTTCCTCTGGGTCGCCGCCGCCTACCTGGTCATCACCTTCGCCATCAGCGGACTCTTCCGTCTCCTTGAGCGCAACCTGGAGGTCGCCCGATGAGCGCCAGCGTTCTCTTCGACGCCCCCGGCCCCAAGGCCCGGATCCGCAACCGGATCTACGCCGTCGTCGGCAGCCTCGCCATCCTCGCGCTGCTCGCGATCAGCCTGGTGCGGCTGGCCGACAAGGGCCACCTCGCCCCCGAGATGTGGGACATCTTCAACTACGCGGGCATCCGGCAGAACATCGCCGACGCGCTGCTCGCCACCCTGAAGGCCTTCGCCCTCGCGGCGGTCGGCTCCCTCGTGCTCGGTGTGCTGCTCGCCGTCGCCCGGCTCTCCGAGCACAAGCCGGTCCGCTGGTTCGCGACCGCCTTCATCGAGGTGTTCCGCTCGATCCCGCTGCTCATCACGATCTTCGCGGTGTGGGTCGCCTTCCTCACCGACTACTCGATGTGGGCGCTCGCGCTCGGCCTGTCCGTCTACAACGGCTGTGTCCAGGCCGAGGTGCTGCGCGCCGGCGTCAACGCGGTGCCGCGCGGCCAGCGCGAGGCCGCCTACGCGCTCGGCATGACCAAGACCCAGGTGATGACCTCCGTCCTGCTGCCGCAGGCGGTCCGGGCCATGCTGCCGACGATCATCAGCCAGCTGGTGGTCACCCTCAAGGACACCTCGCTCGGCTTCGTGATCCTCTACCCCGAGCTGCTGTACTCGGCCCGGCTGATCGCCTCCAACACCCTGGTCAACGGCCAGTACCCCTACGTCTCCGTGATCGTGGTCTTCGGCGCCATCTACATCGCGCTGTGCCTCGCGCTCTCCGCGCTCGCCACCTGGATCGAGAAGCGGGGCCGCCGGGCGAAGACCGGCATCAAGGTCGCCGACCCGGCCGTGACGGCCGTCGTGCCCGCCCAGGCGACCGCGGACTCCTCCGAAGGAGCGGTCGGCGGTCCGGTCGGCGGACCCGCCGACGGCCCTGGCATCACGAAGAACTGACGGCATGTGACATCATCCGGGGGCAGTGGCGACGCCGCTGCCCCCGTCACTTGACGCACGCACCCCCAGTGGGTTGCATACGTTCTGTGATCAAGCTCCGGGCCCGCGCCACACCCTGCTGTGCCTCCCGTACGCCCGTACGGCCCTGCCCGCCTTCAGGAGTCGCGCCGTGGACCCGGTGATCATCGTCGGCGCGGGGCCCGTCGGCCTCGCGCTCTCCCTCGCCCTGGCCGCCCAGGACGTGCCCAGCGTCGTCCTCGACGAGGGCCCCGGCAAGGAGGAACCGCGCCCCGCCCGCACCGCGGTGCTGCGCGCCGACATGGCCGCCCTCGTCGAACGGCTCGGCTGCGCCACGCTCCGTGACGAGGGGGTGCGCTGGGCCGGCTGGCGCTCGCTGCGCCGCCGGCAGCAGACCCGGCACGTGCGGCTCGACCTCGGCCTCGGCGTCGCGGACGACGGGGCGGACGGCGAGCCCGCGGGCCCCGCCGCCCCGCTGCACATCCCCCAGCACGCCCTGGCCCGCGGGCTGCGGGACGCCATCGCCCGGCAGGACCTCGTCACCCTGGTCACCGAGTCCCGGGTGGACACCGTCGAACAGGACGAACACGGCGTCAGCGCCCACACCCGGGGCCCCGACGGCACCTGGTGGCGCGGCAGCCATCTGGTCGGCTGCGACGGCGCCCGCTCCACCGTCCGCAAGCTCCTCGGCGTCCGCTTCCCCGGCCGTACGGCGGTGGAACGGCACGCGGTCGCCGCCCTGCGCACCGAACTGCCCTGGGCCGGCGAAGCCCTGCTGCACCGTCAGCCGGCGTGGCGGGGCGCGGGCGACGAGATCACCGCGCGGCCGCTGCCCGACGGGGTGTGGCGGATCGACTGGCTGCTGCCACCGCGCGGCGAGCTGGTCACGCCCGACGCGCTGGTCAGCCGCATCCGCGACACCCTGGCCGGCTGGTGCGAGGGCGCCACCCCGCCGTACGACCTGATCGACACCGGCGTCCACACCGTCCACCACCGGCTGGCCCGGCGCTGGCGGGTGGACCGGGTCTTCCTGGCCGGCGACGCGGCGCACCTGCTGGGAGCGGTCGGCACCCAGGGCCTCGACGAAGGGCTGCGGGACGTCGACAACCTGGCCTGGAAGCTGGCCCACGCCTGGCACCACCGCGACGCCTCACCGGCCCTGCTCGACAGCTACCAGAGCGAGCGGCGCTCTGCCGTCGCCTCCCGGCTGCGGGCCGCCGACCAGTCGCTCCCCGTGCTGCGCGGCGGGGGCGGGCTGCGGACCTATCTGCGGGGCGGCGGCCGCGGCCATGAAGCCCTGCTCAGCGACGGGCACCTCGGGCGCGGCCCGTTGGGCGCGCCGCCCGCGTATCCGCACTCGCCGCTGGCGCCGGAGCCCTCCGAGGGCCGGATCCCGGTGGGCACGCCGGACGGCGCACCGGCCGAGGACGTCCGGGTGACGGCGCCGGACGGGACGACCGTACGGCTGCGTGACCGGCTCGGCCGGGGCCGGCTGCTCGTGCTGCTCGTGGCTCCGGGCACCGGGGTGTGGGACCGCCGGCACTGGGTGAGCGCGGGGGTGATGCCCCGGCTCGCCGAGGCCGTGGACGCCCTGCCGGCCCCGGCCGAACTCCTCGTCACCGAGGCCTATCCGGGCGCCCCCGCCCACGCGGTCCTCCTGGTCCGCCCGGACGGACACCTGGCGGCCGCGTTCGCCGGCGTACGGCCGGAGGAGCTGCACGCGGCGGCGGACGCGGTACGGGGCGGGGCCCCGGCCGAGGAGGAGACGCCGCATGCCGACACGTCCGGCGGGGCCAGGAGCGGTGACCGTACGGCGGACGTCAACTGAGGCCGGGGAGCGGGTCGTCGAGGGCCTGCCCCGTCCTGACACCGGCGGACGTCGATTGACCGCCGCAGACGCACGTGGTGTACTCCGGAGCGTGACCGACACCGATGTGCGCCTGTGGCGGAGGGTCCATATGGACCTGCTCCGCTACGCGGGCTGCATGTGTCGCCCGTCCTGCTGAATTCGCCTCCCCTTTTCTCAGCTGCGCGCGCCCGCCTGGTCGTGCGCGCTTTCGCGAACCTCAGGACGGTCCTTCGTGTCCCAGACACAGCACGCCCCCACGCCCGTTTCCGGCTCTTCCGCTCCCACCGAGGCCGAACTGCTGGACTTCGTCCGGCGCACGGCCGCCGACGCGGCTCTGGTCCTGTCGCTCCCCCTCGATCCCGAAGGCCGCACCTGGGTGCGGCTCGACGGCCCGGGCGGCAGCGAGGCCTGGCTGATCGGCTGGCCGCCGGGCACCGGCACCGGCTGGCACGACCACGCCGAATCGCTGGGCGCCTTCGCCACCGCGCGCGGCACCCTGCGGGAGAACTCCCTCGCGGTACGGCTCCCCGCGAGCGGCTGGAAGAACCTGGAGCTGGCCGACGGCGTCGACCGCAGCCGCGAGCTGCCGGCCGGCCGGGGCCGCGCCTTCGGCCGCCACCATGTGCACGAGGTGCTCAACGAGTCCCGCTCGGAGCACGCGGTCTCGGTGCACGCCTACTATCCGCCGCTCCCGCTGATCCGGCGCTTCAGCCGGACGGGCTCGGTGCTCCGTCTCGAGCAGGTCGAACTCCCGGAGGACTGGCAGTGAGCGACGCACCCACCGACGCGCCCCTCGGCGACGCGCCCCTCGGTATCGACGAGTTGCTGGAGCGGGTACGGGCCGGTCTCGACCGTGTCGACGCCCGCACCGCGTACGAGGCGTACGCGGCGGGCGACGCCCTCCTGGTCGACACCCGCTACGCGGCCCTGCGCGAACGGGACGGCCTGGTCCCGGGCGCCCTGGTCGTCGAGCGCAACGAACTGGAGTGGCGGCTCGACCCGCAGGGCAGCCACCGTGTGCCCGAGGCCGACAGCCACGACCTACGGATCGTCGTCTTCTGCAACGAGGGCTACGCCTCTTCCCTCGCGGTCGAGTCCTTGCACCGGTTGGGCCTGCACCGCGCGACGGACCTGATCGGCGGCTTCCAGGCCTGGAAGTCGGCGGGCCTCCCGGTCCTGCCGCCGACGGGAACGGACACGGCAGACACGATCGGCACGACGGACACGGCGGACACGACTGCCACGACGGACACGACGGAAACGACTGCCACGACGGACACGACGGGCCAGGACCTGTCCGGCGGACCGGAGCAGGACGGCCTTTAGCCGGCTTCAGCCGGTCAGCCCGGCCGGAAGGGGCCCTGGTCTCGGTCAGACCTGGTGCGAGGGCAGACCTGGTGCGAGCTCATACGAAGGCAGACCCGGTGCGACCTGGCGCGAAGGCAGACCTGGTGCGAAGGCAGGGCTCAGAAGGGCTCCTCCAGCCCCTCGGTGTCCTCGCCCTCCTCCTCCAGGGCCTGGCGGACCACCCGCAGGGCCATGCCCTCCGGGTATCCCTTGCGGGCGAGCATGCCGGCGAGTCTGCGCAGCCGCCGGTCCCGCTCCAGGCCGCGGGTCGCGCGCAGCTTGCGGTCGACGAGCTCGCGGGCCCTGGCCTCCTCCTGGTCGGAGTCGAGCCGGTCGACCGCCTCCTGGATCAGGCCGGGGTCCACGCCCTTGGTCCGCAGCTCGCGGGCGAGGGCGCGGCGGGCGAGGCCCCGCCCGTGGTGGCGGGACTCGACCCAGGCGCCGGCGAAGGCGGCGTCGTCGATGAGTCCGACGTCCTCGAACCTCGACAGCACCTCGTCGGCGATCTCGTCGGGGATCTCCCGCTTGCGCAGGGCGTCGGCGAGCTGCTTCCGGGTGCGGGGGGTTCCGGTGAGCAGGCGCAGGCAGATCGCCCGCGCCCGCTCAGCCGGATCCTGGGACGACAGCTCCTTCTCGGCCCTCGACGAGTCGGGGCTGCCGTCCGGCCATTCGGTGCGACCGGTCACCGGGTCAGCTCTTGGCCGCGGTGGCCTTGGTCGCCTTGGCGGCCTTGGCCGGAGCCGGGACCGACTTGCCCGCCTCGTCCGCGCCCGCCGCGTCCGTGCCGCTCGCCGCGTCCGCACCCGGCTCGGCCGAGGGCTCCTCGGGCCGGACACCGACGCCCAGCTTCTCCTTGATCTTCTTCTCGATCTCGTTGGCGAGGTCGGGGTTGTCCTTCAGGAAGTTACGGGCGTTCTCCTTGCCCTGGCCGAGCTGGTCGCCCTCGTAGGTGTACCAGGCGCCGGCCTTGCGCACGAAGCCGTGCTCCACGCCCATGTCGATCAGGCCGCCCTCGCGGCTGATGCCCTGGCCGTAGAGGATGTCGAACTCGGCCTGCTTGAAGGGGGGCGCGACCTTGTTCTTGACGACCTTGCAGCGGGTGCGGTTGCCGACCGCCTCGGTGCCGTCCTTCAGGGTCTCGATGCGGCGGATGTCGATGCGCACCGAGGCGTAGAACTTCAGGGCGCGGCCACCGGTCGTGGTCTCCGGCGAGCCGAACATGACGCCGATCTTCTCGCGGAGCTGGTTGATGAAGATCGCGGTGGTCTTGGACTGGTTGAGCGCGCTGGTGATCTTCCGCAGGGCCTGGCTCATCAGACGGGCCTGGAGACCGACGTGCGAGTCGCCCATCTCGCCCTCGATCTCCGCACGCGGGACGAGCGCGGCGACGGAGTCGATGACGATGAGGTCGAGGGCGCCGGAGCGGACCAGCATGTCGACGATCTCGAGGGCCTGCTCACCGTTGTCCGGCTGGGACAGGATGAGGTTGTCGACGTCGACGCCCAGCTTGCGGGCGTACTCGGGGTCGAGGGCGTGCTCGGCGTCCACGAAGGCGACCTGGCCGCCGGCCTTCTGGGCGTTGGCCACGGCGTGCAGGGTCAGGGTCGTCTTGCCGGAGGACTCCGGTCCGTAGATCTCGACGACACGGCCGCGCGGCAGGCCGCCGACGCCGAGGGCGACGTCGAGGGCGGTCGACCCGGTCGGGATGACCTCGATCGGCTCCTTCGAGCGCTCTCCCATGCGCATGACGGCACCCTTGCCGAATTGCCGTTCAATCTGTGCGAGCGCGGCGTCGAGCGCCTTCTCGCGGTCGGTTCCTGCCATGGGTTCCACCCGGTTTGCTTGAGTCGATCGCTTCATGGGAAAGACGCTAACCCCTGCCACTGACAATGGGCCCCGACGTCCCCTCCAGCCTGTGGATAACTCGGCGACAAGCCCGTGTTCCCAAGGCCCTGAACCTCCATGAGAATGGATGTTCGATTTTCGTGTCAAGCGCACCACGCCGGTGCCGGGCCGGACGTCACGACCCGGGCGGCGGACGGGTGCCTATCCTTCCCGCATGGCCCTCACCCTCCGTCCGCGGGACGTGCGCGACGGCGCCGTGGCTCTGGTCGTGCTGCTCGTCGTGGCGGTCTGGACACTGGTCGCCGCGCACTACGAGCCCGAACCGGCGGGGCGCACCGCGCTCGGCTGGGCGCTGATCCTGGTGGGGTGCGGGGCGCTGTGGTTCCGGCGCAGGCAGCCCGTGGCGGTGGCCGTCGTGACCCTCCTCACCTGCGCCGTCTACTACCCGCTGTTCGCCCAGGACGGCCCGCTCCTGATCGCCTTCGCGCTCGCGCTGTACACCACGGCCGCCGAGGGGCGGTTCGCCGCCGCCGTCGCGCTGGCGGCCGTGACGCTGCTCGCCGTCGCCCTCGGCGAGATCCGTCAGCAGCCCGGCCACCGGCAGATCGACGACACCTCGCTCGCGATGATGGCCGGCTGGCTGATCAGCCTGGTCGCGGTCGGCCGCGCCCAGCGCAACCGGGTCGCCTATCTGCACGAGGTGGAGCAGCGCGCCCTCGCCGCCGAGCGGGAGCAGGAGGCCCGGGCCCGGCAGAGCGCCACCGAGGAGCGGCTGCGGATCGCCCGTGAGCTGCACGACATCCTCGGCCACAGCATCTCGCTGATCAACGTCCAGTCGGGCGCCGCGCTGCACCGGCTCGGGAAGAAGCCCGCCCCCGAGGTCGCCCTGACCACGGCCGAGGAGGCGCTGCAGGCGGTCCGCGACACCAGCAAGGAGGCGCTGCGCGAGCTGCGCGCCACGCTCGGGGTGCTGCGCCGGGCCGACGAGGCCGCCCCGACCGCCCCGGCCTCCGGTCTCGCGCTGCTGCCGGAGCTGGTGGCGCGGGCCGGGGGCGCGGGCCTCGACGTCCGTACCCGGGTCGACGGCAGGCCCGTACCGCTGGCGCCGCCGGTCGACCTCGCCGCGTACCGGATCGTGCAGGAGTCGCTCACCAACGTGACCCGGCACGCCGGCGCGCGCTCCGTGCTCGTGACGCTCGACTGGGGCGCGGAGGAGCTGCGGCTGCGGATCGAGGACGACGGCCGGGGCACCCCGGACGACCGGCCGTCGGGCAGCGGCATCCGGGGCATGGCCGAGCGTGCCCGGGCCTTCGGCGGCGAGCTGACGGCCCGTAACATCCCCGGTGGTTTCCGGGTCGACGCCCGGCTCCCGTTCACCCCCCTCGCCGACAAGGGAGATCCCGCATGATCCGCGTCGTGCTCGCTGACGACCAGACCCTCGTCCGGGCCGGTTTCCGGTCGATCCTGGCCGACGAGGACGACATCGAGGTGGTCGGCGAGGCGGCGGACGGCGAGCAGGCGGTGACGCTCGCCCGCGAGCTGCGCCCGGACGTCGTCCTGATGGACATCCGGATGCCGGTCGTCGACGGCCTGGAGGCCACCCGCCGCATCACGGAGGACGACCGTCTCGAAGGGGTGCGGGTGGTCATCCTCACCACCTTCGACGTCGACGACTACGTGTACGGGGCGCTGCGCGCCGGCGCCAGCGGCTTCCTGGTGAAGGACACCGAGCCGACGGAACTGCTGCACGGGGTGCGGGTGGTGGCCCGCGGGGACGCCCTGATCGCCCCGGCCGTCACCCGCCGGCTGATCGCCGAGTTCGCGGGCCGGGCGCGCCGCCCCGACCCCAGCCCCCGGCTCAACGCCCTCACCGAGCGGGAGCGCGAGGTCATGGGCCTGGTGGGCGCGGGGCTCTCCAACGACGAGATCGCCACGCGTCTGGTGCTCTCGCCCGCGACGGCGAAGACCCACGTGAGCCGGATCATGACCAAGCTGGACGTGCGGGACCGGGCGCAGCTGGTCATCCTCGCGTACGAGTCGGGGATGATCACGCCGGGCTGGCTGGCCTGACCCCTGACCGACCCGCCCGATGACCGGCCTGCCTGGCCCTGACCGGCCGGCCCGATGACCGGCCCCACCTTCCCCTGACCGGCCCGCCTTCCCTGACCGGCCTGCCTGGCCCTGACCGGCTTGCCCGCCGACCCGTCTGCCCCCTAGGGGACGCGGTCGGCCGGGCGCAACCGTGGGGGTACGCGGACGGGGTCCGGCGCAACCAGGGCGGTAGGCACGTTGTCCACCGCGGGCCGACGCCACGGCCCTGACCGTACGCCGGCGCTGACGGCGTGAATCCCGACGTACTCGATCTCGCGCGGCTGCAGTTCGCCCTCACCGCCGGCGGACACTTCCTCTTCGTCGCCCTCACCCTCGGTCTCGCGACGGTCGTCGCCGTGCTCCAGACGAAGGCCACCGTCTCCCGGAAGCCGCTGGACGCCCGCCTGGTCCGCTTCTGGGGCCAGCTGTACGTGATCAACTACGCGGTGGGGATCGTCACCGGCATCGTGATGGAGTTCCAGTTCGGCATGAGCTGGAGCGGGCTCACCCACTACGCGGGGAACGTCTTCGGCGCCTCGCTCGCCGTCGAGACCATCGTGGCCTTCTTCGTCGAGTCGACCTTCCTGGGGCTGTGGATCTTCGGCTGGCACCGGCTGAACCGCTGGGCGCACCTCGCCGCGATCTGGGTCGTCACCCTCACCGCGTACCTGTCCGCCTACTGGATCCTGGTCTCCAACGGCTTCCTCAACCACCCCGTGGGCCACCGCGCCGAGAACGGCATGCTGGTCCTCGACGATCCGGTCGCCGTGCTCACCAATCCGTCCGCGCTGCTCGCCTTCGGGCACGTCGTGGCCGGCGCGCTGCTGACTGCCGGGTTCTTCATGGCGGGAGTGAGCGCCTACCACCTGTTCCGGCGCAGCCCGGAGTGGGAGTTCTTCGGGCGCAGCCTGCGGATCGGGGTGTTCGTCTCGTTCCCCGCGCTGATGGTGACGGCGGTCTTCGGCGGGCTGCAGTTCTCCGCCCTGAGTACGTTCCAGCCGATGAAGTCGGCCGTGTTCGGCGGGAAGACCGCCGAGATCGCACGGATCCAGGCCGACATGGTCACCCGCTTCGGCCCCGGTGACTACGTGCCCTCGATCGGCTGGACCCGCGGCGCGGGGCTGATCATGCTCATCTGCTTCGCCCTGATGATGTACTTCACCTTCGCCGGCGTGATCCTCGCCTTCTTCAGGACCGTCGTCTTCCGCTTCCGGCTCTGGCACCTCGCCCTCATGGCCGCCGTGCCGCTGCCGTACCTCGCGATGATCAGCGGCTGGGTGTTCCGGGAGGCGGGCCGCCAGCCGTGGGTGGTGTACGGACTGCTCAAGACCGAGGACGCGGTCTCCGGCCTCTCCCCCGGCCAGATGCGGCTCTCGCTGGCCGTGTTCACCACGCTCTTCGTCCTGCTCGCCGTCCTCAACGCCTGGCTGCTCGCCCGGCACGCCCGGCGCGGCCCCGTCGCATCCGGCGGTCTCGGCCACGACGACCGCCGGGGCGGACCGGACGAGCCGGACCCCGCCGACGCCCTGCCCGCCGCCCGCTACTGACCCGCCGACCCAAGCCACCGCCCCGCCCGCCCCGCCCCGTCCCGAGGAGCCGACCGACCGTGGACACCCTCGCCCTCGCCCTGCTCGCCTTCTTCGCCTCCGGCTGGTTCGTGCTCGCCGGCGCGGACATCGGCACCGGCATGCTCCTCCCGTACCTGGGCCGCGATCCGGGCGAACGGCGGCTGGTGATCGCGTCCTTCGCGCCGTTCTTCCTGGGCAACGAGGTGTGGCTGATCGCCACCGCGGGCGTCCTCGCCGGCTGCTTCCCCGAGCTCGAAGGCACGCTGCTCACCGGCCAGTTCCCGGTACTCGTCCCGCTCCTGGCCGGCTGGATCGTGCGGGACCTCGGGCTGTGGACGCGCGGCCGCGGGCCGGGACGGCGCTGGCGGGCGCTGTGCGACGGGGCCGTGACGGCGGGCAGCTGGAGCCTGGCGCTCGCCACCGGCTGGCTGCTCGCGGCCCTGCTGACCGGCCGCCCGTACGAACCGGCCGGCGGGCCCGTCGCCGTCCTCACCGCCCTCGCGGTGGCCGCCCTGTTCGCCGCGCACGGGCTCGGCTTCGCCACGCTGCGCCTGACGGGGGTGCCGTACGAGCGCGCCCGGCGGCTCGTCGGGCGGGCGGGCCGCCCCTGGCACTCCTTCGCGCTCACCGCGGTGCTGCTCGGCGGCCTCCCGCTCGCGGCCGGGAGCACCCTGGCTCCCGGCTCCCACACCGCCGACCCGGCGACGCTACGGCTGCTCGTCCCGGCCGTGCTCGCCGTCACGGCGGGCATGGTCGCCGTTCAGGCGTGGATCTGGCGGCTCTTCCGGCACCGGGTGACGGGCCCCTCCTACCTCTGATCGTCCTTCGGCGTCCGGTCCGGCTCGGCCGCGTCCTTCTTGTGGTGCAGCGCCTTCTGCAGGCGGGCGACGACGGCCTCGCCGTACCGCCGGTGGCCGTGCACGCGCGGGTCGTCGGTGACGTCGTACCGCTTCACATAGGCGCCCAGGAAGGCCTGGAGCGTGGCGACGGCGGGGATGGCGATCAGGGCGCCGACCGCGCCGAGCAGCGCCGTGCCCGCGATGACCGAGCCGAAGGCCACGGCCGGGTGGATGTCGACGGTCTTGGAGGTCAGCTTGGGCTGCAGCACGTAGTTCTCGAACTGCTGGTAGACCACGACGAAGATCAGCACCCACAGCGCGTACCAGGGATCCACCGTGAAGGCGATCAGCATCGGCAGGGCGCCCGCCAGATAGGTGCCGATGGTCGGGATGAACTGGGAGACCAGACCGACCCAGACGGCCAGCGCGGGCGCGTACGGCACGCCCAGGATCTCGAAGAGCACGAAGTGCGCCACTCCCGAGATCAGTGCCATCAGACCGCGCGAGTAGAGGTAGCCGCCGGTCTTGTCGACGGCGATCTCCCAGGCCCGCAGCACCTCCGTCTGCTTGGCGGGCGGAAGGACCGAGCACAGCGCGCGGCGGAGGCGCGGGCCGTCGGCGGCGAAGTAGAACGAGAACAGGAAGATCGTCAGGAGCTTGAAGAGCCCGCCGAGGAGGGTGGCGGACACGTCCAGGACACCGGCCGCGCTGTTCTGCACGTACTTCTGCAGCCAGCCGGAGCGCAGCACGCTGTCCTGCACCTCGACCCGGGACAGCTCGGTGTGGAAGTGCTGGTTGGTCCAGTTGATCAGCGAGTCGAGGTACTTGGGGAAGTTCTCGACCATGTCGACGATCTGGCCCGCGAGCATCGAGCCGAGGAGCACGACGAAGCCGACGCCGGTGACGAGGACGGCGAAGAAGACGAGGAAGGTGGCGAGGCCCCGGCGCATCCCGCGGGCCGCCATGCGCCCGACCGCCGGTTCGATGGCGAGGGCCAGGAAGAAGGCGAGCAGGATGTTGACGAGCAGCCCGACGAGCTGGTGGAAGGCCCAGCTGCCGAGCTGGAAGCAGGCGTAGAGGGCCAGCGCGAGCACCAGGGCGCGGGGCAGCCAGCGCGGCATCCGCGCCGCCGTGGCGGGGCCGGCCGGAGCGGAGCCGCCGGTTCCCGATCCGGCTCCCGCCGGTGCGGGAACCGGCGTGGAGGGCGTCCCGGCGGTCTGCCGCGCGGGTGGGGCGGCGTTCCGCGCGCCCGGGTCCGCCGGGGCGTCGGGCCCGGAGGGCGTCGTCCCGCGGTCGTCCTTCCCGCCGCCGGTCTCACCGGCCACACCAGTCTCACCAGCCGCACCGGCCGCACCGGCCTCGGCCGTCCGGTTCGTCTTGGCGGTCTCGTCGGTCTTGGCGGTCTCGTCGTTCTCGTCGGTCTTGGCGGTCTCGTCGGTGTCGTCGGTCTTGGCGGTCTCGTCGGTGTCGTCGTCGTGCGCGTCAGTCGGGGCCACCCCGCCAGTCTCGCGCACCGCGCGGACATTCCGGCCAGGGCCCGTCACATCATCGTTTCTCGTCCGGCACGCCGACGGCCGCGCAGACCGCCCGCCACACGTCCTTGGCCTCCCAGCCCGCGTCGAGCGCCTGGTGCACCGTCCGCCCGCCGAGTTCCGTCATGACGTGGTCCCGGGCGAAGGACTCGACGTAGGACGTTCCGAAGTGCTCGGTCATCCGTTCCCAGAATGTCGTCAACCGCATGACCCCAGTATCCCGCCCTCAAGGGTGCAGCCCGGTCCGTAGACCTTGTCAGACGCGCGTTCCGGCCTACGGTCGGACCATGGCCGGAAATCCTCCAGAAATCCCCGCTCCGTCCGCCTCGCCCCTCGCGCGCGCCGAGCAGTTCGTCTGGCTGACCGCCCGCGTGCTCGAACAGCGCCGGTTCGCCTACCACTTCCTGGGCGGCGGCGCGGATCCCGTCGAGGCCGCGCTCACCGCGTACCTCAACGAGGACGGCGGCTACGGGCACGCCCTCGAACCCGACCTGCGCGGACCGGTCAGCCAGCCGCTGCACACGGCGCACGCGCTGCGCGTGCTCGACTCCATCGGCCGGTGCGGCGGCCTGCGGGTCGAGCGGATCTGCCGCTACCTGACCGAGGTGTCGACCCACGACGGCGCGCTGCCCGCCGTGCATCCCTCACAACGCGGCTACCCGGCCGCCCCCTTCGTCCCGGTCGTCGACGCGCCGCCGAGCGAGCTGCTCACCACCGGCCCGGTGGTCGGTCTGCTGCACCGCAACCAGGTCTGGCACGCCTGGCTGTTCCGGGCCACCGAGTTCTGTTGGGCGGCCGTGGACGCCCTGGACAAGACCCATCCGTACGAGGTGCAGGCCGCCGTCGCCTTCCTCGACCGGGTCCCGGACCGCGCCCGCGCGCAGGCGGCGAGCGACCGGCTGGGGCGGCTCGTGCGCGAGCGGCGGCTCGTCGTGCTCGACCCGGACCGGCCGGAGGACTACCCGGTGCCCGACGGATACGCCCCGGGCGAGCACCACCATCCGTACGACTACGCGCGCGTGCCCGACTCGCTGGCCCGCCGCTGGTTCACGGACGAGGAGATGAGCCGCTCCCTGGACCACCTCGCGGCGGCCCAGGAGGACGACGGCGGCTGGCCCGTCACCTGGCGCCAGTGGGCGCCGGGCACGGCCCTGGAAGCGCGTCCGATCGTCACCGTGGAGGCCCTGCGCACGCTGCGCGCGCACGGCCGCCCGATCGGCTAGCGCCTGTCCGGCGGATCAGGGCCGGGCCGGACAGGCCGCCGGGCCGGGGGCGGTTCAGCCGCCGAGGGCCCGGACCCCGGCCGTGACGAGCACCGCCGCGCCCACGACCACCAGGAAGGGGGCGCGCAGCAGCAGCGCCAGGGCCGCGGCGGCGAGCCCGGCGGCTCGGGCGTCGACGGTGAGGGCGCCCTGGGTGCTGAAGGTCTGCTGGGCGGTGAGGGCGGCGAGCAGGGCGACCGGGACGAGCGCGGCGAGCCGCCGGACGACGGGCCGCTCCAGGGTGTCGGCGGGGACGAGCAGGCCGAGCAGCTTCACCAGGTAGCACCCGGCGGCGGTCAGCGCGACGGCGAACCAGACGTTCATCGGGCCTCCTCCTTCGGGCGGTCGCCCGTCCGGCGGCCGCGGAACCAGAGCACGGCGGGCGCGGCGAGCGCGGCGGCCAGGACCGGGACGCCGGCCGGCAGCGCGGGCAGGAGACCGAGGCCGAGCAGCACGGCGAGGGCGGCGGTGGCGCGCTCGGTCGCGCTCCTGAGCATGGGCGCGAGCAGCGCGAGGAAGACCGCGGGCCCGGCGGCGTCCAGGCCCCACGCGGCGGTGTCGCCGATGGCCTCCGCGCCGAGGGCGCCGAGCAGGGTGGTGAGGTTCCACAGCACGTACAGGGTCAGTCCGGTCACCGTGAAGCCGATGCGTGCGGACCGGCGGTCCGTCTGGGCGAGGGCGACGGCCGTGGTCTCGTCGATCACCCACTGCGCCGCGAACGGCCGGGCGAGCCGGCGCAGCGCGAGCAGCTGCGAGAGGCGCAGCCCGTAGAAGGCGTTGCGGGTGCCGACGAAGAACGCCCCGGCGGCGGCCGTGAGCGGGTTCCCGCCCGCGGCGAGGGCGCCCACCAGCGCGAACTGGGAGGCGCCGGTGAAGACCAGCAGGCTCAGCGCGCAGGTCTGGAGAAGGCTGAGGCCGGAGCCCGCCGAGGTCACGCCGAAGGCGAACCCGGAGAGCCCGACGGCAACGCCGACGCCGAGGGCGTCGCGCACGACGGCGGCATCGCTCCTGGAGGCGGTCGCGTCACGGTGTACGTCCGGGGGTGCTGTCTGTTCTGCCACGCCAGGGACGCTACGGAGGGAGGGCGAGCCCGGTCTTGTACGTTCTTGCGACGGCGGCGCGCGGGCGGCGGCGCGCGGGCGGCGGCGTGCGGAGGGTGCGTGCAGGCGGCTGCCTTCCTGCGGCGGCGCGCGGGCGACCGCATGCCGGCGGCGGCGGCGGGCGCACGGCTGCGGGCAGGCGGCTGTCTTCCTGCGGCGGCGTGCCGGCGACCGCATGCCGACGGCGACGTGTGGGCGGCGGCGCGCGGACGGCTGCGAGCAGGCGGCGGCGCGCGCACGGCTGCGGGCAGGCGGGGGCCTTCCTGCGGCGGCGTCCCGGCGACCGCATGCCGACGGCGACGTGCAGGCGGCGGCGCGCGCACGGCTGCGGGCGAGCGGCTGCGGGCCGGCGGCGGCCTTCCTACGCCGGCCGCGTCGCTACGCGCGCAGGCCGCGGGCCCGCTGGTAGGCGCCCGGGGGCACGCCCACGCTGCGGGTGAAGTGCCGGTTGAGGTGCGGCTGGTCCGTGAAGCCCACGGTGACCGCGGCCTCCGCCGGAGGCGTCCCCGCGTCCAGGAGGCGCCGTGCGCGACGCACCCGGGCGTCGGTCAGCCAGGTGTGCGGCGGCATGCCGTACGCCGCGCGGAAGGCCCGCAGGAGGGCGAAGGGGCTGGTCCCGAGCTCGGCGGCGAGCCGTTCCAGGGTCGGCGGGTCGGCCATCCGCTCTTCGAGGACGGCACGCGCGCGTGCCGCGTCGCGCGCGCCGGCCGACAGCGGCGACAGCGGCCGGACCCTGCCGCCGTGGCTGCGCAGCATCCGGGCGGTGACCAGCCGCAGCAGGCTGTCGGCGGCGAGCGCGTTGCCCTCCTCGGCGGCCCGGTGCACCTCGACGACGAGCCGGGCCGCGTACGGGTCGTCGACGACGGGCTGGGTGAAGCCGATGTCGCCGCGCAGCGCGACGGTGTCGTCCGCGATGTCCCGGATCAGCCCGGCGTCGGGATAGATCGTCCGGTACGTCCAGCCCTCGGGCACCCCGGCGTGCCCGGTGTGCGGGGTGTCGGGGTTGACCAGCGCGATCTGGCCCGGCCCGGCGCGGACGAGGTCGCTGCCGTAGTGGAAGGCCTCGACGCCCTCCGTGATGGCGGCGAGGACGAAGCTTTCGTGGGTGTGCCGGGAGAAGGACTTCCGGACGTAGTGGGCGTGCAGCAGGTCGACGCCCGGGAGCTCGAGGGGCCGCCAGTACCGCGCCCGTTCCCCGCGGTCGGCGGCCCGTCCCGGGGCCTCGGCGGGCGCGCCGCTGTGGTCGCCCTCGGCGACGGCGTGCCCGCGCGGCGCACCGGCCCGGGGCAGGGCCCCTTCCGGCGGGCGGGCCGCGCCGCCGCGGGCCCGCGCCGTCAGCCCGTAGGTCGCCGTCAGCCCGTCACGCGCCGTCGGCCCGTCGCGCGCCGTCAGCCCGTCGCTCGCGGCGGCCGGGGCGGTTCCGGCCTCCACGGATGTCCCGGCCTCCCGGGAAGTCCCGGCCCCGGGCCGGTTCGGCGTGCCGGCGCTCGTCATGTCCCCATTCTGCGCCGGGGGCACGGCCGACCACGAGCGGGTTTCCCCAGGTCCGGGCGGTTGTCAGTGGCGGGGTGCACGATGGAGGGCATGGTCAGGTCCGCGCTCGACGACTTCTCCCCCGCGACCCGCAGCTGGTTCACCGGGGCCTTCACCGCGCCCACCGCGGCGCAGGAGGGCGCCTGGCGGGCCATCGGCGAGGGCTCGGACGTGCTCGTGGTGGCGCCGACCGGCTCCGGCAAGACGCTCGCCGCCTTCCTCGCCTCCCTCGACCGGCTCGCGGCGACCCCGCCGCCCGCCGACGCCAGGAAGCGCTGCCGCGTGCTGTACGTGTCGCCGCTGAAGGCGCTCGCCGTCGACGTGGAGCGCAATCTGCGCTCCCCGCTGACCGGCATCCGCCAGGAGTCGGTGCGGCTGGGTCTGCCCGAGCCGGACGTGAAGGTGGGGATCCGCTCGGGTGACACCCCGGCCGCCGAGCGCCGGGCGCTCGCGACCCGGCCGCCGGACATCCTGATCACCACGCCGGAGTCGCTGTTCCTCATGCTGACCTCGGCCACGCGCGACGCGCTCGCGGGCGTGGAGACGGTCATCCTCGACGAGGTGCACGCGGTCGCGGGCACGAAGCGGGGCGCGCACCTGGCGCTCTCCCTGGAGCGGCTCGACGAGCTGCTGCCGCGGCCCGCCCGCCGGATCGGCCTGTCGGCGACGGTGCGGCCGGTGGAGGAGGTGGCGCGCTACCTCTCGCCGCAGCGGAAGGTGGAGATCGTCCAGCCGCGGTCGGGCAAGGAGTTCGACCTCTCCGTGGTCGTGCCCGTGGAGGACATGGGCGAGCTGGGGGGCTCGCCCGCCTCGGAGGCCTCCGAGGGCGGCGACCGGCCGTCCATCTGGCCGCACGTCGAGGAGCGGATCGCCGACCTGGTGCAGGCGCACCGCTCGACGATCGTCTTCGCCAACTCCCGCCGCCTGGCGGAGCGGCTGTGCAACCGGCTGAACGAGATCGCCTACGAGCGTGCCACCGGCGAGGCCCTGCCCGACGGCGCGCCGCCCGCCGAGATCATGGCTCAGTCGGGCGCGGCCCAGGGTGCGCCGCCGCTGCTCGCCCGCGCGCACCACGGCTCGGTCTCCAAGGAGCAGCGTGCCCTGGTCGAGGAGGACCTGAAGGCGGGCCGGCTGCCGGCGGTGGTGGCCACGTCCAGCCTGGAGCTGGGCATCGACATGGGCGCGGTGGACCTGGTGGTCCAGGTGGAGTCGCCGCCCTCGGTCGCCTCCGGGCTCCAGCGCGTGGGCCGCGCGGGGCACCAGGTCGGGGCCGTCTCCACGGGTGTGGTCTTCCCGAAGTACCGGGGCGACCTGGTGCAGTCGGCGGTGGTGACCGAGCGGATGCGCTCGGGTTCCATCGAGTCGCTGCGGATCCCGGCGAACCCGCTGGACGTGCTCGCCCAGCAGCTGGTGGCGATGGTCGCGCTGGACTCGTGGCAGTTCGACGACCTGCTCGCGACGGTCCGCCGGGCGGCGCCGTTCGCGGCGCTGCCGGAGTCCGCGTTCACGGCGGTCCTGGACATGCTGGCCGGGCGCTATCCGTCGGACGCCTTCGCCGAGCTGCGCCCGCGCGTGGTGTGGGACCGGGTCACGGGCACGGTGACGGGCCGGCCCGGCGCGCAGCGGCTCGCGGTCACCTCGGGCGGCACGATCCCCGACCGCGGCCTGTTCGGGGTGTTCCTGGCGGGCGCCGACCCCAGGAAGGGCGGCGGGCGGGTCGGCGAGCTCGACGAGGAGATGGTCTACGAGTCTCGGGTCGGCGACGTGTTCACGCTGGGCACGACGTCCTGGCGGATCGAGGACATCACCCGTGACCGGGTCCTGGTGTCGCCCGCGCCGGGCGTGCCGGGGCGGCTGCCCTTCTGGAAGGGCGACCAGCTGGGCCGGCCGCTCGAACTGGGCCGCGCGGTGGGCGCGTTCCTGCGTGAGGTGGGCGCCCTGGCCCCCGAGGACGCCCGGCTGCGGCTGCTGTCCGCCGGGCTCGACGCCTGGGCGGCGGAGAACGTGATCGCGTATCTCGCCGAGCAGCGCGAGGCCTGCGGGCATGTGCCGGACGACCGGACGATCCTGGTGGAGCGCTTCCGGGACGAGCTGGGTGACTGGCGGGTGGTCGTGCACTCACCGTTCGGCGCGCAGGTGCACGCCCCGTGGGCGCTGGCGCTCGGCGCGCGGCTCGCCGAGCGGTACGGGATGGACGCCCAGGTGATGCACGCCGACGACGGCATCGTGCTGCGCCTGCCGGACGCGGATCTGATGGGCCTCGACCTGCTGGACGGCGAGCCGGTGGACCCGGGCCGGTTCGCGGACACCACGTACGACAGCGAGCAGGCGCCCGTCGGCGCCGCCGACGTCGCCTTCGACAAGGGCGAGGTCGAGCAGATCGTCACGGACCAGGTCGGCGGCTCCGCCCTGTTCGCCTCCCGGTTCCGCGAGTGCGCGGCGCGCGCCCTGCTGCTGCCCAAGCGCAACCCGGGCAAGCGCACGCCGCTGTGGCAGCAGCGGCAGCGGGCCGCGCAGCTGCTCCAGGTGGCGAGCGAGTTCGGCTCGTTCCCGATCGTCCTGGAGGCGGTGCGCGAGTGCCTGCAGGACGTCTTCGACGTCCCCGGCCTGCGGGAGCTGATGGGGGACATCGAGTCCCGGCGGGTGCGCCTGGTGGAGGTCACCACGCCGGAGCCGTCGCCGTTCGCCCGCTCCCTGCTCTTCGGCTATGTCGCCCAGTTCCTGTACGAGGGCGACTCGCCGCTCGCCGAGCGGCGGGCGGCGGCGCTCTCCCTGGACTCCCGGCTGCTCGCCGAACTGCTCGGGCAGGCGGAGCTGCGGGAGCTGCTGGACGCGGACGTGCTCGCCGAGCTCGAGCGCGAGCTGCAGTGGCTGACCGAGGACCGGCGGGTCAAGGACGTGGAGGGCGTCGCCGACGTGCTCCGCGTGCTCGGGCCGCTGACCGACGCGGAGCTCGCCGAGCGCGGCGCCGAGGCCGACTGGGCGCAGGAGCTGTCCCGGGCGCGGCGGGCGATCCGGGTGCGGATCGCGGGCGCGGACCACTGGGCCGCGATCGAGGACGCGGGCCGGCTGCGGGACGCGCTGGGCACGGCGCTGCCGGTGGGCGTGCCGGAGGCGTTCACGGAGCCGGTGAAGGACCCGCTGGGTGATCTCCTCGCCCGTTTCGCCCGCACGCACGGCCCGTTCACGTCCTCTCAGGCCGCGGCCCGCTTCGGGCTCGGCCCGGCGGTCACGGACGGCGCCCTGCAGCGCCTCGCCGCCGCGGGCCGGGTGGTCCAGGGTGAGTTCCATCCTTCGGGCATCGGCCAGGAGTGGTGCGACGCCGCCGTGCTGCGCCGGCTGCGCCGCCGCTCCCTCGCGGCCCTGCGGCACGAGCTGGAGCCGGTTCCGCCGGCCGCGCTCGCCACGTTCCTGCCCCAGTGGCAGCACCTGGGGAGCAGCAGCCTGCGCAGCATCGACGGCCTGGCCCGCGCGATCGAGCAGCTCCAGGGCGCGCCGGTGCCGGCCTCGGCGCTGGAGAAGCTGATCCTGCCGTCCCGGGTGCGGGACTACTCGCCCGCGCTCCTCGACGAGCTGACCACGACCGGCGAGGTCGTCTGGGCGGGCGCGGGGGCGCTGCCCGGCAAGGACGGCTGGATCTCGCTCTATCTGGCCGACGCCGCGCCGCTGCTCCTGCCGCCGCCGCACCCGCTGGAGCTCACCGGCCTGCACGAGTCCGTCCTGACGACGCTCTCCGGCGGCTACGGGCTGTTCTTCCGCCAGATCGCCGACCAGGTGCGGGCCACCACCCACCCGGACGCGACGGATCCGCAGCTCGCGGACGCCCTGTGGGACCTGGCCTGGTCGGGTCGGCTCACCAACGACACCCTGGCCCCGCTGCGCTCGCTGCTCGGCTCGGGCCGCACGGCCGGTTCCACCGCGCACCGCGCCCGCCGCACGGTCCCGCGCGGCCGGTACGGCACGCTGAGCGCCGCCGCCCGCCCGGCCTCCCGCACGGGCCCGCCCACGGTCAGCGGCCGCTGGTCGCTGCTGCCCCCGCTCGAGCCCGAGCCGACCCACCGCGCCCATGCCCTGGCCCGCACGCTGCTCGACCGGCACGGGGTGGTGACCCGGGGCGCGGTGGCCGCCGAGGGCGTGGAGGGCGGCTTCTCCGCGACGTACCGGATCCTGTCGGCCTTCGAGGACAGCGGTCAGGCCCGCCGCGGCTATGTGGTGGAAGGGCTCGGCGCCGCCCAGTTCGCCATGGACGGGGCCGTGGACCGGCTGCGCGCGGCCGCGAACGCCCGCGACCGTGGCGCGGAGGAGGGCGCGGGCCCCAAGGCGGTCGTCCTGGCGGCGGCCGATCCGGCGAACGCGTACGGGGCGGCCCTGTCCTGGCCGGAGCCGCCCACCGGCGCCGGGCACAAGCCGGGCCGCAAGGCGGGCTCGATGGTCGTCCTGGTCGACGGCGAACTCACGCTCTACATGGAGCGCGGCGGCAAGACCCTGCTCTCCTGGCCCGACGAGCCCGATTCCCCGGCGCTGCGGGCGGCGGCCGAGGCCCTGGCGGCCTCGGCGACGGCGGGCTCGCTCGGCACGGTCACGGTGGAGCGGATCAACGGGGCGACCGCCCTGACCTCCCCCCTCTCCCGCCCTCTGGAGGCCGCCGGCTTCCACGCCACGCCCCGGGGCCTGCGCCTGCGCGCCTGACCTCCCCGGCGCTCCGGCCCGGGGCACGGGATGGCACGTGCTGTCTTCGCCCGGGCCGCCGCGGGGCGCGGGGCGCGGCATCATGGCCCCATGCCCGAAGGAGACACCGTCTGGTACGCGGCGCACCGGCTGGACTCGGCGCTCGCCGGACGGGTGCTCACGCGCTCCGACCTGCGCGTGCCCCGTTTCGCGACGGCCGATCTCACCGGGCGCCGGGTCCTCGACGTGACCCCGCGCGGCAAGCACCTCCTGACCCGGATCGAGGGCGGTCTCACCCTCCACTCCCACCTGCGGATGGACGGTTCGTGGCAGGTGTACGCCACCGGAGAGCGCCCGCGCGGCGGCCCGGCGCACCAGATCCGGGCGATTCTCGGGAACGCGGAGTTCACGGCGTACGGATACCGGCTGCCGGTCCTGGAGCTGATCCGTACGGCTGAGGAGTCCAAGGCCGTCGGTCATCTCGGCCCGGATCTGCTCGGCCCCGACTGGGACCCGGCGGAGGCGGTGCGCCGACTGGTCGCCGATCCCGCGCGCACCCTCGGCGAGGCCCTGCTCGACCAGCGCAACCTCGCCGGGATCGGCAACGTCTACAAGTCGGAGCTGGCCTTCCTGGCCGGTGTCACGCCCTGGCTGCCGGTCGGCGAGCTCGCCGAGGGCGTCCCGGAGCGCCTGGTGGCCACCGCGCACCGCCTCCTGGAGGCGAACAAGGACGGTCCGGGCCGGCGGACGACCCCGCCCCGGCGCGGAGGCGACCTCCTCTACGTCTACGGCCGCGGCGGCCGCCCGTGTCCGCGTTGCGGCGCCCCGGTCCGCAGGGCGGAGCTGGCCGACCGCGTGACGTACTGGTGCCCCGGCTGCCAGAAGGGCCCGCAACAGGAGCCGCCCCGCTAATTGACGGACCGTCAGATACGGTCGTACGGTCCGGACATGGTCCTCACCGCGTACGACCTCACCGGCCGCACCGCGTTCGTCACGGGCGCGGCGAGCGGCATCGGCCGCGCGTCCGCGACGCTCCTCGCCGAGGCGGGTGCGACCGTCCACTGCGCGGACCGTGACGAGCCCGGCCTGAAGGAGACCGCGGCCCTGATCGCCCGTCAGGGCGGCACCGCGCACGTCCACCCGCTCGACGTCACCGACCGGCCCGCCCTCGCCGCCGCCGTACGCGCCGCGGGCCCGCTGCACGTCATGGCGGCGGTCGCCGGGATCATGCACACGAGCACCGTCCTGGAGACCCGCGACGAGGACCTCGACCGGATCCTGGCGGTGAACTTCAAGGGCGTGCTGTACGCCTGCCAGGAGGCGGTCCGCTCGATGATCGAGCACGATATACCCGGGTCCGTCGTGACCATGGCCTCGGGGGCGATGGACACCGCGAGCCCGGGCCTGCTCTGCTACAGCGTCGCCAAGGCGGCCGTCGTGCAGCTGACCAAGACGTTGGCCGCCGAGGCGGGGCGGCACGGCATCCGGGTGAACGCGGTCGCGCCGGGCTGGGTCCGCACGCCCATGACGGACCGCCACGAGCCGGCCGCCCAGGAGCAGGCCGAGGCCGCGATGGTGCGCGTCTCACCGCTCGGCCGGGTCGGCGAGCCGGCGGAGGTCGCCCACGCGGTCCTCCATCTCGCCTGCGACGCCTCGTCGTTCACGACGGGTCAGATCCTGCGCCCCAACGGCGGCGTCGCGATGCCCTGGTGAGCGACGATCCACCCACCGACGAGCCGGCGTGACCGGACCCGCCGGTCCTCCCCGTAGAGGCGGCCACGTGCACCGGCAGCAGGCTCAGCCCCCAGCCGCCCGCGGCCACCGCCCCCTCGACCGGCCCCGTCTCCCCCGGCACCAGCAGCAGGCGCACCACCGCCCACCACCAGAGCCCACCGGCCACCAGTCCGGCCGCGACCAGCGTGAGCGTCACCAGCGGAACCCGTCGCCGTACCATGGCCGCCTCCTCCGGTCGACGCTAGTCCCGCAGGATCACCCGGCGGGAGGGCGCACAAGAGGCAACCCCGGCGCACGGGACGCGTATGGCCCTGCGTGACGCCACGATCAGGCGCTCTCCGCCTGGAACATCCACGCATGCTTCTCGAGGTCGGCCGTGAGGCCGATCAGGATGTCCTGCGTCACCGGGTCCGGCTCCGCGGTCGCCTCGATCCGCTCGCGCATCCGTGTCACGACCGCGCCCAGCGCGGCCACCAGGATGTCCACGGCCTCCGCGTCCTTGATCCAGCCCTCCGGGACGGTGCCGATGGCGCTCGTGGACGCCACGGTCGAGGCGCGCCCGTCCGGGTTCACGCCGATCGCCGAAGCACGTTCGGCCACCGTGTCGGAGTGCAGCCGGGCCGTGGTGACGACCTCGTCGAGCTGGAGGTGGACGGAGCGGAAGCGGGGACCGATGACGTTCCAGTGGACCTGCTTGGCCACCAGGGCGAGGTCGACCAGGTCGACCAGCGCTCCCTGCAGTGCGTTGCCCACCGTCTTGAGGGCGGTGTCGGACAGGGAGCTCTTCACGACGGACATGCGAAATCTCCAAACGGTCGTACGTTCCCCCACCATGGCACGCATCACCCGAATCCGGCATCTCAAACAAACCGGACCGGAGTTCGTGCGCGAGCGAGGTGCGGGACGAGAACCGGGACGAGAACGAGGCAAGGAAAAAGCCCCGGCCATGCGCCCGTAAGGGCACACGCCGGGGCTTCGCCCCACTTCGTTCGTGCTGCTCGGCTCAGGCGGCGACGACGTCCACGGCCTCCGCGGGCGCCTTGATGGTCACCCGCTCGGTGGGCACACCGGCCACCGACGTCACCGACACCGAGTTGAGCATCGGTCGCACCGGCGCCGGCACCGGTTCGCTCGCCGCTGCCGACTCGGCCAGTTCGGCCAGCGACAGTTCGTCGCTCACTTCACGCATGAGCTCGGACATCCGTACGTCCAGCGCGTCGCAGATCGCGGAGAGCAGCTCGGAGGAAGCCTCCTTCTGCCCCCGCTCCACCTCGGAGAGATAGCCGAGCGAAACTCGGGCGGACGAGGAGACTTCGCGCAGAGTACGGCCCTGGCGCTGGCGCTGCCGACGCAGCACGTCACCCAACAGGCGACGGAGCAGAATCATCGGTGGCTCCCTCCTCGGACCGCGTAGCCGCATCCTTCACGCCCCACCGTACCGCCTCGCGCCGCGGCCGTGCGGGGAGCGATGTCGTGTTCACTCATGGCTGCAAACATCAATCTCCCCCGTTCTGTTCCGTATCCTGTGCCCGCGCATTTTCCGAGTGTTCGTCGCCGAGCAGTTCACTGAGCAATTCGAGCACGCTCCGTACACTCTCTCTACGGATTTCCGCTCGATCGCCGTTCAACCGCAACGACGCCACCTTCCCCGCCCTGGCCGCCCCGGCGGACTCGCCCTCGGGGCCGGCGACCGCCACGTACACGGTCCCGACCGGCTGCCCGTCCTGCGGTTCCGGCCCCGCGACGCCGGTCGTCGCGATGCCCCAGTCGGCGCCGAGCCTGGCCCGCACACCGGCCGCCATCTGCAGCGCGACCTCCGGGTCGACCGCGCCGCGCTCCGCCAGGAGGGTCCCGTCCACGCCGAGGAGCTGCTCCTTCAGCGGCGTGGCGTAGGCCGTGACAGAGCCGCGGAAGCCCTTCGAGGACCCGGGCGCGGCGGTGAGCTCCGCGGCCACGAGACCGCCCGTCAGGGACTCCGCGACGGCCACGGTCTCACCACGCAGCGCGAGCAGCCGGAGCACCCTGGCGGCCTCGTTCATCGTCCGTCCGCCTCCGTGCGGCCGGCCCCGGCCGCCGCCGCCCGTTCCGCCGCGAGTCCCCTGCGCCTCAGGACGACCGCCTGTCGCACGTAGTCCAGGCCGGTGACGACCGTCAGCACGACGGCCACCGCCATCACCCACCAGCGCAGGGTGGCGAGTGGACCGGTGAGCATCAGGACGTACATGCCCACGGCCGTGCCCTGGGCGAGCGTCTTCATCTTGCCGCCGCGACTGGCCGGGATCACTCCGTGCCGGATCACCCAGAAGCGCATCAGCGTGATGCCGAGCTCACGGGCCAGGATCACGCCCGTCACCCACCACGGCAGGTCGCCGAGCGCGGACAGGCTGATCAGTCCGGCCGCCATGATCGCCTTGTCGGCGATCGGGTCGGCGATCTTCCCGAAGTCCGTGACCAGGTTGTACGTCCTGGCCAGGTGCCCGTCGAAGACGTCCGTGATCATGGCGACGGCGAACGCCGCCCAGGCCCAGGCCCGCCACGCGGGGTCGTGCCCGCCGTCCTGGAGCAGCAGCACCACGAAGCCGGGCACGAGCACCAGCCGGACCATGGTGAGGATGTTCGCGATGTTCCACAGGCTGGCCTGGTTGACGGCCGCAGCGCCCAGCTTGCCGCGCGGCGCCGGCCTACCGGTCCCGCCCGTCGCGGATGCCGGGACTCCGGTCATCTGCCCGCCTCCTCATCCAGACAGTCGGCCACGAGGTCGACACCCTCGGTGTCGACGACCTTGGCCCTGACCATACGGCCCGGGGCCAGGCCGAGGCCCTCGGCCGAGTCCGCGGGGAGGAGCACCTGGCCGTCGGTCTCGGGCGCCTGGTGGGCGGCCCGGCCGATCCAGCCGTCCTCCTCCTCGTCGAAGGATTCGACCAGTACTTCCAGGGTCTCGCCGATCCGCTCTTCCGCGCGCTGGGCGGTGAGCTCCTCGGCGAGCCGGGACAGGTGGGCGAGGCGCTCGTCGATCACGTCCTGGTCGAGCTTGTGCTCGTAACCGGCCGCCTCGGTGCCGTCCTCGTCGGAGTAGCCGAAGACGCCGATGGCGTCGAGGCGGGCGTGCGTGACGAAGCGTTCCAGCTCGGCGAAGTCCGCCTCGGTCTCGCCGGGGAAGCCGACGATGAAGTTGGAGCGGGCACCGGCGGCCGGCGCCTTGGAGCGGATGGTGTCCAGGAGCTCCAGGAAGCGGTCGGTGTCGCCGAAGCGGCGCATCGCCCGCAGCACGTCCGGCGCGCTGTGCTGGAAGGACAGGTCGAAGTACGGCACGACCTTGTCGGTCGAGGTGAGCACGTCGATCAGGCCGGGGCGCATCTCGGCGGGCTGCAGGTAGCTGACCCGGACGCGCTCGATGCCGTCGACGGCGGCGAGCTCGGGCAGCAGGCTCTCCAGGAGGCGGATGTCGCCGAGGTCCTTGCCGTAGGAGGTGTTGTTCTCGGAGACCAGCATGACCTCCTTCACGCCCTGCTCGGCGAGCCAGCGGGTCTCGTTCAGCACGTCCGAGGGGCGGCGCGAGACGAAGGAGCCGCGGAAGGACGGGATGGCGCAGAAGGAGCAGCGCCGGTCGCAGCCGGAGGCCAGCTTCACGGAGGCGACGGGGCTGGTGTCCAGGCGGCGGCGCAGGGGCGCGCGCGGCCCGGAGGCGGGCGCGAGACCGTCCGGCAGGTCGGCCGGCACGTTCTCGGGCGCCAGAGGCGCCTCAGGGGCCCCAGGAGCCTCGGGGGCGGCCACGGAGCCGTGCCCGGGCAGGGCTACGGACGCGGCGGCCTGCTGGCGCTCCACGGGCGACAGCGGCAGCAGCTTGCGCCGGTCACGGGGGGCGTGCGCCTCGACGCTGCCGCCGCTGAGGATGGTCTGGAGGCGGCCGGAGATGTCGGCGTAGTCGTCGAAGCCCAGCACGCCGTCGGCCTCGGGCAGGGCCTCGGCGAGTTCCTTGCCGTAGCGCTCGGCCATGCAGCCGACGGCGACGACGGCCTGGGTGCGGCCGTGGTCCTTCAGATCGTTGGCCTCGAGGAGGGCGTCGACGGAGTCCTTCTTGGCGGCTTCGACGAAGCCGCAGGTGTTGACGACGGCGACGTCGGCGTCCTCGGCGTTCTCGACGAGCTCCCAGCCGTCCGCTGCCAAGCGGCCTGCGAGCTCCTCCGAGTCCACCTCGTTACGGGCGCAGCCGAGAGTGACAAGGGCGACGGTACGGCGTTCGGGCATGGACTCAAGACTACTTCGTCCCGGCCGTACCTCCGTCGCGCAGGGTTCACCTGCGCGACGGGCGTCACATCGGGGGCGGAGCTCAGCCGGCCTGCGGGTCGCCCTTGGTGTAGGACAGGCGCTCGACCTGGCCGGACTCGAACGAGTCCTCGATCTTCTTGCCGTTGACGTAGAGCTCGATCGGCCCGGCGTTGCCGAGGATCAGATCGATGCGCTCGTCGTCCTGGAAGGTCTTGGACTCGCCCTCCAGGAGGAGCCCGTCGAAGAGCAGCTTGCCGTCGGCGCCCTTGGCCGAGATCCAGCTCTTGTCGTCGGTCGCGGTGAGCCTGACCGTGACCTTGTCCTGCGGGACCGCCGCGATGGCGCTCTCGGAGGGCACGGGCTTCGGCGGGGCGGGCTTGACCGGCTTGGGCTTGGCGGGGGCGGTGGTGGTCTTGGTCGCCGGGGCGGGGCCTTCCGCGGACGCGCCCGCGCCGCCGGTGCTGTCGGTCCCGTTGAACATCGTGAAGCCGACGAAGCCGACGACGGCGACGATCGCCGCGACCATGGCGGCGGTCCAGTTGGGACGGCGCGGCTCGGGGCGGATCCGCTCCGCCTCGAACAGCGGTGCGGCGGGGGTCGGCGCGGGTCGGCCGCCGTGCCCGGCGTCGTACTGTTCGATCAGGGGTGCCGGATCGAGCCCGACGGCACGCGCGAGGGTGCGGATGTGCCCGCGGGCGTAGACGTCGCCGCCGCAGCGCGAGAAGTCGTCCTCCTCGATCGCGTGCACGATCGGGACGCGCACCCGGGTGGAGGCGCTGACCTCTTCGACGGTGAGACCGGCGGCGACACGGGCCTGCTGGAGGGCACGACCGATCGAATCCCGGTCATCTGCCGGGAAGTTCCGGTCGTCCTCGGGGGATTCGGGGGAGTTGCCGATGGACACGAGAGCGCCTTTCGAGCGTGTAGCCACCTGCTGGATGTTCAGTCTATGGGTGGTACGAAAGGGTGGGGCAACCGGGCGGGCGTCGTTTGTACGCCATGAGGCTGGGATGTACGCCATGGGGCTGGGACAAGGTTCTTCCCCTCCCTCCAACTTGACGTACGCCCAAGGGAAACGGTTGCCCACCTTCCCTTACGAGTGAGTCTCGGCCGGGTCTCGTTACGGCCGCTCCGCCACCCGGGGCCGGTCAGGCCCCGTCCTCCCCGCGGATCACGGCGAGCACCGCGTCCAGTTCGTCCGGCTTGACCAGCACGTCTCGCGCCTTGGAGCCCTCGCTCGGCCCGACGATGTTCCGCGACTCCATCAGGTCCATGAGCCGGCCGGCCTTGGCGAAGCCCACGCGCAGCTTGCGCTGGAGCATCGAGGTCGAGCCGAACTGGGTCGAGACCACCAGCTCGGCGGCCTGGCACAGCAGGTCGAGGTCGTCGCCGATCTCCTCGTCGATCTCCTTCTTCTGCTTGGTCCCCACGGTGACGTCGTCCCGGAAGACGGGCGCCATCTGGTCCTTGCAGTGCTGGACGACGGAGGCGACCTCGTGCTCGGTGACGAAGGCGCCCTGCATGCGGACCGGCTTGTTCGCGCCCATCGGCAGGAACAGCCCGTCGCCCTTGCCGATGAGCTTCTCGGCGCCGGGCTGGTCGAGGATGACGCGGCTGTCGGCGAGCGAGGACGTGGCGAAGGCGAGCCGGGACGGCACGTTCGCCTTGATCAGACCGGTGACGACGTCCACCGAGGGCCGCTGGGTGGCCAGCACCAGGTGGATGCCGGCCGCGCGGGCCAGCTGGGTGATGCGCACGATCGCGTCCTCGACGTCCCTCGGCGCGACCATCATCAGGTCGGCGAGCTCGTCGACGATCACCAGGAGGTACGGGTACGTCTTGAGCTCGCGCTCGCTGCCGGGCGGCAGCTGGACCTTGCCGTCCCGGATCGCCTGGTTGAAGTCGTCGATGTGCCGGAAGCCGAAGGCCGCGAGGTCGTCGTAGCGCAGGTCCATCTCGCGCACCACCCACTGCAGGGCCTCGGCGGCCTTCTTGGGGTTGGTGATGATCGGCGTGATCAGGTGCGGGATGCCCTCGTACGCGGTGAGCTCGACCCGCTTGGGGTCGACGAGGACCATCCGGACGTCCTCCGGGGTCGCTCTTATCATCACCGAGGTGATCAGGCAGTTGATGCAGGACGACTTGCCGGAGCCGGTGGCGCCGGCCACGAGGATGTGCGGCATCTTCGCCAGGTTGGCCATCACGTAGCCGCCCTCGACGTCCTTGCCGAGCGCCACCAGCATCGGGTGGTCGTCCTCCGCCGCCTCCGCGAGGCGCAGCACGTCGCCGAGGTTGACCATCTCGCGGTCGGTGTTCGGGATCTCGATGCCGACCGCGGACTTGCCCGGGATCGGCGAGATGATCCGCACGTCGGGGCTGGCCACGGCGTACGCGATGTTCTTGGTGAGCGCGGTGATCTTCTCGACCTTGACGGCCGGGCCGAGCTCGACCTCGTAGCGGGTGACCGTCGGGCCGCGGGTGAAGCCGGTGACGGCCGCGTCGACCTTGAACTCGGCGAAGACGTTGGTGAGCGAGTCCACGATGGCGTCGTTGGCGGCGCTGCGCGTCTTGCCCGGCCCGCCGCGCTCCAGCAGGTCCATGGAGGGCAGGGCGTACGTGATGTCGCCGGCGAGCTGGAGCTGCTCGGCCCGGGCCGGCAGCCCGGTCGGCTCGGGCGCCGGCTTCGTCAGGTCGGGCACCGTCCCGACCGTCCGGTCCTTCGCGGCGCCCCGCGCCGTCGGCAGGGGCACGGAGGACCGCGCTTCCTCGGCGTCCCCGGCGGCCACGTCGGCGTCCGCGGCGGACGCCGCCACGGCGGCGGCCCGCTCGGCGGTGACGTCCCGGGTCAGGTCGGCGACCAGCGGGGACGGCGGCATCCCGTTGAGGACGGCGCCGTCCAGCGCGGCGGCCGCCGCCGCGGCCACGTCGACCGGGTCGAGGCCCGTGGTGTCGAAGGCGGAGGCGGGCGGGGTACGGCGCCGGCCGCGCCGCTCCAGGGCCGCGGCCTCCGCGTGGTCGGGGTCGTACTCGCCGGAGCCGGGGGTGCGCCGGCGCACCGGCCGGGCCGCCCGGGGCGCGCCGTCACGCCAGTCGTCGCCGTACTCCTCGTGTCCGGGGGTCTCCTCCGGCGCGTGTTCCGGCTCGACGAGACCGAGGCGGGCGCCGAGGGCGCGCAGCCGCTGCGGAATGGCGTTGACGGGCGTGGCGGTGACCACGAGCAGACCGAAGACCGTGAGCAGCACCAGCATGGGCACCGCCAGGACCTCGCCCATCATGAAGACCAGCGGTTTGGACGCGGCCCAGCCGATGAGGCCGCCGGCGTCCTGCATGGCCTGGGTGCCGTCGCCGCGGCCGGGCGAGCCGCACGCGATGTGCACCTGTCCGAGCACGCCGATGACCAGCGCGGACAGGCCGATGACGATCCGCCCGTTGGCCTCCGGCTTCTCCGGGTAGAGGATCAGCCGCACGCCGATCGCGCCGACGAGCAGCGGGACCAGCAGGTCGAGCCGCCCGAAGGCGCCGGTGACCAGCATCTCCACCAGGTCGCCGACAGGACCGCGCAGATGGGACCAGGTGCCGGCGGCGACGATCAGGGCGACGCCGAGCAGCAGCAGCGCGAGGCCGTCCTTGCGGTGCGCCGGGTCGAGGCCCTTGGCGCCCCGCCCTATCCCCCGGAACATCGCTCCCACGGCGTGCGCGAGCCCGAGCCAGATCCCGCGCACCAGCCGGTAGACGCCGCCGGTCGGCGAGGGAGCCGGACGCGGCGCGGCCTTCTTCGCCGCCGTCTTGCGCGCGGGCGCGCGCTTGGCGGGCGCGGCCTTCTTCGCCGGCGCCTTCTTCGCAGGGGCTTTGGCGGGCGACTTGGCGGCCACCGCCTTCTTCGCGGTACCGCTCGTACGGCCGGCGGCTCGCGGCTTCGCGGTGCCCGCCGTGCCCTGGGAACCCTTGCCGGACGTACGTGAGGCCATGGTGCTGAGGTTACCTGCGCAACCGGCCGGGGAAACAGCGCTCCCTGCGCTCACCCGTTCGTGTCGTTCCCGCCACGGCGGGAAACTGACGCCCGCTCACGGCGGGCGCCGTTCCGATGACGGTGCGTCAGCTCCGCGCGGGCCGGCGGGTCGGCTCCGCCAGGGCCGGTGTGTCAGCTCTGCGCGGGCAGGGTGGGCGCGCCGCCCGTACCCGGTTCGAGCGCGTCGAGCGCCCGGCGCAGACCCGTGAGCTTGCGCTCCAGGTGTGCGGCGGTGGCGACGGCCGCGGCGTCGGCGGAGTCGTCGTCGAGCTGCTTGGACAGCGCCTCGGCCTGCTCCTCGACGGCCGCGAGCCGGGCCGAGAGCTCGGCGAGCAGCCCCGCCGACTCCTTGGTCTGGCCGTTCGGGCCGCCGCCCTCCAGCTGGAGGCGGAGCAGCGCGGCCTGCTCGCGGAGCTGACAGTTCTTCATGTACAGCTCGACGAAGACGGAGACCTTGGCGCGCAGCACCCACGGGTCGAACGGCTTGGAGATGTAGTCGACCGCGCCCGCCGCGTACCCGCGGAAGGTGTGGTGCGGGCCGTGGTTGATGGCGGTGAGGAAGATGATCGGGATGTCCCGGGTCCGCTCGCGCCGCTTGATGTGCGCGGCCGTCTCGAAACCGTCCATCCCGGGCATCTGGACGTCCAGCAGAATGACCGCGAAGTCGTCGGTCAGCAGCGCCTTGAGCGCTTCCTCCCCGGACGATGCCCGCACCAGTGTCTGATCGAGCGCGGAGAGAATGGCCTCCAGCGCCAGCAGATTCTCCGGCCGGTCATCGACCAGGAGGATCTTGGCCTTCTGCACCATGCCCCGTCCTCCTCGCCCCGGCACTGGCTCTCTCCGGCTCTGCGTGCCGGGGGAAGCACCGGGCGCCGCCCCAGAAGACGACTCCCATGCGCCGTCCGTCCTTGTGCCGGTCATCGTAGCCGCACCCCGCCCGTCACCACACCCTGTCACCGCATTGTCACGGAGCACGCAAGAACGTGCCCCTCCGTCGAACGCGGTGGGAGACCAGAAGGTTCCCCGTCCGGCGGGCTCTCACACCCGTGTGGCGACGGCCGGCCGGCCCGGCCGTCGCCCCTCGGGACGGGCCTCCCGACGGGACGAGCCCGTGGGGAGCCCTTGGGGCCCTGCTAGCGCCCCTCCCCCCGCATCCACTGCTCCATCACCGTCAGCAGGTAGTCCGGGTCGACCGGCTTCGTCACGTAGTCCGAAGCCCCGGACTCGATCGCCTTCTCCCGGTCGCCCTTCATCGCCTTGGCCGTCAGCGCGATGATCGGCAGCCCCGCGAACTGCGGCATCCGCCGGATCGCCGTGGTCGTCGCGTATCCGTCCATCTCGGGCATCATGATGTCCATCAGCACCACCGAGACGTCCTCGTGCTGCTCCAGGACCTCGATGCCCTCGCGCCCGTTCTCCGCGTACAGCACCGCGAGCCCGTGCTGCTCCAGGACGCTGGTGAGCGCGAACACGTTACGGATGTCGTCGTCGACGATCAGCACCTTCTCACCCGCGAACGTGAACACCGGACGCGGCTCGGGCTCCGGCCGCTCCTCCGCCGCCGCCTGGTCGCCCTTGCCGGGCTGCCCCGGCACCTGCGGCACCTGGTCCACCGTCTTGCGGCGGTGCCGGAACAGCGCTCCCGCCCCCGACCTGGCCTCCGTGTGCGCCGGTGCGGGCGCGAAGTGCACCAGACCCTCGGCGGTCTCCGGCTCCGCGCCGAGCCGGCCCTCCGGATCCAGCTGGTCGGGCCCGTGCCCGGACGGCGCCGGCTCCACCGGGCTCAGCGGCAGGTACAGGGTGAAGGTCGAACCGCGGCCCGGCTCGCTCGCCGCGTAGATCTCGCCGCCGAGCAGCCGCGCGATCTCCCGGCTGATCGACAGCCCCAGGCCCGTACCGCCGTACTTCCGGCTCGTCGTGCCGTCGGCCTGCTTGAACGCCTCGAAGATCACCCGCATCTTCCCGGCCGCGATGCCGATACCGGTGTCCGTCACCGAGAAGGCGATCATCTCCGCCTCCGGGTCGCGCAGCGTCCCCGCCTCCAGGAGCTGCTCCCGGATCGACTGCGGCACGTCCGCGCCGGCCGGGCGGATCACCAGCTCCACGGCGCCGGTGTCGGTGAACTTCACCGCGTTCGACAGCAGGTTGCGCAGCACCTGGAGAAGCCGCTGCTCGTCCGTGTGCAGCGTGGCGGGCAGCTCCGGCGAGACCCGCACCGAGAAGTCGAGCCCCTTCTCCGCGGTCAGCGGCCGGAAGGTGGCCTCCACGTAGTCGACAAGCTGCACCAGCGCGATCCGCGTCGGCGAGACGTCCATCTTGCCCGCCTCGACCTTCGACAGGTCCAGGATGTCGTTGATCAGCTGGAGCAGATCCGAGCCCGCGCCGTGGATGGTCTCGGCGAACTCGACCTGCTTCGGCGTCAGGTTCGCGTCCGCGTTGTCGGCGAGCAGCTTCGCCAGGATCAGCAGCGAGTTGAGCGGCGTCCGCAGCTCGTGCGACATGTTCGCCAGGAACTCGGACTTGTAGCGCATGGAGACCGCGAGCTGTTCGGCACGCTCCTCCAGGACCTGCCGGGCCTCCTCGATCTCGGTGTTCTTCACCTCGATGTCCCGGTTCTGCCGGGCCAGGAGTTCCGCCTTGTCCTCCAGCTCCGCGTTGGAGTTCTGCAGCTCCTTCTGCCGGTGCTCCAGCTCCGCCGACCGCTCCCGCAGCTGCTCGGTGAGCTCCTGCGACTGCTGGAGCAGCACCTCGGTACGGGTGTTGACGCTGATGGTGTTGACCGTCGTCGCGATCAGCTCGGCGATCTGGTTGAGGAAGTCCCGCTGGATCTGCGTGAACGGCTGGAAGGAGGCCAGCTCGATCACGCCGAGCACCCGGCCCTCGAACAGCACGGGCAGCACGATCACATGGGCCGGGGCGGCTTCGCCCAGACCCGAGGAGATCTTCAGATAGCCCGGCGGCACGTTGACCTGGATGGTCCGCTTCTCCTCGGCCGCCGTACCGATCAGGGTCTCGCCCGGCCGGAAGGAGGTCGGCATCGAGCCGGCGGAGTAGCCGTAACTGCCGCGCATCCGCAGCTCGTACGGGCCCTCGCCCTCCCCGACCGACTCGGCGTCGTTGACGTTCGAACCGGTCGGCATCGCCACGAAGAAGGCGCCGTGCTGCGCCGACACCACCGGCGTCAGCTCGCTCATGATGAGCGAGGCGACGTCGTCCAGGTCCCGGCGGCCCTGCATCAGACCGGAGATGCGGGCCAGGTTGCCCTTCAGCCAGTCCTGTTCCTCGTTGGCGAGGGTGGTGTCGCGCAGGTTGGCGATCATGGTGTTGATGTTGTCCTGGAGCGCCTGGATCTCGCCGGCCGCGTCCACGCCGTCGATCTTCAGGTTGAGGTCGCCGCGGGTCACCGCCGTGGCGACGGCCGCGATGGCGCGCACCTGCCGGGTCAGGTTCCCGGCCATCTCGTTCACGGACTCCGTCAGGTCCCGCCAGGTGCCGTCCACGTCACGGACCCGGGCCTGACCGCCCAACTGCCCGTCGGTGCCCACCTCGCGGGCCACCCGGGTGACCTCCTCCGCGAAGTTCGACAGCTGGTCGACCATCGTGTTGATGGTGTTCTTCAGCTCCAGGATCTCGCCCTGCGCGTCGATGTCGATCTTCTTGGTGAGGTCGCCCTTGGCGATGGCGGTGGTGACGGCGGCGATCTGGCGCACCTGACCGGTCAGGTTCGAGGCCATCGAGTTCACCGACTCGGTCAGGTCCTTCCAGGTGCCCGAGACGCCGGGCACCCGCGCCTGGCCGCCCAGTTCGCCCTCGGTGCCCACCTCGCGGGCCACCCGGGTCACCTCGTCGGCGAACGACGACAGCGTCGTCACCATGGTGTTCACGGTGTCGGCGAGCTCGGCGACCTCGCCGCGCGCCTCGACCGTGACCTTCTTCGTCAGGTCGCCGTTGGCGACGGCCGCGGACACCCGGGAGATGTTCCGCACCTGGCTGGTCAGGTTGTTGGCCATCAGGTTGACGTTGTCGCTCAGGTCCTTCCAGATGCCGGTCACGCCGCGCACCCGCGCCTGGCCGCCCAGGATGCCCTCGGTGCCCACCTCACGGGCCACCCGCGTCACCTCGTCGGCGAAGTTCGACAGCTGGTCCACCATCGTGTTGACGGTCGTCACCAGCTCCAGGATCTCGCCCTTGGCGTCGACGGTGATCTTCTTCGACAGGTCGCCCTTGGCGACCGCGGTGGTGACCTCGGCGATGTTCCGGACCTGGAAGGTCAGGTTGTTCGCCATCATGTTCACCGACTGGGTGAGGTCCTTCCAGGTGCCGGAGACACCCTGCACCTCGGCCTGGCCGCCCAGGATGCCCTCGGTGCCCACCTCGCGGGCCACCCGCGTCACCTGGTCGGCGAAGCTGGACAGCTGGTCCACCATCGTGTTGAGGGTGTTCTTCAGCTCCAGGATCTCGCCGCGCGCGTCCACGTCGATCTTCTGCGACAGGTCACCGCGCGCCACCGCCGTGGCGACCTGCGCGATGTTGCGCACCTGGGCGGTCAGGTTCCCGGCCATGCCGTTCACCGAGTCCGTCAGGTCGCGCCACACACCGGCCACGCCAGGCACCACGGCCTGACCGCCGAGGCGTCCGTCGGTGCCCACCTCACGGGCCACCCGCGTCACCTGGTCGGCGAACGCGGACAGCTGGTCGACCATCGTGTTGATGGTGTTCTTCAGCTCCAGGATCTCGCCGCGCGCGTCCACGTCGATCTTCTGCGACAGGTCACCGCGCGCCACCGCCGTCGTCACCTGGGCGATCTGCCGCACCTGCGAGGTCAGGTTGCCGGCCATGAAGTTCACCGAGTCGGTGAGCTCCCGCCAGCGCCCCGACACGCCGTCCACCCGGGCCTGACCGCCGAGCCGGCCCTCCGTGCCCACGTCCCTGGCCATCCGCGTCACCTGGTCGGCGAACGAGGACAGCTGCGACACCATCGTGTTGACGGTGTTCTTCAGCTCCAGCATCTCGCCGGCCACGTCCACCGTGACCTTCTGCGACAGGTCACCGTTGGCCACCGCCGTCGTCACCTGCGCGATGTCCCGCACCTGACCGGTGAGGTTGCGGAACGCCGTGTTCACCGAGTCGGTGAGGTCCTTCCACGTGCCCGCGGCACCCGGCACCTGCGCCTGACCGCCGAGCCGGCCCTCGACGCCGACCTCCCGTGCCACGCGGGTCACCTCGGAACCGAACGCGGACAGCTGGTCCACCATCGTGTTGACGGTGTTCTTCAGCTCCAGCATCTCGCCGGCCACGTCCACCGTGACCTTCTGCGACAGGTCACCGTTGGCCACCGCCGTCG
>NZ_JBHXTJ010000044.1:56617-61092 GCF_042677525.1 Streptomyces sp. NPDC127114
TCACCTGCGCGATGTCCCGCACCTGCGTGGTGATGTTCCGGAAGACGGTGTTGACCGAGTCCGTCAGGTCCTTCCACGTACCCGCCGCACCCGGCACCTGCGCCTGACCGCCGAGCAGACCCTGCGCGCCGACCTCGCCGGACACGCGCGTCACCTCGTCCGCGAAGGTCCGCAGCGTCTCCGTCATCTGGTTGATGGTGTCCGCGAGCTGCGCGATCTCGCCGCGCGCCGACACCCGCACCTTCTGCGACAGGTCGCCGTTGGCGACCGCCGTGGTGACCTCGGCGATGCCCCTCACCTGATTGGTGAGATTTCCCGCCATCGTGTTGACGGAATCCGTGAGGTCCTTCCACACACCGGCGACCCCGGCCACCTCGGCCTGACCGCCCAGCTCGCCCTCGGTGCCCACCTCGCGGGCCACCCGGGTCACCTCGGACGAGAACGAGGACAGCTGGTCCACCATGCGGTTGACCGTGTTCTTCAGCTCCAGCATCTCGCCGGCCACGTTCGCCGTGACCTTCTGCGACAGGTCGCCGTTGGCCACCGCCGTCGTGACCAGCGCGATGTCCCGCACCTGCGCCGTCAGCCGGTTCGCCATGGTGTTGACCGAATCCGTGAGGTCCTTCCACGAACCGGACATTCCACGCACCTGGGCCTGGCCGCCCAGGATGCCCTCCGTGCCGACCTCCAGGGCGACCCGGGTCACCTCGTCCGCGAACACCGACAGCTGGTCGACCAGGTTGTTCACGGTCCGCGCGACCTTCAGGAACTCCCCGCGCAGCGGCCGCGTCGACCCGTCGCCGCCCTCCGAACGCAGCTCCATCCGCTGCCCCAGATCACCCTCGGCCACCGCCGAAAGCACCCGGCCGACCTCCGACACGGGCCGCGCCAGCTCGTCGACCAGGGCGTTCGCCGCCTCGATGGTCGCCGCCCAGGACCCCTCGGCCGCCCCGGCCTCCAGCCGCTCCGACAGCTTGCCCTCGCGGCCCACCACCCGGCGCACCCGCGCGAACTCGCCCGTCAGATGCGACTGCCGGTCCGCGACCTCGTTGAAGACGGCCGCGATCTCCGCCATCACCCCGTCACCGGACACGGTCAGCCGCTTGCGGAAGTTCCCGTCCCGCATCGACACCAGAGCGGCCAGCAACCGCTGCAGCGCCGCCGCGTCCACCTGCACCGTGCCCCCGCCCCGGGACCGGCCGCCGCCCTTCGGCCGCGAACCGCCACCGCGCCGCGTCGTCGTGCCAGACTCCACCGTGTCCCTCCCGAAGGGGTCGACCGTACGCTCGGTCTCTCGCTATCAGCCTGCCCAGTGTTTCACCGGCTCCGAACCAGGCCATAACAGTTCGGCAGCTTCGCACAACGTCCCCACGTCCGAGGGACGTAATCAGCGTGACCGGCATCCGGTGGGACAGCGAAGGTAAGTAACCTGGCATCCGGCTGTCCAACCGCCCCGGTCCGCCCGGCGGGGGCGGGACGGCGCGAGAAGCAGCACCGGACGGCGGGAGGGGCAGACCGACCATGGCAGAGCCGGGCGTCGAGACGCGTACGAGGAGTTCAGTGATCACCGCGCGGGCGGCTGCCAGTTTCGAACCCGTCGGGCGGTCCGTCGCGACCGCCCGCGCCTTCGTCAGGGACACCCTCCAGGGCTGGGGATACGCCGAGGTCGTCGACGACGCCGTCGTCCTCACCAGCGAACTCGTCACCAACGCCGTGATCCACGCCGGCACCGCCGCCGACGTCCTCTGCCTCCGCAGCGACGACGGCGTCCGCATCGAGGTCGCCGACCGCTACCCCGAGCGCGAGATCCCCCTCCAGCAGGCCCGCACCATGAGCAGCCCCGACCGGGAGAACGGCCGGGGTCTTCTGCTCTGCGCCGCCCTCGCCACCCGCTGGGGCGTCGACTACAGCCCGACCCGCAAACACGTCTGGTTCCACCTCGACCTCCCCGAACGCCCCGTGGGCACCCGCTCCGCAGGCCCCGTCCTGCCCGACCCGCTCCTCCCCCTCACCGACAGCCGGGTCCGCGTCGCCGTCGTCCAGATCGACGCCACCGACGCCATCTCCGCCTGGAACGAGGACGCCGAGGAACTCTTCGGATACGGCGCCGAGCAGGTCACCGGCAAACCCCTCGGCGATCTCGCCGCCTGGCCCCACACACCCGGCATCGGCACCGGCCTCGCCGAGGCCCTCCGCCTCTCCCGCTGGGAGGGCAGCTACGGCATCCGCTGCGCCGACGGCCGCGTCATCCCCGTCTACGCCTCGCACCTCCGGGTCCGCGACGCCCAGGGCGAACCCTCCACCGTCTGCCTCCTGGTACGGGAGTACGAGCGCGCCGTCCTCCAGACACCGCAGCGCCCCGCCGCCTCCGAGCCCGGCGGCGACAACCGCGGCGGCACCGCCGACCCCTTCGAGGTCTTCATCGGCTCGCCCGCCCCGGACGACCTCGACGGCCTCCTCCAGCGCACGGTGGAACGCGCCCGCGACATGCTCGACGGCGACTCCGCCTTCCTCCTCCTCGCCACCGACGACGAGACCGAACTCGAGGTACGGGCCACCACGGGCCTGCCCTCCGCCCGCCAGCGCTTCGCCCGCGTCCCCGTCGAGACCGGCGCCAGCCGCTACGGCTCCGCCCGCATGCCCGCCGTCCACGAGGACCTCGCCGCCGTACCCGGCGCCGTACCGCTCCTCGAAGGCACCGGAATGCGCTCGGTCGTGACGGTCCCTCTGAAGGTCGAGGGCCGCCTCACCGGCTCCCTCGGCGTCGCCGCCGAAGGCCCCAACCGCTACTCCAACGAGGAGGCCCTGCGCCTCCAGTTCGCCGCCGACCGCATCGCCCTGGCCGTGGAATCCGCGCGCCTCGGCGAACTCGAACGGCTCCGCCGCGGCTCCCTCAGCTTCCTCGTCGAGGCCTCCGACCTGCTGGCCGGCACCCTCGACCGCGACCAGACCCTGGCCCTCATGGCCCAGATGACGGTCCCCACCCTGGCCACCTGGTGCGCCGTCTACACGATCGCCGACCAGGCCTCGGACCCGTACCTCTCCTACGTCCTCCACGAGGACGAGGACCTCATCGACGGCCTGAAGGAACTCCTGGTCTCCATCGCCCCGCCCGACCCGGTGCCGACACCCGGCGCCCGGGTCTGGACCGCTCCCGGCGACGCCGCCCACCGGGCCGCGCTCAGCGCGTCCATGCGCGAACTCGGCGGCCCCGGAAGCCCGGTGTCCTCCGGCATCGACACCGCGCTCGCCACCGCGGGCGCCGTCGGCGGCGAGACCGTGGTCCTCCCGCTCGTCGCCCGCAACCGCGTCATCGGCATGCTCACCCTGGGCAAGCCCACCGACGACCACTTCCGCCAGGAGATCCTGGAACTCGCCGAGGACCTGTCCCGGAGGGCCGCCCTGGCCCTCGACAACGCCCGCCTCTACTCGGAGCGCACGGCCATCAGCCGCTCGCTCCAGCGCAGCCTCCTGCCGCCCGGCCTCCCCGACATCCCCGGAGTCGAGGTCGACGTCATCTACCGCGCCGCCGGCGAGGGCAACGAGGTCGGCGGCGACTTCTACGACCTCTTCCCCATCCGCGACGGCTCGTACGGCTTCGCCATCGGCGACGTCTGCGGTACGGGCCCGGAGGCTGCCGCCGTCACGGGCCTGGCCCGCCACGCCCTGCGTCTCCTCGCCCGGGAGGGCTTCGGCGGCCCTGCCGTCCTGGAGCGCCTGAACGCGGCGATCCTCGACGAGGGTGCCCGCAGCCGCTTCCTCACCCTCCTGTACGGCGAGCTCCGCCCGCAGGAGGACGGCTCGGCCGTCCTGAAGGTCGTCTGCGCCGGCCACCCGCTGCCGCTCCGGCTCAGCCAGGACGGCACGGTCCGCCCGGCCGCGGACCCGCAGCCGCTCCTCGGTGTCATGGACGACCTGGAGCTCTACGAGCAGACGGTCACCCTGAACCCGGGCGATGTCCTGCTGTGCGTCACGGACGGCGTGACCGAGCGCCGCGAAGGCACCCGGATGCTGGGCGACGACGGCCTCACCGAGGTCCTCAGGTCCTGTACGGGCCTCACGGCCGGCGCGATCACCTCAAGGGTCCTGCGCGCGGTCGAGCGCTTCGCCCAGGAGCCGGCCTCGGACGACATGGCGATCCTGGCCCTCCGCATTCCCGAGCCGCACCACTCCTGACACGCCTGAGACTCCTGACAAGGGAAGGAGTCGGCCCCCGCGGGGGCCGACTCCTTCTTCAATCGTCCCGGCATGCATCCAGGAAAACGCAAAAAGGCCCCCGCCATGAGGCGGGGGCCTTTTCTCTGAGCCCTTTAACGGAATCGAACCGTTGACCTTCTCCTTACCATGGAGACGCTCTGCCGACTGAGCTAAAAGGGCGGGTTGTTCGGCGGCGTCCTACTCTCCCACAGGGTCCCCCCTGCAGTACCATCGGCGCTGAAAGGCTTAGCTTCCGGGTTCGGAATGTAACCGGGCGT
>NZ_JBHXTJ010000045.1:0-60337 GCF_042677525.1 Streptomyces sp. NPDC127114
GGCCATGGATCTTCCATGGCCCGCCGGCTTCCGCCGTCGTTCGCCTGAGCCGTCCCTTCCGGATCTTGGCCGGGTCCGAAAGAAACGACCTCAGCTCATCAGCCCTTGGCCGTCAGGTCCTTGGCCGCCAGGTCCTTGAGGGCGATGTTGAGCTTCAGTACGTTGACGCGGGGTTCTCCGATGAAGCCGAGGATGCGGTCGTCGGTGTGGTCGGCGACCAGCTTCTCGACCTGGGCGACGGTGAGGCCGTTCTTCTCCGCGACGCGGTGCACCTGGAGCTTCGCGTACTCCGGGGAGATGTGCGGGTCCAGGCCGGAGCCGGAGGAGGTGACGGCGTCGGCGGGGACGTCGGACGGCTTCACCTCGTGGTCGGCGGTGGAGTTGTCCTTGACGACGGCGGCCTTGGCGTCCTTGACCCACTGGACCAGATCGGCGTCGTCGCCCGAGCGGTTCGTCGCGCCGGACAGGATGAGCGAGTACCGGGTGTTGACGCTGTTGCTGCCGAGACCGTTGGAGGGACGGGGCTGGAACCAGCGCAGGTCGGGGGCCGCGGTCTCCTCGCCGTCCTTGAGCGGCAGGTCGTAGCGCTGGCCGATGAGCTCGGAGCCGACGACCTTCCCGCTCGCGTCCTTGATCTCGGAGCCGTTCGCCTTGCCGGGCAGGGCGAGTTGGGCGATGCCGGTGACGGCAAGGGGGTAGAGGACGCCGCAGACGACGGTCAGGGCGAGGAGGGCGCGCAGGCCCGCCCACAGGACACGGCCGGTGTTCGCTGCCGAGTTGTTCATCGTGGATCAGCCGATTCCGGGAATGAGGGAGAGGAGCAGGTCGATGATCTTGATGCCGACGAACGGCGCGATCAGGCCGCCCAGGCCGTAGAGGCCCAGGTTGCGACGGAGCATCGAGTCGGCGCTCGACGGGCGGTAGCGCACGCCCTTCAGCGCCAGCGGGACGAGGGCGATGATGATCAGCGCGTTGAAGATGACGGCGGAGAGGATGGCGGACTCGGGCGAGGCCAGGCCCATGATGTTGAGCCTGTCCAGCGACGGGTAGGCGACCGCGAACATCGCGGGGATGATCGCGAAGTACTTCGCGACGTCGTTGGCGATGGAGAAGGTGGTCAGGGCTCCTCGGGTGATGAGGAGTTGCTTGCCGATCTCGACGATCTCGATGAGCTTGGTCGGGTTGGAGTCGAGGTCGACCATGTTGCCGGCCTCCTTCGCGGCCGACGTGCCCGTGTTCATCGCGACGCCGACGTCCGCCTGGGCGAGGGCCGGTGCGTCGTTGGTGCCGTCGCCGGTCATGGCGACGAGCTTGCCGCCGGCCTGCTCGCGCTTGATGAGGGCCATCTTGTCCTCGGGGGTGGCCTCGGCGAGGAAGTCGTCGACGCCCGCCTCCTCGGCGATGGCCTTGGCGGTCAGCGGGTTGTCACCCGTGATCATGATCGTCTTGATGCCCATGCGGCGCAGCTCGTCGAACCGCTCGCGCATGCCCTCCTTGACCACGTCCTTCAGGTGGATGACACCCAGGACACGCGCGCCCTCGCCGTCCTCCACAGCCACCAGGAGCGGCGTGCCACCAGCCTCGGAAATCCGGTCCGTGAGCGCCTGCGCGTCCTCGGCGACATCGCCACCCTGCTCCTTCACCCACGCGATCACCGAACCGGTCGCGCCCTTGCGGACCTTCCGGCCGTCCACGTCCACGCCCGACATGCGGGTCTGCGCGGTGAACTCGATCCACGTGGCGTGGGCGAGCTCGCCCTGGTGGCGCTCGCGCAGCCCGTACTTCTCCTTGGCCAGGACCACGACCGAGCGGCCCTCGGGCGTCTCGTCGGCCAGCGAGGAGAGCTGGGCGGCGTCGGCGACCTCGGCCTCCGTCGTCCCGCGTACGGGCACGAACTCGGCGGCCTGCCGGTTGCCGAGGGTGATGGTGCCGGTCTTGTCGAGCAGCAGCGTCGACACGTCACCGGCGGCCTCGACCGCCCGGCCGGACATCGCGAGGACGTTGCGCTGGACGAGGCGGTCCATGCCGGCGATGCCGATCGCCGAGAGCAGGGCGCCGATCGTGGTCGGGATCAGGCAGACCAGCAGGGCGGTCAGCACGATCATCGAGGTCTGCTTGTCGGCGCCCGCGTAGATCGCGAAGGGCTTCAGGGTGACGACGGCGAGCAGGAAGACGATCGTCAGGGAGGCGAGGAGGATGTTGAGGGCGATCTCGTTGGGCGTCTTCTGCCGCGCGGCGCCCTCGACCAGGTTGATCATCCGGTCGATGAACGTCTCGCCCGGCTTCGTCGTGATCTTGATGACGATCCGGTCGGACAGCACCTTCGTGCCGCCGGTGACGGCGCACCGGTCGCCGCCGGACTCGCGGATCACGGGGGCGGACTCGCCGGTGATGGCGGACTCGTCGACGCTCGCGACGCCCTCGACGACGTCACCGTCGCCGGGGATCACGTCGCCGGCCTCGCAGACCACCAGGTCACCGATCCTGAGCTCGGTGCCGGGCACCTGCTCCTCGCCCTTGCCGTCCTCGGTCAGGCGGCGGGCGACGGTGTCGGTCTTCGCCTTGCGGAGGGTGTCGGCCTGGGCCTTTCCGCGGCCCTCCGCCACGGCTTCCGCCAGGTTGGCGAAGACCGTGGTCAGCCACAGCCAGGCGGTGATCGCCCAGCCGAACCAGTCTCCGGGGTTCTTGATCGCGAGCCCTGTGGTGACCACCGAGCCGACCAGGACCACGAACATGACCGGCGACTTGATCATCACGCGCGGGTCGAGCTTGCGCAGCGCGTCCGGGAAGGAGGCGACCAGCTGCTTCGGGTCGAAGAGGCCGCCGCCGACCCGGCCGGCCGACGGGTGCCCGCCGGACAGGTCGCCGTGCGGCGCCTTCGTCGAAGGGGCGGAGGTCGACATCGGGTCCTCGTGCTTCTGTACGTCGATGGTCATGCCGCGAGCCCTTCGGCGAGGGGGCCGAGCGCCAGGGCAGGGAAGTAGGTGAGACCGGTGACGATCATGATCGTGCCGACCAGGAGGCCGGTGAACAGCGGCTTCTCGGTCCGCAGGGTGCCCGCGGTCTCGGGTACGGGCTGCTGCTCGGCGAGCGAGCCGGCGAGCGCCAGGACGAACACCATCGGCAGGAACCGGCCCAGCAGCATCGCGATGCCGATGGTCGAGTTGAACCACTGCGTGTCGGCGTTGAGACCCGCGAACGCGGAGCCGTTGTTGTTGGCGCCGGACGTGTAGGCGTACAGGATCTCGGAGAAGCCGTGCGCGCCGGAGTTCGTCATCGAGTGCGCCGGGGTGTCCAGGACGAACGACGCGGCCGTGAAGCCGAGCACGAGCGCCGGGGTGATCAAGATGTAGAGCGCGGCGAACTTGATCTCGCGGGTGCCGATCTTCTTGCCGAGGTACTCGGGCGTGCGGCCGACCATCAGACCGGCGATGAACACCGCGATGACCGCCATGATCAGCATGCCGTAGAGGCCGGAGCCGACGCCGCCGGGCGCGATCTCGCCGAGCTGCATGCCCAGCAGGTTGATGCCGCCGCCGAAACCGGTGTTCGACGAGTGGAAGGAGTTGACGGCACCGGTCGACGTCAGGGTGGTGGCCACCGAGAAGATCGCCGACGCGCCGATGCCGAACCGGGTCTCCTTGCCCTCCATCGCACCACCCGCGATGTCGAACGCCGGGCCCTTCCCCGCGAACTCGGTCCACATCATCAGGGCGGTGAACCCGAGCCAGATGGTGGCCATCGTCGCCAGGATCGCGTAGCCCTGCCTGATCGAGCCGACCATACGGCCGAAGGTGCGGGTCAGCGCGAAGGGGATGACGAGGATCAGGTAGATCTCGAAGAGGTTGGACAGCCCGTCGGGGTTCTCGAAGGGGTGGGCCGAGTTCGCGTTGAAGTAGCCGCCGCCGTTCGTGCCCAGCTCCTTGATGACCTCCTGCGAGGCCACCGCGCCGCCGTTCCACTGCTGCGTGCCGCCCGTGAACTGACCGACCTCGTGAATGCCGGAGAAGTTCTGGATCGCGCCGCAGGCGACCAGGACGAGCGCGCCGATCACCGAGATCGGCAGCAGGACGCGGACGACACCGCGCACCAGGTCGGCCCAGAAGTTGCCCAGTTCGCCCGTACGGGAACGGGCGAAGCCGCGCACCAGGGCCACCGCGACCGCGATGCCGACGGCCGCCGAGACGAAGTTCTGCACCGCGAGGCCGCCGGTCTGCACGACGTGGCCCATCGCCTGCTCGCCGTAGTACGACTGCCAGTTCGTGTTCGCCACGAACGACGCGGCCGTGTTGAACGCCTGGTCCGGGTCGATCGACACGAAGCCGAGCGAGCCGGGCAGCGAACCCTGCACCCGCTGCAGCAGATACAGGAAGAGGACGCTCACCGCGGAGAAGGCGAGCACTCCGCGCAGATACGCCGGCCAGCGCATCTCCACGGACGGGTTCGCGCCGATGGCCTTGTAGATCCACCTCTCGGACCTCAGGTGCTTCTCCGAGGAGTACACCTTCGCCATGTGGTCGCCGAGCGGCCGGTACGACAGACCGAGCGCGACGACCAGCGCCAGGAGCTGGAGGGCTCCAGCCAGGACAGGACTCATATCCGTACTCAGAACCTCTCCGGCTTGACCAGCGCGAGGACGAGGTATCCCAGCAGGGCGGCGGCGACGAGCAGACCGACGATGTTCTCGACAGTCACAGCTTCGCCACCCCCTTGGCGACGAAAGCCACCAGCGCGAAGACCGCGACCGTGGTGACGACGAAGGCCACGTCGGCCATCGTGAACTCCCGGAAGAAGGAAGAGCGGATTCTCTGACGAGATGAGAAAACAGGACTTTCGGCCACCCGCCCTCGCCGTTGACGCCGCCCTAACGCCCTTGCCGCCCCTCTTGACGCATCCGCTACGCGAAACGCGCCATGACCGGCGACGAGCCACGCCTCCACCGGGACCGGTACGGCCCAGGTCGACCCCGGTGACGCGGCCGTCGTGAAGCCCATGGCGACGGCGCCCACGGCCCGGCGGATGTCCTCGCCGGAGGCCTGGCGGAGACGATCACGCCGGCTGACGAGTCCCGAGCCTGAACCTCAGGCGGCAGATCACGGCGTCGGTGTCCCGGCGTACGGCGTGGGCGACGACGGCGCCACGCTGGTTCTGCAGCAGCCGCTGCCACAGGCGCTCGGGCTCGGCCTCGGGGATCAGGACGGTGACGCGGGCTCCGGGGTCGGCGTCGCGCAGTGCGCGTACGTACGCGCTGATGGGCCGGCCGAGGGAGCGGCGTTCCCAGGGGAGCCGTACGAGCGGGACGTCCGGGTTCCACAGCGCCCAGTCCCGCTCCAGGGCCTCGGTGGCCGCCAGGTCCTCGGGGTCCGGGTGGCAGACGGTCACGGCGCGGACCTCGTCGCCGAGGGAGACGGCGGTGGTGAGGGCCTCGCTGGTGAGCCGAGTGAGCGAGGAGACGGGGACCAGGACCAGGGAGCGTTCACGGTGCGGCGGCTCCGGGATCCTGCCCACGCCGAGGCGTTCGCCGATCCGCCCGTACGCGCGGTGGACGGTCTCGAAGGCGAGGACGAGAGCCGGCAGGGCGATCACGATCAGCCAGGCCCCGTCGTGGAACTTCGAGGCGGTGACGACGACCGCGGAGACACCGGTCAGAACAGCGCCGAGACCGTTGAGGAAGGCTCTGCCCCACTGCCGGGTGGCCCTCCAGTGCAGGAACATCCCGGTCTGGGCGATCGTGAAGCCGACGAAGACACCGATCGCGAAGAGCGGCACCAGGGTGTTCGTGTCACCACCGGAGAAGACCAGCAACGCGGCCGACACCACCGCGAGCCACACCACTCCGTGCCGGTGCACCTGCCGGTCGGCCTTGAGCCCGAAGACGTGCGGCGCGTAGTTGTCGCGGGCCAGCAGCTTCAGCAGGACCGGCAGCCCGCCGAAAGACGTGTTCGCAGAGAGCGCCAGCAGCACCACGGTCGCGAACTGCACGACGTAGAAGGCCCAGTCGTGGCCGAGAGAGGCGTCGGTGAGCTGGGCGAGGACGGTGACGCCCTCCACCGGCCGGAGCCCGAAGCGGGCGATCAGCACCGACAGCCCGATCAGCATCACGCCCAGCAGCCCGCCCAGCGCCACCTCCGCGCGCATCGCCCGGCGGGCGGCCGGCGCCCGGAAGGACGGCACCGCGTTGGCTATCGCCTCCACACCGGTCAGCGCGGAGCAGCCGGAGGCGAACGCTTTGAGGAGGAGCAGGGCGCCGACGCCGGTGGCGTTGTCGGCGAGGACGGAGACGTGCCCGTCGGAGGCCGCGGTGGAGGCGGGCGCGTCGCGGAACAGGCCGACGGCGATCACGACGAGGATCGCGCCGACGAAGACGGCGGTCGGGACGATGAACGCGCGGGCCGAGTCGACGATCCCGCGCAGGTTCACGACCGTGATGAGCACCAGGACACCGAGGCAGATCACCAGCCGGTCGCCGTACAGGCCCGGGAAGGCGGACGTCAGCGCGGCCACACCGGCGGTGACGGCGACGGCCACGTTCAGGACGTAGTCAAGGACCAGCGAACCGGCCGCGACCAGGCTCGTACGACGTCCCAGGTGCGCCTTCGCCACCGCGTAGGAACCGCCGCCGTCCGGGAACGCGGCGATGACCTGCCGGTACGAGGCGACCAGCACCGCGAGCAGCCCCACGATGGCGAGCGTCACCGGCAGCGTGAATCCCAGCCCGTACACGCCGGCGGCCCCGAGGACCAGCACGATGGCCTCGGGCCCGTACGCCACCGACGCCATCGCGTCCAGCGACAGCGCCGCGACCCCGGTGAGCGTGGTCAGCTTGTGCCGCGCCCCGGTATCAGGCGGTTCCTCGGCACCAGGTACGGCGTTCCTCTCGGTGGTCAGGGTGGTCATGCGGGCGGACTCCTTCGGATCGGACTCCGCTCAGCGTCCGCCCCCGCCCGTCGTGTGTCTGCCCTCCTGGCGCGTTCTTGGCACCGCACGCCCCGCCCCTGACACCTCCTTGACGCGCCTCCGTGACGCCACCCCGACGGCGCGGAATCCGGCCTCCCGCGCGACCGCGCGACGCGGTGGCCCTCCGCCGCCGGAGTGCCGTGCGGGCGTACCCGGGTGCCGGTCACGCCCGGCCGCGTGACTATCATCGCGCCGTGCTCACGGAACCCACGGCGGCGAGGAAGTCCCGCACGCGACCTGTGGTCGCGCGGTGGTCCCGTCTGCTGTGGATCGGAGCGCTGCTGACCGGCCTCCTGTACGCGCACGGGCTCCACGCCGACGGCGTGGCGGGACATCTCGCACCGGGCAGCGTCGCCGCGGCGGCCGTCGCCGGTCATCCGGAGCAGGCGCTGTCATCCCATGAGGCTCTGCCGTCCCATGAGGCGCTGTCATCCCATGAGGCTCAGCCGTCCCATCGGGCTCTGTCGTCCCATGAGGACCACCACCCCGGCGGGGAGTCGGCGCGCGTCGTGCAGGACTGCGCGACCGGGCAGCCCAGCGAGGCCGTCACCGTCCCTCCGCCCGCCGTTTCGCCGTTGAGTGCGGAGCACGACCCCGCCCTTCTCGCGCGAGGCGTTTCCCGGGCCGCCGTGGCGCGGCCCGTGACGCCCCGTTGCCCCGCAGCGGTGGTCCTGCGCATCTAGGCCGTCCCTTCCGGATCGTGGCCGGGTCCGCCCCTGATCCGAAAGAGGCGGCCCAGCCGCCATCGCCCGCCCGAGCCGCCGTCCTCGTCGGCGCTCGCGCTCGCGTCTCTGCACCGGCCCTTCACGGGCCTCCTGCCGCCGGCCTCGTCATCGTCCGTCGCGCGGCACGCTTCAGCGTTTCCGCTTCGCCCACCCCGCGCCCACAGGGCGGCGAGGTGGCTCGTCGCGCGCTGCCCTACTTGCCCGGAAGGCACCCCATGTCCGCTTTCACCGATGCCACCGACCGACGCGCCCCGCAAAGCTCCCCGCCGCAGTCCGCTCCCGGAAGACGCGGCGACGCCAGACGCACCGCCCGGTCGCGACGCCGCAAGCGGCCGACGCCCCTCGCCGGCCGCTACATCGGTTACGTGCTGTATTTCGTGGGCGCCGGCCTCATCAGCGGCGCCGTGGTCCACCATCCGCTCGACCCCGCCCGCTACACGACGATCGCCGTCGCGGGCGTGGGCGTCTTCCTGGCCGCCACCGTCGTCAACGAGTTCCTGCTGACGAAGGACCGGCCACCGCTCGGCCGCGCGCTCGTGGTGATCGGCGCCTCGCTGCTGCTGTCGTTCGGCATCGGCATGCTCAGCGGCGGACTCCAGCACTTCGACGACTTCCCCGCCCGGGGGTCGGTGCTCGTTCCGCTGGGCATCGTGGTGTCGTTCGTGGCCTTCGTCGTCAAGGACGCCGAGACGCCGAGCCGTCGCGTCCTCAGCCCGTTGGGCCTGGCGGTCCTGCTCGTCGCGGGCGGCGGCTACGTCGGCCTGAGCACGCTCGCGGCGGGCATGGGCACCGCCTCCGAAGGCGGCGGACACAGCCATGGCGGCGGAGCGCCGGAGAACGACGAGCACAGAACCCCGTCGGAGCCCTCCACCTCGGAGAACGGCTCCACCGCACCGAGCGGGTCTCGGACGCCGAGCGGGGCACCGAGCGCCGGAACGGGCGCGGACGGCGGTGACGGAGCGGACACCGTTCCGGGCCACGCCGACGACGGCCACGACCACTGACCCGCCGGTCCGGCCGCGGAGTGCGTCCACCGGCGTCCGGGCCGGGCTGCGGCCGAGTTCCTCGGGGCGTACGGAAGCGGTGGGCGCGGCTCCGCCGCCGGTGCGCAGGACGGCGAGGGCGGTGCGGGACCTGCCCTAGGCCTGCCCGCGCGCCGGCCTTCCCCGGCCTCGCCGCCCCTGCCTCATCACCACCGTCACGTCCCGCGTCCCCGGCTCCTGCCCTGTCCCTCACGAGGTGAGGCGGTGCAGGGGCGCAGGGTGCAGACTGGTCCTGGAGCGCCACGGGCTCCCCCTCCTGGCTCCCTGAGGATGGACGGGAACGTCGGCCAAGGCGTTGCACCGGTGAGGCCGTCCGCACGAGCCGCCGGCCCCTCCGGTCACTCGACCTCGTGGAGACGTGACGGCTACCGCCGGCCGTGAGCGTTCCGGGACGATCCACTCGGGCGAGCGCGAGGAGGACACATGTCGACCTCACAGGGCTCCGCGCCCCATGCCGGACCGGAGGCCGCGGCCGCCGGCTCGTCCGCCGCGCCCGCGGTCGACCCGGCGGACCAGCTGGCGCGTCTCGGCCGTTCCTGGGTCTGGCTCCTCGGCGCCGCGATGGCGACGCTCGTCCCCGGCGTCATGGTGCTCGTCTGGCCGGAGGCCACCCTGCACGTCCTTGCCGTGCTCATCGGGGTGTACCTGCTGGTGATCGGCGGCTTCCGCTTCGTGGCCGTGTTCGGACGTGACAGCGACCGCGTGCCCGGCCTGATCGTGGCCGTCCTGTACGTCCTGGGCGGGGTGCTGTGTCTGAGGAACCCCCTCCAGACGATCGCCGTGCTCTCCCTGATCGTCGGCGCCGTCTGGCTGGTGTCCGGCATCGTCACCCTCTACACGGCCGTCGCGACCAAGAACATGCCGCACCGCGGCATCGTCATGGCCGTCGCGGCCCTCGGCATCGTCGCGGGCATCGTCGTCCTGGCGCTGCCGACGGAGTCGGCCCGGGCCCTGACCAGGCTGCTCGGCCTGTGGCTCGTCCTCCTCGGCCTGGCGGAGACCGCGGTCGCCCTGGCCTGGCGTGCCGCTCTGCGCAGGGCCGGCATCGCGGGCCGCGACGTGTCCGGCCCGGGCGGCTGATGGTGCGGGTCTCGGCGCCTACCGCGACCCGGCGGCGGTGGCCGGGGCGGAACAGCACGTGCTGCCCTGCTCCTTGGCCAGGGTGTCGGCGTCGGCCTTGACGACGTACACCTCCCACGGCTCGCGGCCCGGGCCGTGCACCCACACCTTGTCCTGGAGGGCGTAGCAGCAGGTGGTGTCGTTCTCCTCGCTGACGGCGAGTCCTTCCCGGCTCAGCCGGCCGGTGGCCGCGTGAACGGCGTCGGCGGTGTCGACCTCGACACCGAGGTGGTCCAGACGGGTCTCCTCGGTGCCGGTGCCTTCGATCAGGACGAGCTTGAGCGGCGGTTCGGCGACGGCGAAGTTGGCGTAGCCCTCGCGGAGCTTGGCCGGCTCGGTGCCGAAGAGCTTGGAGTAGAAGGCGACGGACGCCGCCAGGTCGGGAACGCGCAGGGCAAGCTGGACACGGGACATGACGGGCTCCTGGGGTGAGTGCGGGGGCGGGCGCGGGAGGGCGAGAGCGATGAGCAGCCGCCCACCCTGTTTCGACATCCGTCGATCTCTTGCCCCTTCAGCCTGACACCTGCATCGACAGACGTCAACATAGACATCTATCGAATCAGCGCACCCTGTATCCCGCAGGCATCACCGCGCCTGGTTTGACGTATGTCAACATAGATGCATGTCGAACACGAAGGCGCTGCCGCTCCTCGAACCCGCCGTCGAGCCCTGCTGCCCGCCGCTGACCGAGCGTCCGCTGACGGCCGACGAGGCCGAGCGGACCGCCGTCATGTTCAAGGCGCTGGGCGATCCGGTCCGCCTGCGGCTGTTCTCCGCCGTTGCCTCCCACGGGGGCGGCGAGGCGTGCGTCTGCGACATCTCCGACGTCGGCGTCTCCCAGCCCACCGTCTCCCACCACCTGAAGAAGCTGAAGGAGGCCGGGCTGCTCTCCTCCGAGCGGCGCGGCACCTGGGTCTACTACCGGGTCGAACCGGCCGTCCTCGCCGCCATGGGCGCCGTCCTCACGAACGCCGCCGCCGCATGACCGCCGCGCTCGCCGTCGTCGTGGTGCCGCTCACCACCGACCACGCCGAGGAGGTCGTCGCGATCTACCAGGCGGGCGTCGACGAGGGCAACGCCACCTTCGAGACCACCGCCCCCACCTGGGAGCAGTTCGACGCGGCCAGGCTGCCCGAGCACCGGTTCGCCGCCCTCGACGGGAGCGGTCGCGTCCTCGGCTGGGTGGCCGCCACCCGGGTCTCCGACCGTTGCGCGTACGCGGGCGTCGTCGAGCACTCGGTCTACGTCCACCCCGAGGCCCGTGGCCGCGGTGTCGCCTCCGCCCTTCTCGAAGCGCTCGTCGCGTCGACGGAGGCGGCGGGGATCTGGACCATCCAGTCGGGCATCTTCCCCGAGAACGCCGCCAGTCTCGCCGTCCACGCCCCGGCCGGCTTCCGGGTCGTCGGCACCCGCGAGCGCATCGGCCGCCACCACGGCGTCTGGCGCGACACCGTCCTCGTGGAACGCCGCAGCCCCCGTATCGACTGACCCACGTCCGTCGACTGACCGGCATCCGTCGACCGACCGGCATCCGTCGGCCGACCGGCGTCGGTCGCGTTCAGGCGCTCATGAGCGGCCGCGTACGAAGATGACCGCGACCAGGCACAGGCCGGCCACCGCGCCCACCAGCTGCATGGCGACGAAGCCGGGGACCGAGGCCGGGGCGATGCCCGCGAAGGTGTCGGTGAAGGCGCGACCGATCGTCACCGCCGGGTTCGCGAAGGACGTCGACGAGGTGAACCAGTACGCGGCGCCGATGTACGAGGCGACCGCGACGGGCGCGAAGCGGAGGCGGTCCGTCCGGGCCAGGCCGAAGATCAGCAGGATCAGCCCGGCCGTCGCCACGACCTCGCCGAGCAGCAGGTCCCCGGCCGAGCGGTCGTGCGTGGACCACTTCACCAGCGGCTCGCCGAACATCGCGTCAGCCAGGACCGCGCCCGCGATCCCACCTCGGGTGTGGGCGGGGAAGAGGTGCGTCAGGGGCAGGAACGCTTGGTGTTCGCCTCGGTGGTGAGCCGCGCGAGCCGGCCCAGGGCGGCGAACTGACCGGCCAGGGCCTCGATGACCTCTGGAGAGGTTGGTCTGCTTGGCTCCCGTCTCCTCGACCAGGTGCGTGGTGCACAGGGTCTCGCGGGCGAGCAGGGTCACGATCTCGAGCCGGAGCGGGTCGGCCAGGACCCGCATCAGCTCAGTGTCGACTGACGTCAGCATGGACTGACCAGCAGCCGAAGCGGCTCACCACCGAGGCCGTCCAGGCGTCCGACTACGTCATCACCATGGGCTGCGGCGACGCCTGCCCGTACTTCCCCGGCAGGACCTACCTCGACTGGCAGCTGGAGGACCCGGCCGGCCGGGGCGTGGAAGCCGTCCGGCCCATCCGGGACGAGATCAAGGAGCTCATCGAGGGCCTGATCGCCGAGATCGACGCGCGGCGGGAGGCATGAGCGAGGCGACCGCAGGGCGTTCACCTCGGGCAGGGCGTTCACCTCAGGAGGCGTGACCGAAGCGACCGCGGGGGCGTTCAAGCCGGGAGGCGGCGGTGCCGACGGTTCCAAGGCACGCGAGGCACGCTGTCGACGGGAACCGCGGCGACGGGACCACAGCAGCGGGAACCGCGGCGGTTCGCGCGTCATCTCCCTGTTGCCCGCCGCCGCCGGATCCCCGGTCCCGCGCCCTCACGATCGGAGACCCCATGTCCGACTTCCGCGCCTCCCGCCGTTCCGCTCTGCGTGTGCTCGCAGGAGCCGGAGCGCTCACCCTCGGCGCCGCGGCCTGCGGGCCCGGCGACGCGGGCCCGTCAGGTGCGGCGGATACCACCGGTCCGGCCACCGGAACCGACAGGAAGCGGCGCCTGGGGGCCGAGTGGGAGAGCCACGCCCGCACGTTCATGTCATGGCCGGCGCTGGAGTCCGTCTGGGAGGGCGACCTCCCGTACGTACGGCAGGACATCGCGCGCGTCGCACGGGCCGTCGCCGAGTACGAGTACGTCGTGATGTCGGCCCGGCCGGACCAGCAGGCCGCGGCGCAGAAGGCGTGCGGCTCCGGCGTCGAGGTCATTCCTCTCGCCGTCGACGACCTGTGGGCCCGGGACACCGTCCCCGTCTTCGTCGAGGAGGGCGGAGAAATCGTCGGCGTCGACTTCAACTTCAACGGCTGGGGCGGCAAGCAGGTCCACACCAACGACGGCCAGGTCGGCCGGAAGCTGCTCGCGCGATACGAGATTCCCCGCGAGCAGGCGCCCCTCGTCGCCGAGGGCGGCTCCTTCGAGACGGACGGCGAAGGAACGCTGCTGGTCACCGAGAGCTCGATCGTCAACGACAACCGCAACCGCGGCAAGAGCCGCGACCGGATCGAGGCCGAGCTCAAACGGCTCCTGGGCGTGGAGAAGGTGATCTGGCTGACGGGCGTCCGCGGCGAGGACATCACCGACGCCCACGTCGACAGTCTCGTACGGTTCACGGCGCCCGGGGTGATCCTCCTGGACCGGGCCTTCCCGGGAACGCCCGCCGATTCCTGGTCGCGCTCCTCGGACGAGGCCAAGGCGGTGCTGAGCGAGGCGACCGACGCACGGGGCCGCCGCTTCGAGGTCATCGACCTCCCGCAGCCGGACCCCGACCGGATCACGGGCCACGGCGACGACTTCCTGTCGACCTACGCGAACTTCTCCATCGGCAACGACGCGGTGTACCTGCCCAGGTTCGGCGACAGGAAGGCCGACGACCGCGCGCGGGGAATCCTCCAGGAGCACTTCCCCGAGCGGGACGTCGTGCAGGTGAACATCGACACCATCGCCGCCGGAGGCGGCGGCATCCACTGCGCCACCCACGACCAGCCCGGCAAGCCGGTCGACTGACCGCCGAGACGCTGACCGCACCCTGCATGGGCTCCTCGCCCCACCGGACGCTGATCAAACGATCTGACGTGATCGTACGCTCATGTGTTCTTGACGTTCGATCCGTCGCTCCCTAGATTCGGTCCGCCTGATCGGACCAAGGAGCGCACCCGCATGTCCTCGATCCCGCTTCCCCCGGAGGACCGCGTCCTCAGCCCCCGCACCGGCTGGACCCGGGCGCACTGGGAGGCGGTCGCCGACGGGCTGTTGACCTCGGCCCTGCGCCACGCCGGTCCCGGACACGCCCTGATCGCCCTGCCCGGGCCCCGACCCAGCGTCTCGGGGACGCGGTCGGACGCCCTCGAAGGCTTCGCCCGGACCTTCCTGCTGGCCGCCTTTCGGATCGCGGGCGCGGCCGGCGACGATCCGCACGGCTTCCTCTCGCGCTACGCCGAGGGCCTGGCCGCCGGTACCCGCACTCCGACCACCGACCGCGACCTGACCCGCGGGGACCCGGTCTCCTGGCTCGCCGTCGGCGACCGCAACCAGCCCATGGTCGAGGCCGCCTCGATCGCGCTCGCGCTGCGCCTGACCCGCCCCTGGCTGTGGGACCGGCTCGACGACCCGGTCCGCGAGCGCGTCCGGGCCTGGCTCGCCGGAGCCCTGCACCACACCCCCGTCGACAACAACTGGTGGCTCTTCCCGTTCACCGTCGGCGGCTTCCTGACCGAGGTCGGCCCGGACGCGGACGGTGCCGCCCGGGCAGCCGTCGAGCGAGGCCTGGCGAAGATCGAGCAGTGGTACCTCGGCGACGGCTGGTACACCGACGGCCGCCCGCGCGCCTTCGACCACTACAACGGCTGGGCCTTCCACCTCTACCCCGTCCTGCACGCCCATCTCGCCGGCGCCAGGCACTTGATGGACGTCTACGGCCCCCGCCTGCGCACCCATCTCGACGGCTACTCCCGCACCTTCGGCGCCGACGGCTCCCCCATGCACCAGGGCCGCTCCCTCACCTACCGCTTCGCCGCCACCGCGCCGCTGTGGGCCGGCGCCCTCACCGGCCACACCCCGCTCGCGCCGGGCACCACCCGCCGCCTCGCCTCCGGGTCGCTGCGCCACTTCGTCGACCGGGGCGCGACGGACGCGGACGGGCTGCTCACCCTCGGCTGGCACGGGCCCCATCTCCCGCTCGTCCAGGAGTACTCGGGGCCCGCCTCGCCGTACTGGGCGAGCAAGGGCTTCCTCGGGCTCCTCCTTCCGCCCGACCACCCCGTGTGGACGGCGGCCGAGGAACCCGCTCCGGTCGAGCGCGCCGACGCGGTCGTCCCGCTCCCCCGGCCGGGCTGGCTGATCCAGTCCACCGCCGCCGACGGCGTCGTACGGCTCCACAACCACGGCAGCGACGACCAGCCGGCCGACCAGGTCCTGCCCGACGATCCGCTGTACGCCCGCCTCGCCCACTCCACCGCCACCGGCCCGGTCCTCGACGGCGCTCCGGACAACCACGTCGGCGTCCTCGTCGACGGCGAACTCAGCCTGCGCGGCCGGATCCGCCCGCTCGGCGCGGGCGAGGGCTGGGCCGCCTCCGCCCACCGGCCCCGCGTCCGGGGCGCCGAACTCCCGGGTGTGACCGTGACCTCCGTCGTCCTCGCGGCGGGTGCGGACGAGATCCACGCCCATCTGGTCACCGGCGCGCAGCCCGGCACCGAGGTGCGTCACAGCGGCTGGGCGGCGGCGGGCACGACCGTCGCGGAGAGCACGGACGGGCTGTCCGCCCGGGTGGTCGCCACGACGCCGGGCGGTACGTGGCTGACGTCGTCCATGCGGAACGTCCACGGGTACGCCGCGGCCGCCACCCGGCCCGTACCGAGCGGCACCGCGTACGGGACGGCGGCCGCGCTGCCCGTCCTCACCGGCACCACGGGTGGTACGGCCACCCTCTTCGTCGCCGCCACGAAGCTCGCTGCGACGAAGGTCTCCGCCACAGGGCTCTCCGGGGCGACGTCCTCCCCCACGACGCCCTTCTCGGCCGAGCCGCAGGGCCTTCCGGCGCTTTCCGTGCACGTCGAGGGGGCCCGGGTCCGGCTGCGCCGGCCCGACGGCACGGAGCTGGAGGCGGTGCTCGCGCCCGAGGCGGTCACCGTGACCGTGAAGCGGCCGCTCAGCAGCGGATGAGCGAGCCGCCGGTGAGGGTGGACTTGTCGGCGAAGATCCAGCCTTCGGTGGTCGTGCCCTGGATCCGGGCGAAGATCCACTTGTTGCCGTGGGCGTTGGTCACGTAGCAGTCGTACGAGACCTTCACGCCGGTCTTGATCACGGTCACGTACGAGCACTCCGCGTACGGCCCGGTGTAGAGGTGGGTGTTCTGGCCTGCCGCACCCACGCCGCTGCTGCGGTTCGAGTGGGCCCAGCCGGTGCACGCCGTCGACACCGGCGTGGGCTCCTTCACCGTCGAGCTGGGCAGGGTGTCCTTCGAGGCGGACGGCGACGCGGTCGGCTTGTCGTCCGCGTCCCCGTCGCCGTCGCCGGGCGCCGACGTGGCTCCGCTGTCCCCGTCCTTCTGGGAAGGGGTGGCGGACGGCGTCGCGCTGGGGCTGATGGACGTCAGGTCCCCCGGGGAGGTCGCGCCGTCGGTGGCACCGCCCGCGTCGGACATGTCACCGTCGGTGGAGGTGCTCGCCGTGGGGAGCGCCGTGTCCGACCCGCCGGTGTCCGCGTCTCCGCGCATGCCGATCAGGGCGTAGGCGACTCCGCCGCAGGTGAGGACGGTTGCTGCGGCCACCGCGACGACGGTACGGGTGCGACGGCGCCGCGCGCGGACGGCGGTGGCACGCGTCTCGGCCCGGCCGACGCCACCCGCGGCCACGCCCGGCGCCACTCCCGGGTGCGCGGCGCCCGGGTGCGGAGCGGGAGCACCGTACGCGTCGGCCGGCAGGGAGAAGGCGGCGGGCTGGGGAGCCGGCTGGGAGAACGGCGTGGCGGCGGGAGGACCGAAGGCCGCCGGCGGTGGCGTGACGGCCTGCGGGGCCGGGGCAGGGGGCGGGGTCGCGCCCAGGCCGGGCGCCGTGCCGGGGTTCGTGCCTGTGCCGGACGCCATGCCCGGGTTCGGGGCCGCGCCCAGGCCGGGCGCCGTACCCGGGTTCGGGGTCGCCCCCAGGCCGGCGGCCGGGGCCGCCGGGTGCACGCCCAGGCCCGCGGTCGGGGTGCCGCCCGGGCCCGGCGCCTGGGCCGTGCCCAGGCCTGTGCCCGTGCCGGGCGTCGGCGCGGCCCCCGGCGTCCGGCCCGCGGCGACCGCCTCCAGCATCTCGCGGGCCTGCGCGGCGTCCGGCCGCTGCAGCGGGTCCTTGGCCATCAGCGCCTGGAGCACCGGGGCGAGCGGCCCGGCGAGGCGGGGCGCCGGCAGCGGTTCGCCGACGATCGCCGCGAGCGTGGACCAGACCGACGTACGGCGGAAGGGCGCGGCGCCCTCCACGGCCGCGTACAGCGTCATGCCGAGCGCCCAGATGTCCGACGCGGCACCCGGGACCTGTCCCTGGGCGCGCTCCGGCGGGAGGTAGTCGAGGGAGCCGACGATCTGGCCGCTCTGGGTCAGCTTGGCCAGGGCCTCCTCGCCGGAGGTGTCCATGCTGGCGATGCCGAAGTCGGTGAGCACCACACGGCCGCTGCTCTCCAGGAGGACGTTGCCGGGCTTGACGTCCCGGTGGAGGACGCCGGCCCGGTGGGCCGCGTCGAGCGCGTCCATCAGCTTCGCGCCGATCGCGGCCGCTTCGCGCGGGTCCATGGGGCCGCGCTCCGTCAGCAGGTCGTCGAGGGAGGGTCCGTCGACCAGCTCCATGACGATGACGGGCAGTCCCTGCTCCTCGACGACGTCGTGCACGGTGACCACGCCGCTGTGCCGGATGCGGGCGGCGGCCTGCGCCTCGCGCTGCATCCGGACCCGCAGATCGGCCAGTTCGGCCGGGGATGCGTCGGTGTAGGCCCGCAGCACCTTGACGGCGACCTCGCGGTTCAGCAGCTGGTCCACCGCCCGGGCGACCACGCCCATGCCCCCGCGGCCGATCGTCGCGGTCACGCGGTATCGCCCGCCCAGGACCTGGCCGACCATGTCGGCGCCGTTCGCCCCCGTCACCTGTCACATCCCGTTCGTCGTACTGTTCGAAGTCCGCCACTCGGCGGGCACCAGGGTAGGGGTTCGCGTATGTGCGAGTGCGCACGGCCCAGCCCTCGATACACGGGTGCGCGCAGCAACGACGGACAGCATCGGGACATCTGAGACGAGATCAGGACACTCGACTCGGCGTCCTCACGGCGCCCCGCGGGTGGCGCGCGGGAAAAGCGTGCACCAGCGAATCACGGCCTGGCCGCTCCCGGTGCGCGTCCGAGGACGCGGTCGAGGTACGGGTTGGCGAAGAGACCGGCCGGGTCCAGCTCGTCTCGCAGGGCGACGAAGTCGTCGAAGCGCTCGTAGCGGGGACGCAGCCGTTCGGCGTCCAGGCCGTGCATCTTGCCCCAGTGCGGCCGGCCGCCGTGGGCGGCGAGGATGTCCTCGCAGGCGCGGAAGTACCGGTCGTACGGCATCCGGTGGTACTGGTGGAAGGCGATGTAGCAGCTCTCGCGGCCGTACGCGGTGGAGAGCCAGATGTCGTCGGCGGCGGTGAAACGGACCTCCAGCGGGAAGGACACCTTCTCGTCATGGGTGTCGATCCAGCGCTTCAGTTCGCCGAGCGCGTCCGCGGCCCGTTCCCTCGGGATGGCGAACTCGCCCTCGTGGAACCGGACGTCGCGCGCGGACGCGAAGACACGGTGGGAAAGGTCGGTCCACTCGCGCGTGGACATGGCGCGCGCCGCGAAGCGGGTGATCGGCGGTACGAGGGCCGGGAAGCGGGTGCCGAGCCGGTTGAGCCCCTCGAAGCCCAGGCCGCTGACGGTCTCGTCGACCCGGCGGCTCAGCGCGCCGATGGGCTTCAGCGGTGTGGTGCCGGGCAGGCGGCGGAACCTGCGGGTGAGGGTCAGATCGCTGTGCGGGAACCAGAAGAACTCGAAGTGGTCGTGGGTGTCCGCGAGTTCGTGCATCCGGTCGAGCGTCTCGGTCACGGGCGTGGTGGCGTCCCTGGCGTGCAGGACGTAGCTCGGCACGCACTGGAGCGTCACGCGGGTGAGGACGCCGAGCGCGCCGAGACCGACCCGGGCGGCCGCGAACAGCTCGGGCCGCTCGCCGGCCGAGCAGGTGACCACCGATCCGTCGGCGAGGACGAGTTCGAGGGCCCGGACCTGGGTGGCGATCCCGCCGAAGCGGAGACCGCTGCCGTGGGTTCCGGTCGAGATCGCCCCGGAGACGGTCTGCCGGTCGATGTCGCCCATGTTCTCCAGCGCGAGGCCGTGCGCGGCGAGCAGCGGGTTGAGCTTCCACAGGGGCATGCCGGCACCCACCGTGACCAGGCCGCTCTCCGCGTCGACCACGTGCGGCGCGTCGAGCCGGTCCAGCCTCAGCTGGACGCCGTCGGCGACGGCGACCGGACTGAAGGAGTGCCCCGCGCCGACGGCCTTGAGGCGTAGTCCCTCGCGGGCCGCGTCCTTCACGGCGGCGGCCACCTCGTCCGTACTTCCGGGCCGGACGACCCTGGCGGGACGTGCCTGCTGGCTTCCGGACCAGTTGCGCCAGGTCTCGGTCACGGCGGATTCCTCTCGACGGGGGGGCGGTGTGGGCGGCCGGGGGTGACCGGGAGGCCTGGGCGGCCGGGGTGGACGGGAAGGCCGGGGTGGACCGGAAGGCCGGGAGGCCTGGAGCCCTGAGGGCCTGGAGCCCTGAGGGCCTGGAGCCCTGGGGGCCTGGAGCCCTGGAGCCCCGCCCTGGAACCCCCCGGGGAAGCGGGAGGTATGCCGGGGATGCACTGGACGCGGCCCGCCGGTGTACCTCCCCGCCGGGCGGTCCCCGGGGATTCGGTTGTCCGGATGGTCGTCTTGGTCAGTCGTCCAAGTCAAGGGTCCCGATAGCTTGACTTGGACGGGCGACCAGGAGATGGTGGCCGCGCCTCGGACGGCTCCTGCCGCCGCCCCGTCAGGAAGGCGCCCACGCCATGCGAACCCCGCCCCCGTCACCCGGCTCCGACTCCCGCTCGGGCTCCGGCTCCCGCTCCGGTTTCCTGCCGCGCCCGGCCGCCCAGTCCCCCGCCGCCTCGGCGCCGTTCGCCGAGCTGGAGAGGGCGACGGCCGGTCTCACGCCGCCGTTCGCCGTCGTCGACCTGGACGCACTGCGCGCCAACGCGCGGGAGATGACCGGGCGCAGCAACGGCAAGCCCGTCCGCCTCGCCAGCAAGTCGCTGCGCTGCCGCGCGCTGATCAGCGACGTGCTGCGCCTCCCCGGCTTCGCCGGCATCCTCGCCTTCACCCTGCCCGAGGCACTGTGGCTCGCCGAACAGGCGGAGGACGTCCTCGTCGGCTATCCCACGACGGACCCCGACGCGCTGCGCCGGCTCGCCTCCGACGACACGCTCGCCGCGCGGGTGACGATCATGATCGACTCGGTCGAGCACCTGGACCACGTCGCGTCCGTGATCGGCCACTACGGCCCTCCGGTACGGGTCTGCCTCGACCTCGACGCCTCCCTGCGCCTGTGGGGCGGCCGCCTGCACCTGGGGATGCGGCGCTCCCCGCTGCACTCCCCCGCCCAGGCCCGCCAACTCGCCCGCGCCGTCGTCGCCCGCCGCCGTTTCCGGCTGGTCGGGCTCATGTCGTACGAGGGGCAGATCGCCGGTGTCGCGGACGACCAGCCCGGCCCGCGCGCCGCCCGGGCGGCGCTCCGGCTCGTCCAGCGGGTCTCCGCGCGCGAACTGGCGCGGCGCAGGGCCGAGGCGATCCGCGCCGTCCGCTCGGTCGCGGACCTCGAGTTCGTCAACGGCGGCGGCACCGGCAGCCTGCACACGACCTCGGCCGAGGCGGCCGTCACCGAACTCGGCGCCGGCTCCGGCCTCTACGCCCCGGCGCTCTTCGACCACTACCGCGCGTTCACGCCGTATCCCGCCGCCTTCTTCGTCCTCCCCGTCGTCCGCCGCCCGGCGCCCCGGCACGTCACGGTCCTCGGCGGCGGCTGGACCGCCTCCGGACCGGCGGGCGCGGACCGCCTGCCCGTACCCGTGTGGCCGCCCGGCCTGCGCCTGCTGCCCCGCGAGGGCGCGGGCGAGGTGCAGACGCCGCTCACCGGGGAGGCCGCCGACGCGCTGCGGCTCGGCGACCGCGTATGGTTCCGCCACGCCAAGGCCGGCGAACTGTGCGAGCGGGTCGACCGGCTGCACGTCGTGGCGGGCGGCCGGATCGTCGACGAGGTCCCCACGTACCGGGGAGAGGGCCACGCCTTCCTCTGACCTCTTCCTACGGCGGCCCCTGTCCCTCCGGCGACTCACTCCTGTCCCTGCGGCGACTCCTGTCCCACCGGCGACTCACTCCTGTCCCTCTGGATGACTCCTGCCCCTCCGGCGGCTCCTGTCCCGTGCCTAGACTCCTGTTCTCCTCCACCCGCCTGCCCGCCCGCCCGCCCGCCCAGGGAGCCTGCATGACCCGCCTGTCGGCCGACGAACGCCGCGACCAGCTCGTCGAGGCGGCCATCGCCGTCATGATCCGCGACGGCGTCGCGAAGGCGACCACCCGGGCCATCACCACCGAGGCCGGGGCCCCGCTGGGCGCCTTCCACTACTGCTTCCGCTCCAAGCAGGAACTCCTGCACGCCGTGATCGACCGGATCATGCGGCGGACGCTCGTCCCCACGACGGCGACGGCCACGGAGGACGACGGCCGCTCCCCGTACGAGATCATCCGCGACACCCTGCACGCCTACTGGGACGGCATCCGCCGGAGCCCCGCCGAGCAGATGGTGACGTACGAGCTGACCCAGTACGCCCTGCGGCAGCCGGACCTGGCGGACGTGGCCCGCCGGCAGTACGCGCACTACCTCGCCGTGTTCGGCGAGTACCTGGAGGCCGTCGCCCGCGCCGCCCACGTCCGCTGGACCGTCGAGGTTCCGGTCCTCGCACGCCACGGGCTCTCCCTCATGGACGGCCTCACCCTCAACTGGCTCATCGACCGCGACGACGCCCAGGCCACGGCCGCGCTCGACGAGTACGCCCGCTACCTCGGCACGGTCGCGGTGCGGTGAGCGGTCCGGACGGTGAGCGGTGACCTTCGGAGGCCCGCAGGTGCGCCGGCGGACCGGGGCGGGTCCTAGGCCGCGGCCTCGAGCGGGCTCAAGGCCGCCGCCCTGCGGGCAGGGACGGCCGCCGCGAGGGTGCCGACCGTGAGGGACAGCAGGCAGACGAGGAGCAGCGTTCCCCAGGGAACGGCCAGGGAGTACTGCTCGACCGCGCCGTTGGCGAGCGATCCGACCGCCCAGGCGCCGAACAGCCCGCCCGTCAGGCCCAGGAGGGTGCCGAGGCCGGCGACGGTCAGCGCCTCCAGGCGGATCGTCCGGCGGACGGCGGCGCGGTCCATGCCGAGGGCCCGCAGCACGCCGATCTCACGGGTGCGTTCGGCGACCGACACCGCCAGCGTGTTCACGATGCCGAGCGCGCCGATGACGACGCCGATGACGAGCATCCCGTACATCACGCTCAGCAGGTCGGTCATGGTGCCGGCGGCCTCGCGGACGAGCTCGTCGCGGTCCTGCACCTTCAGCAGCGGGTTGTTGTCCACGGCGGTGCGCAGACGTGCCTCCAGGTCCGGCTTCGACACCGTGCCGTCCGTGCGCAGGAGGACGCGCTGGACGGAGCCGGGCAGGAGGCTGTTCCCCGCGACCTCGGAACGGACGCCGAGCGCGTCCCGTGCCGTGGGGTTGTCCTGGTAGACGCCCGCGACGGTGACCTTCGTGAACCGGTCGCCGCGCCCCAGGCTGACGTTCAGCACGTCTCCGGTCGTCACCCCGTTCTCCCTGGCCAGGGTGGCGGAGACGGCGATCCGGCCCGGTGCGAGGCCCTCGGCGGAGCCGGAGACGAACTCGAGCCTCATCGTGTCGTCGACGGTGGCCGGGTCGACGCCGGAGATCTGCCTGACGCCGCCACCGGTGAACATGGTGGAGTCGGTGACGGCGCTCGCCGTCCGCACTCCGGGCGTCCCGGCGAGCCGCCGTACGGCTGCGGGGTCGATGCCGGTCATGGTGGAGCGGGTGCTGATCACGTGGTCGGCACCGAGGCCGGCCGCGGCCTGGCGGTCGAGGGCCTGCCCGGTGGAGTTGCCGATGACGGCGAGCCCCGCGACGAGCGCGGTACTGACCAGGAGGGTGGCGGCGGTGGCCGCGGTGCGGCGCGGGTCGCGCAGCGCGTTCTCGCGTGCCAGCCGGCCGGTGACGCCGAGGCGGCCGGTCAGCCGCCCGGTCAGCCGGATCACCGGGCCGGCGAGCAGCGGCGCGAGCACGATCAGGGCGGCGACGAGCAGGCCGCAGCCGGCCATGGCGCTCCGCAGGTTCTCCTCCGACGCGTCCTGCGCGCCGCTGAGCGAGACGAGCCATCCGGCGCCGAGGACGAGGAGGCCGAGGCCCACCGCGCCACGCAGCCCGAACCGCGGGAGAGCGGGCGGCTGTTCGGCCGTACGCATCGCCTCGACCGGTGCGACCCGCGCCGCCCGCCGGGCCGGCAGCCAGGCGGCGAGCACGGTGACGCCGACACCGACGGCGAAGGCCGCGACGACCGGGAGCGGGCCGATGACGAGGGGGCCGCGGGGCAGGGTGTTCCCGCCGCTGCTCAGGACCTCGGGCAGGACGGCGGCGACGCCCAGGCCGAGCAGGAAGCCGGCCGCCGAGGCGACCAGACCGACCACCAGGGCCTCCAGCAGGACGGCGCGCGACACCTGGCGGCGCGAGGCGCCGATCGCCCGCAGCAGGGCGGTCTCACGGGTGCGCCGCGCCACGAGCATGGTGAAGGTGTTGACGATGAGGAAGGAGCCGATGAACAGCGCGACTCCGGCGAACACCATCGGCACCTTCTCGTAGCCGCGGGTCAGGGTGTCGACGAGGACCGCCTGCTGCGCCGCCTGGGCGGCTCCCGTGGTGGCCTCGGCACGGTCGGGGGGGAGCACGGCCGTGACCCGGTCGGCGAGTTCGCCCGCGGTGGTGCCGGGCGCGGCGGACAGGTCGATGCCGGTGTAGTGGCCCGGCGTCGCGAACAGCCGCTGAGCGGTCGCCTTGTCGAACAGCGCGAGGGTGCCGCCGGCGGTCACCCGGGGGTCGTCGGTGGTGACGATGCCGACGAGCCGCTTGGTCATGACCGGGCCGTCCGTGGCCAGCGTGATCGTGTCGCCGACGCGGAAGCGGCCGGCGGCCGCGGTGCCGCTGTCGACCGCGATCTCGTCGCTGCTCACGGGGCCGCGGCCTTCGGCCAGCGGATAGCGGCTGTCCGTGCCGTCCTTGGCGGGCACGTCCTCGGCTGGCACGTAGGCGGCGGCCAGGTGTGACCAGGCCCGGTCGGCCCGCAGCGGGGAACCGTCGGCCGCGTTCAGGATCGCCGAGCCGTCGGCGGACGGCCGTACCGCGGCGACGCCGGGCACCTGGGCCAGTTTCCGTACGAGCGCGTCGTCGAGCACGCCGCTCCGCTGCCGGTCCGCGGCGCCGGGCAGCGGGGCCTTCTCGGTCACGGTGACGGCGATCCCGGCGAAGCTCTTCGACGCGGCGGCGCGGTGGGCGGCGGCGGTGGAGTCCGCGAAGACGAGGGTGCCGCTGACGAACGCGACGCCGAGGCAGACGGCGAGGACGGTCATGGCCAGTCGGGCCTTGGCGGCCAGGATGTTGCGCAGGGCTGTTCTCAGCATGGGGAGCTTTCGCCTGGGAGGAGGAGAGGTGGGGAGAGGAGAGGTACGGAGAGGGGAGGTACGGAGGGAGGGGAAGGGAAGTACGGAGGGAGGGGAGGTACGGAGGGAGGAGAGCGGGGGTCGGCGGGCGGAGGCCGGACGGCGCGGGTATCAGCCGGTGCCGGTATCAGCCGGCGCGGGTATCAGCCGCTGCGGGCGCCGAGGTTCTTCATCAGGTCCAGGACCCGGTCCGGGCCGGGCCGCGTCATCTCCTCGACCAGGCGGCCGTCGGAGAGGAACACCACGCGGTCGGCGTAGCCGGCGGCGACCGGGTCGTGGGTGACCATGACCACGGTCTGGCCCAGTTCGCGCACCGAGTCGCGCAGGAAGCCCAGGACCTCGGCCCCGGCGCGCGAGTCCAGGTTGCCGGTGGGCTCGTCCGCGAAGACGATCGCGGGCCGGGAGGCCAGGGCGCGGGCGACCGCGACGCGCTGCTGCTGGCCGCCGGACAGCTGGGCGGGCCGGTGACCCAGGCGCCCGGCGAGGCCGACCATGGAGATCACGCGTTCCAGCCACTCCCGGTCGGGGCGGCGTCCCGCGATGTCCATCGGCAGCGTGACGTTCTCGATCGCGGTCAGCGTCGGGAGGAGGTTGAACGCCTGGAAGACAAACCCGATGCGTTCCCGGCGCAGTTGGGTGAGCTGACGGTCGTTCAGGCGGCTCAGCTCGGTGGTGCCGACGCGTACGGAACCGGAGGTGGGCGCGTCGAGTCCGGCCGCGCAGTGCATGAGGGTGGACTTGCCGCACCCGGACGGCCCCATGATCGCGGTGAACTCGCCCTCCCGGAAGGCGATGTCGACCCGGTCCAGGGCGACGACCCGGGTGTCGCCGCTGCCGTAGACCTTCGTGAGGTCGGTGGTGGCGGCCGCGATGCCGGGCGTCGGGTACGGCAGCAGGGGGTCGGTGGTCACGGGCACGGATGTCATGCGGACTCCTCTTCTCGTACGGAAAGGCGCACGTCGAAGGGTGTCCGGGATACGTGTCGGGACCTGGGCGGCCGTGTATCGGCGAGCGCTCCGCCGTGCGGCAGGTCTGTAGCGGCAGGTCTCTGTAGCGAGGTCTGCCGCGGCAGGTCTGCAGCGGCGCCTCCCTCGTGCCGCCGCCCGGCGCCGGTCAGGCCGGCAGGCGCAGGGTGGCGACGGCGCCGCCGTCCGGGGCGTTGGCGAGGCGCAGCGCGGCGCCGAGGACGCGGGCCTGTCCCAGGGCGATGGTCAGGCCGAGGCCGTGGCCGGAGCCGCGTTCCCGCGCGCCGGTGTGGAAGCGGCGCGGGCCGTGGCGCAGCACCTCCGGTGGGAAGCCGGGTCCGTGGTCGCGGACGACGACCGTGCGTCCGTGGACGGTGACCTGGACGGGGGCGGCGCCGTGCCGGTGGGCGTTGACGACGAGATTGCCGACGATCCGCTCCAGACGGCGGGGATCGGTCTCCACGACCTGCCCCGTCGCGGTGGCCGCGGTGGAGGCCTCGGCGGTCTCGGCGGTCTCAGTGAACTCCGTCTCCAGGCCGGTACGGGCCACGGCGTCGGCGACGACGGCGGCGAGCGGCACCCGGGCGCGGACCGGCTGTTCGGCGCCGGCGTCCAGCCGGGAGATCTCCAGGAGGTCCTCGACCAGGCCGCGCAGATCGCGTACCCGGGCCCGGAGCAGGTCCTCGGTCTCGCCGGGCGGCAGCAGGTCGGTGGCCGCGAGCAGTCCGCCGACGGGGGTGCGCAGCTCGTGGGCCACGTCCGCGGTGAACCGGCGCTCGGCGCGCAGCCGCTCGGAGAGGGCGTCGGCCATGCGGTCGACGGTGGCGGCGATGTCGGCGACCTCGTCGCGGCCCTTCGTGGCCCCCGTGCGGGCGTCGAGGTCCCCCGCCGAGATCCGGGCCGCGGTCTCGGCGACCCGGCGCAGTCTGCGGGCCACGAGGCCCGATCCGTAGACGGCCAGAGGTGCGGCTGCCACGAGCGCGGCGAGCGAGGCCACCACCATGGCCATGTCGAGCCGCGCCAGGTTGGCGTGGTCCGGGTTCAGGTTGATCTGGACGGCGAGGACGGGACTGCCCGGGCCGCCGGTCCGCTGGGCGGCCCAGACGGTCGGCCCGACGTTTCCGTCGACGTGCCCGTCGTACGCGGTGTGGCGTCTGTCGTCGGCCGGGGTACGCAGCGTGGCGGGCAGGTCGGCGGGGTCGAGCTCGGCGCCGTCCGTGAGCGTGCCGGTGCGCCGGTAGACGTCCATGGCCGCGTACAGGGAGTTGAAGGCCCGCGCGTCACCGCGACTGCGGATGTCCTGCGCGGTCCACAGGTGTACGAGCAGGCCGACCGCCGCCACGATCAGGAAGGCCGTGGCGGCGACGAGCGCGACGATCTTGCGGCGCAGGGACGTGCGGGACGGGCGACGCGCGAGGAGCGGGCGGGACGGGCGACGCGCGAGGGGCGGGCGGGACGGGCGAGGCGGGCGCACGCCTCACCGCCGGAACTTGTATCCGAAGCCCCGGACCGTCTCGATCCGGTCCCGGCCCAGCTTCCGGCGCAGCCGCTGCACGCACAGGTCGACGACGCGGCTGTCGCCGTCCCACCCGTACTCCCAGACGTCCCGCAGCAGGGTGTGCCGTTCGAGGACCACACCGGGGTGGGCGGCGAACGCGAGGAGGAGCTTCAGCTCGGTCGGGGTCAGGGCCACCAGGCGGTCCGAGACGAACACCTCCATGCCGGCGGTGTCGATCCTGAGGTCACCGAACTCCAGCACGTCGCCTTCGCCCGGCCCGCCGCCGCCCTCGGCCGGACCGGCTCCGCCCGTGGTCCGCCCGGGTGCCGGGGCGGGCGCGTACGTCGCCCGCCGCAGCAGCGAACGCATGCGGGCCACCAGCACGTACGTCTCCACGGGCTTGACCACGTAGTCGTCCGCGCCGGCCTCGAGTCCGGCGACGACGTCGAGCCCGTCGCCGCGGGCGGACATCATCAGCACCGGCACGAGGCTGGTCTCCCGGACCCTGCGGCACAGCCCGATCCCGTCGAGGCCGGGCAGCATCACGTCCAGGACCAGCAGATCGAAGGCGTTCTCCCGGAAGATTTCGAGGCCCGTGAGTCCGTCCGCCGCGGCCCGCACCTCGTACCCGTAGCGCTCCAGGGCCACCGCGAAGGAGCGGCGCATCAGCTCGTCGTCCTCGACGAGCAGGACGCGGACGGGCTGCGCGGCGGACGCGGCCTGGGCGGGCGAGGACACGGGGAGGCTCCGGTTTCTCGGTCGGCGGACGGAACGACGGGAAGAAGGGGAGGTGGACGGAATGGACGGAATGGGCGGAAGAGACGGAAGAGACGGATCTGACGGAACGATACGGCAGACAGCGCTCAGGTCCGCCCCCTCGCCCCGGGACCGTACGTATCGACGCGCAGCCGAGCGCCCGCCGATACGTCCCGGATACAGAACCGCTCGTCGTGCCGATCCGGCCGCCACCCCGCAGGATGGTCGGGGGAGCCGATCGGGTCCGAGGCGAGGAGGTCCCGGTGCCGGAGCCGAAGGACGAGGAGAGCCGCGAGGAGGCTCCGCGGCTGGGGGAGGCGATCCTGGACGCCGTTTTCACCCAGTCGGACGTGGGACTGCACGTCCTCGACACCGATCTGCGGGTGGTGCGGGTCAACCCGGTGGCCGTCGGCATGCGCGGCGTGCCCGAGGAGAGCGTCGTCGGGCGGACGGCGGCCGAGGCGTACGAGGCGCTGGGCGTGACCGTCGACGAGGAAGCGCTGCGTGACGTGCTGGCGACCGGCCAGCCGCTGAGGGACACGCTGCTGCGCAGCACCCCTCCCTCCGACCCGGGTCACGAGCACGTCTTCTCCGTGTCGGTCTACCGCCTCGAGGACGACGCGGGCCGGGCCGCCGGTCTCGTCGCCACCACGGTGGACGTGACCGACCGGGAGCGCGCGAACGCCCGGCTGCGGCTGCTGTACGACGCGCGGGAACGGATCGGCGGCACGCTGGACGTGGAGCGGACCGCCCGCGAGCTGGTCGAGGTCGCGCTGGACGGCGGTTTCGCGGACGCGGTCGTCGTGGCGCTCACGGACGCCGTTCTGCAGGGCAGGGCGCCGGAACTCGCGGGCGGGAACGGTCTGTTGATGCGCTGCGCGGCCGTCGGTGCCGCCGATCCCGGGACGCCGGTGCCGACGGCGGGCTGCGTGCTCCTGCCCGGCCTGTTCGGCTCCCCGCTGCCGGACGGGCCCGTGCTGGTCCCCGCGGCGGACGGGGTACGGCTGGTGGCGCCGTTGACGGTACGGGGCCTGGTCCTGGGTGCGGTGTCCTTCGAGCGGCGGCCGGGCTCGGAGCCGTATCTGGCGGCCGATCTCGACCTGGCGGAGAGCATCACGACGCGTGCCGCGGCGAGCCTGGAGAACGCGCTGCGGTTCACCCGCGAGCACATCGTCATGACGGCCCTGCAGAGCTGGCCGCTGCGGCAGGAGCGGGAGACGCAGCGGGCCGCCGAGATCGCCCAGCGGCGCAGGGCCGGGGGCAGCGGGGCCGGCTCGTGGTTCGACGCGCTGCCGTTGCCCGGGGCGCGGGTGGCGCTGGTGGTGGGCCAGGTGGAGCACCCGGGACTGAGCGCCGTCGCCACGATGAGCCGGCTGCGGACCGCCGTGCACAGCCTCACGACGCTCGACCTCGACCCGCACGAGCTGCTCGCCCGCCTCCACGCGACGGTCCGGCGACTCGCCCGCGAACAGCCGGGCGCGGAGGCCCAGACGGCGGGCGGGCCGACGGGCCGGGGCACCGGCACCGACACCGGCACCGACACCGGCACCGGCACCGGCACCGGCACCGGCACCGGCACCGGCACGGCGATGGACGCGGCGGGCGGCCCGCAAACCACGGAAGGCCCGGGCTGCGACCAAGACCCCAGCCACCCCAGCGGCCCCACCCACCCCAGCGGCCCCAGCGGCGCCGGCGACCCGCCACACGGCACACACGGCACACGCGGCACACGCGGCCCGCGCAGCCCGCGCAGCCCGCACGGCGCGGGCGACGGCGGCGCGGGCGCGGGCGCGGACGAGCCGACGGCGCACTGCACGTTCGCCGTGCACGACCCGGTCACCGGGCGGCTGGACATCGCGCGGGCGGGTTCCTCGCTCCTCGCGATCGTGCGTCCCGACGGTTCGGTGGACACCTCGCCGCTTCCCGAGGGCCCGCTGCTCGGCGAGGAAGGGCCTCCGTTCGCCAGCACGAGTCTCGTCCTGCCGGAGGGGAGCACGATCTGCCTGGCGTCGCCGGCCACGTCGCAGGACGAGGGCCCGACCGCCGCCGAACTGGTCGCCGCGCTCGCCGAGGCCCGCCGCGGCCCGGAGGCGATGGCGAACGACGTGGCACCGCACCTCTCCCCCGACCGTGTGCTGCTCGTCGCCCGCACCCGGCGCCTGCCCGCGCACGACCTCGCCGCATGGGACGTGCCCGCCGAGCTCCCGGCGGTCGGGCCCGCCCGGAGGCACGCGGAGAAGCGCGTCCGCGAGTGGTGGCCGGAGGCCGACGTGTTCCCGGTCGAGCTCGTCGTCAGCGAGCTGGTGACCAACGCCGTCCGGTACGGCGCCGCGCCGATCACCCTGCGGCTGATCCGCGGCGAGACGACGGTCGTCTGCGAGGTCGACGACGCCGCCCTCGTCGCGCCCCACCTGCGCCACGCCAAGGCCTCGGACGAGGGCGGCCGCGGCCTGCACATCTCCGCGACCCTGGCCGAGGGCTGGGGCGTGCGGTACCGCGAGGACGGCAAGACGGTGTGGGCCGAACTGCCCGTCGGCCCGCCGCAAGGCGACCACCGGCGCTGACCCGGGAACTCCTCCCCGGCGAGCTTCGTTCTACAAGCACGTAGAAGTTGATCGACCGACGTCGGGAGTACCGCACCATGGCCCTGTGGGACCGCATCAAGGAGTCCGCATCGACGATGCAGACCCAGCTGATCGCCCGGAAGAACGACCTCAAGAGCGGCGCGTTCCGAGACGCGAGCATGGCGATGTGTGCGCTCGTCGCCGCCGCCGACGGGACCGTCGACCCCTCCGAGCGGCGTCGTGTCGCCCAGCTCATCGCCTCCAACGAAGTGCTGCAGAACTTCGACGCGAGCGATCTGCAGCGTCGTTTCGACGACAACCTCGACAAGCTGGCCGCCGACTTCGACTTCGGCAAGGTCAGCGTCCTCCAGGAGGTGGCCAAGGCGAAGAAGAAGCCGGCCGAGGCCCGTGCCGTCGTGCAGATCGGCATCGTCATCGGCGGCGCGGACGGCGACTTCGACAAGACCGAACAGGCCGTCGTCCGCGAGGCCTGCTTCACGCTCGGTCTGCCGCCGCACGAGTTCGACCTGTAGCCGCGCCGCCGTCGCTACATCGGCGTGGCCGCGCGCAGGACGGCGAAGAGCGTGACGGCGGAGTTGGCGGAGGACAGCGCCGAGACGGTCGCCCCCGCCGCGGCGCCCCACACGGCGAGCCCCGCCGTCGTGAACGCCGACGGCCACGCGCGCGCCGCCGGGGCCGGCCGCAGCAGGGCCGCCACCCGGCGGGGCACCGGGCCGGCCTGGGCGAGGGCGGGCAGGGTGGCGGTGAGCGGGCCCCGGGACATCAGGGCCGCGGTGCCGATGGCGCGTGCCACCGTGCGGCGGCTGCCCACCTCGGCCGCCGCCTCCTCGTCCGCCCACCGCTCGGCCGTGTACGTCACGGCGGTGCGCAGCGGCCGCAGGAACGGGTTCGCGCGGGCCGCCAGGTGCACCACGACGAGATGGCGGTGGTGACGTCCCTTCAGGTGCGCGCGCTCGTGCGCGAACAGGGCCCGCCGTTCGGCCGGGCCGAGCCCGGTCAGCATCCCGGTGCTGGCCACCACGCGGTCCGGGGTCCGGCCCCGGCGGCCGGGCAGGGCGTACGCGTACGGGTCGGGGTCGGGCATCACCGCGACGGACCGCGCCGGAAGTCCCGCGAGGGCGCCCTCCGCCCCGCGGCGTACCCGGACGTGCCGCCAGGCCGCCGACGCGCAGGAGACGAGGACCGCGAGCAGCGCGGGGATGGCCGCCGGCCCCGCGAACTCGTCGTACGGGACGGCCGCCCGTACCTCCGGGTCCGACCAGCCGTCGGGCAGCGGGTTTCCCGGCAGTTGAGCGGTGCCGACGATCATGAGGAGTCCGAGGCAGAGGGTGCTGCACACGGCGAGGACACCGGCGACGGCGGTGAGCAGCCGGGTCGCGGTGCGCGGGTGCAGGCGCTGCTCGGCGAGCCGGGCCACCGGCCAGGCGGTGAGCGGAAGGACCAGCGGAAGGAAGACGAAGACTCCCATGACGGTCAGTCTTCCGCCTCGCCCGGAGCCTCCTCCGAGGTGTCGGCGAGGAGTTCGCGCAGCAGCCGCTCGTCGTTCGGCGACAACGCGGTGACGAAGCTCGCGAGGACCGCCTCGCGGTCGGCCTCGGCGTCGAGGACCTTGCGCATCCGCAGCGCCGCGAGCCCGGCCTCGTCCGCGACGGCGGTCCAGACGAAGGACCGCCCGGCCCGCTCGCGGGCCACGGCGCCCTTCCCGTGCAGCCGGGTGAGGATCGTGATGACGGTGGTGTAGGCGAGGTCGCCGGCGAGGCGCTCCTGCACCCAGGCGACGGGCACGGGCCCGGGGGCGCTGCGGAGCATGGCGAGCACCTGGGCCTCCAGTTCGCCCTGTCCGCGCCTGCGCGGTGCGGGACCCGCCCCGCCCTCGTTCCGCTCCACCACGCCGTCGTCCTCCGTGCCGTCACCGCCCGTCCCGCGCCCGGGGCGGCTGCTCATCGTACGCATCCGCGTCGGCCCCACGGGAACTCCGGCCGCCTTCCGTCCGACTCCCTCACCGCATCGGCACGGCGAACGCCGTACGGCGGCGACCCGGCACCGCGAACGCGGCACGGCGAACCCGGCGCGGCGACCGCCGTACGGCGACCCGGTACGGCAACGCGAGTGAGGGGCGGGGGCAGAGACGGCGGATGGGCGGACTGGACATACGGATGCGCGGAGTCGCCTGCCGGCACGGCCGCAACGAGGCCGTCACCGGCGTCGACCTGGAGATCGCCGCCGGTGAACGGGTCGCGCTGACCGGGACCAACGGTTCCGGCAAGACGACGCTGCTGCGCGCGGTGCTCGGGCTGCACGCACGGACGAGCGGCACGATCGAGGTCGGCGGGCGCGAGGCGCGCTCCGCCGCCGAGTGGGCGTGGCGGCGCCGGGCGTGTGCCTGGATCCCGCAGAAGCCGGCCACCGGCCGCTTCCCCCTGCGCGGGGACGAACTCCTCGGCAGCAGCGGGGCCGTCGAGGAGGCGGCAGGGGCCGCCGAGCGGCTCGGCGTCGGCGCGCTGACGGCGAGACCCGTGGACACCTTGTCCGGCGGGCAGTTGCAGCGCATGTACCTGGCGCGGTCCATCGGCTGCGTGGCGGCTGGCGCGCAGGTGCTGCTCGCCGACGAGCCGACCGCCGCGCTCGACTTCGATGGCCAGGAGGAGGCGGCGGACGTGCTGACCGCGCTTCCGGTCACGCTCGTCGTCGTGACCCACGACCGGGCGCTCGCCGCGCGCTGCGACCGGGTCCTGGAGATGGCCGCGGGCCGGCTGCGGGAGGTGCGGTGAACACGCTCGCCACGGCCGATCTCGGCGCCCTGATCCAGCTCGTGCCCGTCCGGCGGGCGGGCGCGGCCCTGCTCCTCGCGGCCGTCGGGCTGCCGGTGATCGGCGTCGTCATCGTCGGCCTGGACATCATGCCGGTGCGGTTCGCGATGATGCACGTGGCGTTGCTCGGCATCGCGGTCGGTCTCCTGACCGGTCTCGACCCGATGGTGTGCGCGCTGGTGGCCTGCGCCCTGTCGGGGGCAGCGGTCGCGCCGCTGGCCCGTACGCCGGACGGACTGTCCGGCGCGATGGGCCTGCTGATGAGCCTGGCCGTCGCCGCCGCACTGCTCGTCCTCGCCGTCTCCGGCGTCAACGCCTCGGGGGCCTTCGCCCTGCTGTGGGGCTCGATCCTGTCCGTCGGCACCGCCGACCTCGTGGTCCTGGGCGCCCTCGCCGTCGTCGTGCCGTCGCTGTTCTGGTGGCGGCGCCGCGAGGTGGCTCTGCTGCTGTACGACCGGGAGCTGGCGCAGTGTTCGGGCGTTCCGGTCCGGTTCCTGACCGCCGCGCTCCTCGTGCTGGTGGCGGTGGCCGTGGCCGGGGCGATCAAGCTGACCGGCGCGCTCCTGGTCGACGCCCTGACCCTGCTGCCCGCCCTCGCCGCCCGCCGGCTCGGCCGGTCGCTGCGGTCGATCACCCTGTGGGCGGTCGGCATCGGCGTCGCCGTCAACCTGACGGGTTTCCTGCTGGCCCTGTGGCTGGACTGGCCTCCCGGACCGGTCCTCGTCCTGACGGCGGGGGCCGTGGTCCTCGCCGCGCACCTCGTCCCCGAACGGAGAGACCGCTCATGGCGCGCACCCGTGTCCGTTTCGTTTCCCTCGTCGCCCTCGTCGCACTGAGCGCCGTGGTCCCGCTGCTCGCCGGGTGCGGGAGCGAGGACGCGCCGGACCCGCGGAAGCCCGGGGCCGGCGGGCGGGGGCCGGTGGTGGTCGCGACCACCACCTGGGAGGGCGCCTTCGCCAAGGCAGCCGGGGCCGAGGACGTCACGGTGATCGTGCCGCGCTCGGTGCACCACGCGCCGGACCACGACCCGAAGCCCTCGGACCTCGCCGCGGTCGCCGAGGCCGACTTCGTGCTGTACGCGCCCTTCGAGCCGTACGCCGGGAAGATCAGGGAGGCGGCCGGCTCGAAGGCGAGACTGGTCGAGGTGAACCTGGACAATGACCCGGCCAGGGCCGGCGCCGAAGTCGCCCGGCTTGGCTCCCTGTTCGGCACGAAGGACGCCGCCGTCCGGTGGAAGACCCGGCTCGACGGCGAGGTCGCCAGGCTGCACGGAGAGCTGAGGTCCGCCTGGCCCGGCGGCCGGAGTCCGGCCGTCGTCACCCAGGTCTTCACCGCGTGGGCGGCGGACCTCGCGGGCGCCACGACCGTGGGCACGTACGGCCCGGAGCCGGTCACCCCGTCCCAGCTCGCCTCCCTGTCGGCGAGGAAGCCCGCGTACGTCCTCGACAACGCGCACATGTCGACGGGCACGGTGCTGCCCGACGCCGGCGCGCGCCAGATCGAGATCGCGAACTACCCGGGCGAGGACCTGGACCTGCTGGCGGTGTACCGCGCAGCGGCGACCGAGCTGAGGAAGGCCATGTCCGGGGCCTGACGAGGGAGGAGGAAGGAGGGCCGCAGTCGCCGGGGCGAACAGAGTCCGCCCTCCCCGTGATCACACCTGCCGCGGCGCGGCCGGCTCAGCTGGTGAAGTAGCCGTCGTCGAGACCGATCCAGCCGGTGAACGCGCGCTGGTCGTAGATGCGCAGCTGGCCGTCGGCGAGGACCTCCCACCGGAGGGTGAAGGAGCCGGTGACCCCGGAGCCGGTGGTCTGGCCGACCATGCCCTGCGTCCGGTGGGGCCGGATGTGCGGCGGGAGCGTGAGGACCGTCTCGCCGTTGCCCCACGCGGCACCGTCCTTGCGGTACAGGCGGAGGTGGAGGTCGACGCGGTTGCCGACCTGCCGGTACTGGGGCACGTAGTTGCCGGAGTTGGGCGCGTAGACGGCGGTGTCGTAGTCCAGTTCGGTCCACGGGACGTGGTCGCCGGTGCCGTCGGTGGTGCTGGTGATGCCGTAGAGGGCCATCTGGCGCGGTCCTGGTTCTCGGGTGGCGAAGCCGAAGACGAGCTGCGGCCCCTCGGGCGTCTGGCGGACGGTGATGGCTTCGGTCTCGCGGTGGGACAGGTCGAGCGCGGTGGTGTTGAAGCTCCGCTCGATGATCTGGCCGGTGGTGATGTCGTAGACGTTCCACCAGGAGTTGCCGGGCCGCGGGTTCGTGTCGCCGTAGGCGCTGCCCTCGTTCTGGTGGACGAGGTCCCCGTAGAGACACCAGGCCTGGGTGCGGTAGCGGGCCGGGAAGGCGTGCAGCGGGGTGAAAGCCCGGCTCTTGAAGGCGTCGAGGTCGTAGACGCGGTACTCCTCGGCGCCGGGCGCCCCGTGCCGTACCCCGATCCGGCCGTGCGCGACGTCCAGGGACGGGGTGAGGCGGACGGATCCCGGGACCGGGTCGAAGACCTCGATCAGCGGGCTTCCCGCGTCGACGACGGCGTCGGGGGTGAACGCGACGCGACCGATGTGCTTGCCGTAGGCGTTGCCCTCGGTGACGGGGTCCGCGTCGGTCTCCAGCCAGAGCCAGGGACGGCCGTCGGCGTGTTCGACGCCGAGCCCGCCGCCGTGGCCGAAGCCCCTCAGGTACATGACGGCGCGTACGGTGCCGTCGGGAGCGACCTCGTTGACGCACAGGTCGCCCCGGCGGGCGCGCTCGCCTTCGGGCAGGGTCACGGTCTCGTCGGCGAGCCGGCGACCGTCACTGATGACCTGCGTGACGTACGCGAGGCCGGTCACCGGGTCGAAGGCGACCTGCTGGTGCACCCTGCCCTGCTTGAGCAGGATCTCCCTGCCGAACAGGTCGACGGCCCGGGCACGCAGGTCGAACCTGTTGCGCGCGTTGAAGACGGGTCCCGGCAGGCCCTCGGAGGCGAGGGCCGCTGGGAGGGCAGCCTGTTGGCCGGCTGCCTGGGCGGCCGCCTCGGCGGTTCCGGCGGGAGCGAGGACCGGAGCCGCGACCATGGCGGTCAGGACGGTACGGCGGGTCAACGGCATGACGGACGCCCTTCGTTGCCGTCGGCGGGGCCGACGGTCCGGGCGACGGTGGCGTCCGCGGCCTTCGACGAGCTGCGGCACGGTATGCGGGCGGAACAACGAGCCATCAGCGTGCAAGGCCCCCTTCCAAGATCAACACCTACGGTGGCGTCATCCTCGCACACCGAGTGACGGACCTGATCGGTCGAGCGACGGCCTGACGGTGCGGCGCAGGGCCGCGCGGTCGGGCTTGCCGGCGGCCGTGAGGGGCAGTTCGGGCAGCACGAGCAGGTGCTCCGGGTGCTTGTGGCGGGCGAGGCCGCGCACGGCGAGGTGGGCGCCGAGCTCGGCGAGGTCCGGGGCCCGGTCGCCCCTGGGTACGAGGCAGGCGGCGAGCCGCTCGCCCATCAGCGGGTCCGGCACGCCGACGCAGACGACGTCGCGCACCAGCGGGTGGGAGACGAGCTCCCGCTCGACCTCGGCGGGGCTGATGTTGGCGCCGCCGCGGATCACGACGTCCTTGAGGCGCCCGACGACGTGCAGCACGCCCTCGTCGTCGAGGAAGCCGAGGTCTCCGGTCCGCACCCAGCCCTCGGGCGTGCGGTAGCGGGCGTCGAGGTCCGGGGAGGCCACGTAGCAGAGCGGGGTCATCGGCCCGCGCGACACGATCTCGCCGATCTGCCCCTCGGGCAGCGGCTCGTGCGTCTCGGGGTCGGCGATGCGGATCTCGGCGACGCGGGGATCGGGGTGGCCCGCGACGACTCCGGTGCGGTCGGTGGGCGGCACCGTGTGCCGGAGGCCGGTGTGGCAGTTGACGCCGTCGGCCGAGCCGTAGAGGTTGACGACGGGACAGCCGAAGGCCTCGGCCGCCGCCTTCGCGGTCGTCTCGTCGAGGGGCGCGCCGCCCACGACGAGCGCGGTCGGGGCGGGCAGCGGGTCCGCCGGCCCCGGCCGCGGGCACGGCAACGAACCCGCCGGAGCTTCTGGCGCCTCCGATGCCTCCACGGCCCCCGATGCCCCCACGGCCTCCATGGCCTCCACGGCCTCCACGGCCCCCACGGCCTCCACGGCCTCCACGGCCCCCATGGCCTCCATGGCCTCCATGGCCTCCATGGCCTCCATGGCCTCCAGCATCATGCGGATCATCGTGGGCACGCCGAGGACGTGCGTCGGACGGTGTTCCCGTACGGCGGCGAGCGCGGCCTCGGGCGTGAAGTGGTCGAGGAGCACGAGCGTGCCGCCGTGGCGGGCGAGGGTCACCGCCGTGCCGTTCGAGCCGAAGGCCGAGGCGAGCGGGACCAGGAAGAGACAGCGGGGCGGGGTGCCGTCGGGCATGAGGGAGCCGAGGAAGTTCCCGCGCCCGCCGGCCAGGGCGTTGTGCGAGTACGCGACCATCTTCGGCTCCGCCTCCGATCCGGAGGACACGAGGATGCGGGCGGCACCGTCGGGATCCGGGCGGGCCGGAACGAAGCCGGCGGGGTCGGTGCGCAGCAGCGCGCGGAAGGGAATCGTTCCCTCGGGCACGCGGGCCGACGTGGGTGTGCGGGCGCCCACGGGTTCCGTACGGGCCGCGGCGTGGTGGTCCGGGGCCGTGGCGATCACGTGGCGCAGGGCCGGCAGCGCGGGCGCGAGGGCCCGGAGGTCGGCGGCCGGCGTCCTGCCGCGGTGTTCCGTGGCGGCGACGACCGCCACCGCCTCGGCCCGCCGCAGCAGGCACTCGGCCTCCGCGGGACCGCGTCCGACCGGGAAGGGCAGGGCGACGGCGCCCAGGGCGGCGACGGCCAGGTCGGTGACGACGGCGTCACGCGCGTCCGGAAGCTGTACGGCGACGACGTCTCCGGCCCGGATCCCGAGCCCGCGCAGGCCCTCGGCGAGGGCGCGGACCTTGCGGTCGAGTGCGGTGTAACAGAGCTTGCCCTTGGCGTCGAGGACGGCGGTCCGGTGCGGGTCGGCGATCTGTCTGGCCCGGAACAGGCTGTAGAGGTCGAGGTCGGGACAGGTGCCGTCGGCCGCCCACGAGCGGCGGAGTCCGGCGGGCAGCAGGTCGTTGAGGGCGACGGTCACGCGAAGCTCCAGGGTTCGGGAACGGCGGGGGCGCCGTGCGCGTCCCGGCCGATCGGGCCGGACAGGCGCGGGTCGTGGTGGAGGGCGGAGAGGTCGGTGGTGACGGCGGTGGCCGTCAGGCCGTGGGCGCGCAGCTGGTCGAGGGCGTCCTCGGCGCACATGCCGCGCAGGTCGTACGCGGCGGCGGCGCGGAGGCAGGCGTCGGTCGGGGCGATCCAGCCGTCGGACGCCGGGAGCGGGTGGCGGAATCCGGCGGGCGGCCGGGGGTCGGCTCCGGCGGCGGCTCTGCGCAGGGCCGGGGCGAGGAGGGTGTCGGCGGCGCCGAGGAGCGAGGAGTCGACGCGTACGCCGCGCCCGGTGCGCTCGCGCAGGAGGAGGCCGGCGAGGACGGCTTCGGCGCCGTGGAGTCCGCCCAGGACGTCGAGGAGCGTCATGAGGGACGGTACGGGCGGTTCGCCGGCCGGGTGGACGGCCTCGCCGACGGCGGTGCGGGCCTGCACCATGAAGTCGGTGCCCATGGGCGCGTCGTCGAGCCGGTCGGCCCAGCCTCCCGTGTAGGCGTAGACGAGGGACGGGTTGACGGCGGTCAGGTGCTCGGCGTCGAGTTCGAGCGCGGCGGCCTTCCCGGGAGCCCAGTTGTGCAGGAACACATCGGCGTCGGCGGCGAGTTGGCGCAGCCGTCGCCGGTCTGCGGGCGACTTGATGTCGAACTCGGCGGTCTCCTTTCCCCTGTTGAGCGCGAGCCAGCGGGCGGAGACTCCGGCGCAGGTCGGCGGCATGCCCCTGAGCGGGTCGCCGCCCGGCGGCTCGATCCGGATCACCCGGGCGCCGAGCAGCCCCAACAGGTGGGCGGCGAGCGGTGCTTGGATGCGCCGTCCGGCTTCCAGGACGGTTACGCCGGCGAGGGGAAGACCAGGCGCGGGCGGCACGCCGAGGGCGGTTCGGCCCGCTCCCAGGGAGCGCAGGTGCCACGGGTCGGCGCCGTCGTCCTCGCGGGCGCGCTCGGCGAGCGTGCGCAGGCGGCACACCTCGATCCCGGCCGGCGCGGACGCTCCGGTGGCCGCGGCCGCCCCGGTGACCGCGGCCGCCCCGGTGACTGCGGCCGCCCCGGTGGCCCCGACGGCCGCGGCGGCCTGCCGGATGCGCTGCCAGGTGTGGCGCCGGGTCACCTCGTGGAGGGCGCCGGGCAAGGGGGCGCAGGCGGTGGCGTACCGGAACTGGAAGGGCCGCCAGCCCGCTCGTATCGCGTCTGCGGGAGCCTGGAGCGCGCGCCAGAACGCGAGCCAGGCCCCGGCATCGAGCGTCTCCAGCTCGAAGAGGACTCCGTCGGCGGAGGTGAACGGCGGTCCGCCGGGGGTGGGCTCGCCGGGGGCGGGTCCGCAGGTGGCGGGTTCGACGGCCTCGGGTTCGTCGGCGCCGGCGGCGGCGAGGTACTGGGAGACGGCGAGCAGGCCGGCGCGGTCGGCGGAGGCGGTCACCCACGCCGCCTGGGCGCCCGTGGCCACGGCGGTGCCGGGCGACCGGCCGCCGCTCCGGGCGGTCGCGGTCACGCCTCGGGCCTGGCCGACGAGTGCGGCCAGCAGGCCCTGTGCGGCGAGGACGCCGGTGGCGGTGGCCAGGTAGTCGACGCCCAGTCCGCGCGGGGCTCCGTGGCGGCGGCCGTGGACCGCCATCACGCCGGTGGCGGCCTGCGCGGTGGCCTCGTCCTCGATGCCGGAGCCCGCCGCGCCCCAGGTGGTGACGGCGGTGACGGGCGCGAAGCCGTCGCCGGCGAGCACGATCTCCCCGGCGCCTGCCGCCCGCGACGCCGGATCCGCCGCCTCCGCCCGGTTCTCCGCCTCCCTCTCCGACGCCGGGCGCGGGTCCACGGCCCCGAGCCGGCGCAGGTGGTCGGCCGCGGTACCGGTCAGGGCGGCGGGCCCGGCGACGGCGATGACCAGTCCGCCCAACGGGCGCGCGCGGCCGGACGGGCGGCGGGCCGAGGTGGTGTGCGTGGTCGCTGGTGACGCCATGCCTCTCCTCATCTCCTGGCGCGGCGTGGGCCGGCGCGCGGGCGTGTCACTGCGTGGGAACCGAGGGGCGGTCGGGCCCGACCACTTCCACGGACAGGCAGTCGGACGCGTGTTCTGTCGAGTTCCCGAGACGGAGGTAAACAGTGACGGATCATGACGTACCGGATGCTCGTGGTGACAGGGACGCCGGCCTCCTGCGGAAGCGGGTGGAGGCGTTCGTCCGTGACCGGGTGTTCCCGTGCGAGTCCCGGCTGGACGCCGGCGGCCCCGTCGCCGCGGAGCTGAGGGCCCGGCTGCGCGCCGAGGCCCGTGAGGCGGGGCTGTGGGCACTGCCGTTGCCCTCCGAACTCGGCGGCGGCGGACTGCCGTTGCGGTCGTATGCCGCGCTCGCGGAGGCGGAGGGCGCCAGCGACCACGGCCCGGCCGCCCTCGGGTCGGCTTCGCTGCTCGACGTGACCATGCTGTCCCGGCACGGCTCGCCCCGGGTGCGGGCGGAGTGCCTGACGCGCCTGGTCTCCGGTGAGCTGCGGGCGTGTTACGCGATGACGGAGCCGGACACGCCCGGCACCGAGCCGGCGCTCACCGCCACCCGGGCGGAGCCGCGCACGGGTGGCGGCTGGAGCGTCACCGGGCGCAAGTGGTTCGTGTCGCACGCCGGGGACGCGGATCTGGTGACCGTGCTCGCCCGCACGAGCGGGTCGCCCGGGGACCGCGACGGCCTGTCGCTCCTCCTCGTGCCCACCGGCTCCCCTGGCTTCCGCGTCGTCCGCGAACTGCCCGTGCTCGGCGCGACCGGCCCGTACGAGATCGCGTTCGACGGGGTCGAGGTCGCGGCGGACCAGCTGGTCGGCGAACCCGGCCGCGCGCTCGCCGTCGCCGGCGAGCGCTTGCAACTCGGCCGGACGCTACGGGCGTTGCGATGGATCGGTCAGGCCCAGCGGGCGTTCGACCTCATGTGCGGACGCGCCGTCGCACGCCGGGGCGCCCGGGGCCCGCTGGCCGACCGGCAGCTGGTCCGACAGCACGTGTTCGAGGCGCTGCTGGCACTGCGGACGGCTCGACCGCTCGTGTACGAGGCGATGGCCCTGGTGGCGGAGGGCCGCGACGCCCATGTGGAGGTGGGCCTGGCGAAGACGGCGGCGGCGCGCACGCTGCAGGAGGTCGCGGACCGTGCCGTCCAGGTGTTCGGCGCGGCCGGGCTCGGCCCGGACACTCCGCTTCCCGCCCTGTTCCGGACCGGGCGGACCGCCCGGATCCTCGACGGCCCCGACGAGCAGCACGTCTCCTCCGTCGCCCGGCGCGTCCTGCGCGGCCACGCGGACGCGGCCCAGCTCCCGCCCCCGCCCCCGTTCTCACCCTCGCCCTCGCCCCCGATCCCGCCGGTCACACCCGTCTGAGGTCCGCCCGGCCGAGGAGCGCGGCCAGGCCGAGGGCGAGGAAGTAGTCGCCCCAGACCAGTTCGTGCCGGACGGCCGTGCCGCCGCGCGCGTCGTAGCAGCCGCCGAGCAGCATCCCGGCCGGGAGGGAGCCGGGCGGGACGGAGCCTGGCGGGAGGGAGCCGGCGGCGAGGGAGTCGGCCGGGAGGCAGCCGGCCGGCCGGGTGAGGTGGGCGGGCGACGCGAGCCGGTGCAGGACGGCCGCCGCCCGGGCGGCGCACGCCGGGGCCCACGCGGCGGCACCGGGAACCCGCGCCAGCTTCAGCAGGGCGACCGCCCCGATGGCGGCGGCGGAGGTGTCGGACGGCCCCTCGGGGCGGCGGGCGTCGGCGGGCGGGACGAGGGGTCCGGTGAGGAACGCGCAGCTGTGGAGGAGGAGTTCGGCGGCGTCGGTCAGCCGGCCGACGCGCCAGACGGCGGGGTCGTCGTCGGCGGCGCACGTCAACGCGTCCGCCACGGCGAGGAGGAGCCACGCCTCGCCTCGGGTCCAGCCTGGCGCCGGGTCCGCCTCGGCCGTCCAGCCGCCCGCCGCGTCCCGGCGCCAGGCCGGAACGGGACGCCGGGCGGCCGTGGGCGGCAGGCACAGGTCCAGATGGCGGTGGAGATGCGCGGCCGCCGCCGCCCGCCCTTCGGGGCCGGCGGTCGCCAGGAGCGGTACGAGGCCGGGAACACCGTCCGCACGCGCCCGCAGCCGAGGGCCGCCGAGCGCGGAACCCCACGGAACCAGCCCGAGCACCGGATCGAACCCGGCGAGGACCGCATCCGCCGCCCGCTGACGCAGCACGCCGACGCTCGCTGTCCCGCCCACGCTCGCGGCCTCGCCATGGCCGCCCCTTCGGCGTTCGTCCGTACCGTCGCCGTTGCCGCCGCTGCCGTCGGCGACGGCGGTCTCCGTCGCTCGTCCGCACGCCGCGCCCACGCCGACGGCCTGGCCGACGGCCCCGCCCCGACCTTCGGGCCCGTCCCCGCCCTTCCCACCGGCGCCGCCGCTGCCGTGGCCGCCGTGGCCGCCGTGGGCGAGGGCCCCCTTCAGCGCCTGACCGTGCATCGCGACCGCGTCCGGGGCGTCGCCCCGACTCTCGTGCCCGCCCCCGCCCTTCCCGCCGCTGCTGTCGGCCACAGCCGCCTCCGTCGCCCGTTCGCGCTTCGTGCCGATACCGGTGCACGCGCCCTCGGCTTCGTCGGCGAGGGCGGTGCCGTACCAGAGGATGAGCCCGCGCGTGGCCGTGTCCGCCCCGACCCAGGAGGCGAGCCGCGCCGTGGCCGCGGTCGCGCGGGCGTGGTCGGTGCGGCTGCCGGTGTGCCGTGCCCGGAGCCGGAGGAGTCCCGCCCAGAAGCCGCCGGTCCACGAGCCCCGGCCGGTGGTGGTCCACCGGCCGTGCACCGGGTCCGCGTACAGCGGAAAGCGGTCGCCCACCTGCTCGGCGGTCTCACCGACCCGCCCGAGCAGCAGCCCGAGGGCCTCCTCGGCCCAGCCGGTGCCGGGGTCCCCCGCGGTCATGCCGCCGCACCCGTTCCCGTACGACGGTCCCGCAGCACCCAGGCGAGCGCGACGGCCCCCGCGACCGCGAACTCCACCGCGACCAGGAGCCAGCCCCGGCCGTACCGTGCGCGCTCCGCGAGCAGGCCGAACAGCGGCGGTCCGACGGCGAATCCGGCGAAGAACCCGGCGGCGACGAGCGCCGAGTCCTGCCCGGCCCGGCCGGGCGCGGAACGCTGCATCACCAGCACCATCGAGACCGCGTTGCCCGACACGGCGAACACGCCGACCGCCACGGCGGCGGGCCACACCAGCGGTTCGACGCGGACGGCGGCGGCGAGGAGCACGGCAGCGAGGACCGCGCCGCCCGCGAGCCCGGCGGGCAGCCAGGGCGCGCGGCCGGGAGTCGCCGCCCGGGCCCAGCCGACGCGGCCGCCGATCCCGGCGACGCCTAGGACGGCGACCAGGACGCCCGCCATCGTGGGCCCCATGCCGAGGCGTTGGGCGCCGAACAGCGCGAGGTAGGTGTTGACGGACGCTATCCCGGCGCCGAGGAAGAGCGAGAAGGCGGCGAGCCAGGGCACGGGACTGCCGGAGGCGGCAGGTGACGGGGGGCGAGACCCGGCGGGAGGCACGGCGGGAGGCGTGACGGGGGGTGCGGCGGGAGGCGTGCTGAGGGGCCCGGCGGGGACCGCCTGCCGAGGGTGGTCGGCGAGCGGTACCGGCCCCGCCTTCGGCGGCGAGCCCGCGTCGGACACCGAGGGCGCCACCGGTATCGGTATCGGTATCGGTATCGGTGCCGATGGCGATGGCGATATCGGTGCCGATACCGGTGCCGGTAGCGATGTCGGTGCCGATGGCGTTGTCGGTGCCGACGCCTGTGGCTGTGCCGGTATCGGCGCCGGTTCCGATGCCGGTAGCGATGTCGATGCCGATGGCGTTGTCGGTGCCGACGCCTGTGGCTGTGCCGGTATCGGCGCCGGTTCCGGTGCCGAGCCTGCCCGGACGGCCGGGCTCGCCGTCATCCGCCGTGGGGCGTCGGGCGGCAGGGCGCGCCACGCCCACACGGCCGCGAGCAGGGCCGCGGCGGCGGCCAGCCAGACCGCGCCGCGCCAGCCGACGAGGCCGGCGGCCGCCGCGAGCGGCAGGCCGGCGGCGAAGGCGCCCAGTTGGACCCCGGACTGTTTGGTGCCGGTCACGGCGCCCCGCCTCGGTGCCGGGACGGCGGCCAGGATCGCCTTGTTCGTGGCCGGGTTGGCGAGCGCCTGAGGGAGGCCGCCGAGCGCGACCGCCGCCAGGAGCAGGCCGGGGCCCGGCGCCGCGCCGATCAGGCCGAGTGCCACGGCCGAGACGGCGAGCAGCGCCACGAGCGCTCGGCGAGGGCCGGTCCGGTCGACGATCCGGCCGCCGGCGGGCGAGAGCACGGCGGCCGTGCCGAAGCCGACGGTCGTGGTCAGTCCCAGCAGGGTTTCCGAGACGCCGAGCCGTTCGACGAGACGGGGACCGAGGGCGCCGATCAGGAAGAGCTGCATCATCGAGAACGCCATCGCGGTCGTCAGCAGCGCGGTCAGCCCGCGCGCCTCCGGCGTGCCGGTCGGTCCTTCGGTGTCCGCGCTCGTCACGTGTGGTTCCTCCTTCCGTACGACGGTCCCGGCCGCCCGGCCCGGCCGCCCGTCGTCGACGTCGAGAAGTCGTCCCGGACGTGCCGCGAGTTCCCGAGGCGCTCTTGTGGGGCGGGCCACAGTGGCGTACTCATGGGCCGACAGGTCGAGGGGGCGGCCTCCAGGCGGCCGTTCCCGCCCTCATGCCTCCGAGGAGGGGTGCAAGGATGGGCGCGCCATGACAGCAGGCCGATGTTCGCGAGGCATGCGGGCCGCGACGTTCGCGGCCGTGTGTGTGCTGCTCGCGGCCACCGGCCACATCCTGATGTCCGGCCGGCCGGTGCCGGTCGGGACGCTGTCGCTCGCGCTGGCCGGGACCGTGGCGGTCGCGTGGGTACTGGCGGAGCGCGAGCGCGGTCTGTTCGCGGTCACGGCCGCCACGGTGACGGTGCAGAGCGCGCTGCACGCTTTGTTCTCCCGGTCCGGGCCGGCCTCCGTTCCCCTGCCGGACCACTCGCCCATGGGCCACTCACCCATGGGCCACTCGGCCCACGCCCATCACCTGATGAGCGGTCAACCCGGCATGCCGGCCATGCCCGCCATGTCACCTGACGCATGGGCCACGACGGCGCACGCGCCCTCCGACATGACAGACATGTCCTCGACTTCCGGCATGCTGTCGGCGCATCTTCTGGCCGCGCTCCTGAGCGGCCTGTGGCTGGCGTACGGCGAGCGCGCCGTCTTCCGCCTGGCGCGGGCCCTGCCCCTGGGGCTCTTCCGGCCCCTGCGCCTCCTCCTCGCCGCGTTCGTACCCGTGACGGCAACGCGCCCTCGCCCGCGCCCCGTCCGCGCCGCCGACGAGCGCGCCCCGCGGCGGCTCCATCTCGCCCATTCCCTCATCACCCGGGGTCCTCCAGAGGCACTCGCTGTCCTTTGACAGCCGGCTCCTCATCACCGGCGCCGCCGTCCGCGCGCCGCCGGATTCCCTTTGCCTCGTAAGGACTTGTGGTGATGACTGCTGCCCACGACACCCTCATCCGGCGCCAGGGGCCGCCTCGGCCGTCCCGCTCCGCGCACGCGCCGGACGCCGCCGCCGACGCGGCGACGACGCTGCTCGCGCTCGCGGCGCGGGACGGCGACCCGGCCAAGGCCGACCTCTTCGTCCGGGCTCTGCACCGCGACGTATGGCGGTACGTGGCCTACCTCAGCGCCGACCGCCAGGCGGCGGACGACCTGACGCAGGAGGTGTTCCTCCGCGCGCTGGCCGCGCTGCCGCGCTTCCAGGGGCGTTCCTCGGCGCGCACCTGGCTGCTGTCGATAGCCCGCCGTACGGTCGTCGACAGCCTGCGGCACGCGGCCGCACGGCCCCGGCTGTCCGATCACGACGACTGGCAGGCGGAGGCCGAACACACCCAGCCGCGCGGGCTGCCCGGCTTCGAGGACGGCGTCGCGCTCGCCGAACTCCTGGCCGCGATCCCGGCCGAGCGGAAGGACGCCTTCGTCCTCACCCAGCTCCTGGGTCTGCCGTACGCGGAGGCCGCCGAGGCCATGGGCTGCCCGGTGGGCACGATCCGCTCGCGCGTGGCGCGGGCCCGCGCCACCCTGGTCGCCCTGGTGAGGGGAGACGGGGACTCGCCGGAGTCGGCGTCGGGGGCGGGGCCGGAGGCGGACTCAAGGCCGGCCTCGGCCGACCGCCCGCCGGCCCGCAGACGCTTCACCCGGGCGCCGGCCCTCGCCTGACCCCGGCGTCGGCCCCGGCCCTGACCGCGGCCGGGGCCGAGGTCCGGGTCAGGGGCCAGGGGCGCCCGCGGACCCGCACGGAACCCTCCGGGAACCGGAGGGCCCGGCCGTCCGACTCCTCGGGTGACACGTTCACGTTCGGCATGTTCGGCAGTTCGGCATGGTCGGCGTGTTCGGCATGTACTGCATGCTTCGGCATGTTCCGGCGATCGGAGAGGCGCGACCGATGGAGAGTCCCCGAGCATCCTCGCCCCCTGGCGCCGGTGCGGTGGGCCGGGCCCTTGCCCGTGCCCGCACCCGGCGGGTCCCGGTCCCTCCGTCCGTCGCCGTCGGAGGGTTCCTCCTGCTGCTCGCCGTGGTCTTCTTCGGGTCGTACGCGCTGGGTGCGGCCGTGGGGCCCGTCGGCGCTCCGGCGGGCTCCCGCTCCACGCCCACGTCCGCACCCACGCCGGCGGACGACCCGGGCGCCCCGCACCACGGCACCCACCGGTGACCGGACGGCGCCGGTCACCGGTCGCGGGGCGGCCCTGCGCGTCACCGCGCGCCCGGCCGCCCTGTGGGGATAGTCTCGCCAGCCCCGGATCGGAGCGCGTCGTGTCCCTTCTCCTCCCCTCCCGCCGCACGAGGCGGGCCGTCCATGGGTGACCTCCTGCTGGTCCGTCACGGTGCGACGGAGTGGAGCGCCGACGGGCGGCACACCGGCCGTACCGATCTTCCGCTCACCGCGGCGGGCGAGGCCGAGGCCCGTACGCTCGCGCCGTACTTCGCCGGGCGTTCCTTCGCGTTCGTGCTGACCAGCCCGCTCCGCCGGGCCCGGCGGACGGCGGAGCTGGCCGGGCTGCGCGGTGCGGTGGCCGACGCGGACCTGTGCGAGTGGGACTACGGCGGCTACGAAGGCCTGACGACGGCCCGGATCCAGGAGGACCGGCCGGACTGGTCGCTGTGGCGCGACGGGGTTCCGCCCCGTCCGGACGGGCGTCCGGGCGAGTCGGCCGAGGACGTGGGGCGCCGGGCCGACCGGGTGCTCGCGCGCCTCGCGCTTCCGTTGTCCGCGTCCGACGAGGACGGCGTCGTGGTGGCGCACGCGCACCTGCTGCGCGTGCTGACCGCCCGCTACCTCGGTCTGCCGGCGTCGGACGGACGGCTGTTCCTGCTGACCACGGCCAGGCTCGGGCGGCTGTCGAAGGAGCACGGACTGCCCGTCGTGGCCGGCTGGAACCAGCGGCCCCTGCCCGCGACCGGCGCCCGCGAGTAAGGCGCCCCGGCGCGCCAACCCGCGCTCGTCCGGAACCCTGTTCCGCGCCTGGCCGGAGACTCGTTTCGAGCCGGTACGGGCGCTTGTCTCCGCCGCCGCCCCCGCCCTGTCCCCGCCCGTCCGCGGCCCGTCCGCGGCCCGTCCGCGGCCCGTACCGGCCCCGAGCACGGACGGCACCCGGGATCAAGGCCATCCCGAAGAGGTCAAGGTCACAGCTGATCACACTGCTGTGACTTTAGGGCGCTGGCCTAGCATCCGGGCATGACTGTGCTGCCTGACGACGGCCTCTCCCTGGCCGCCGAGTTCCCCGCAGCGACCCATGCGCAGTGGCAGCGCCTCGTGGCGGGCGTGCTGAGCAGGTCGGGCAAGGACGTTCCCGAGACCGAGGCCGAGGACGCGCTCTCCACCGCGCTGGAGGACGGCCTGCGGGCCCGGCCGCTGTACACGGCCGCCGACGGCGCGCCGGACGCCGGCCTGCCCGGTTTCGCCCCGTTCGTGCGCGCCGGCCGCGCCGAGGGCAACACCGCGGGCGGCTGGGACGTGCGCCAGCGTCACCGCGCGGCCGACGCCGAGGCGGTCCTCACGGACCTGGAGAACGGCGTCACGTCGCTGTGGCTGGCCGTCGGGCCGGACGGCGTCGCGGTGGAGGAGCTCGACCGGGTCCTGCGTGACGTGTACCTGGACCTGGCCCCGATCGTCCTGGAGGCCGGGGCGGAGACCGCCGCCGCGGCCGACGAGCTGCTCTCGCTGTACGAGCGCCGCGGTGTCGCTCCCGAGGCGGCCCGCGGCAACCTCGGCGCCGATCCGCTCGGCACGGAGGCGCGCACGGGCGCGGCCTACGACGGCGACGGCTTCGCCGCCACGGTGGCGCTGGCGCGGCTGTGCGCGGAGTCGTACCCGGGTCTGCGGGCGCTGACGGTGGACGCCCTGCCGTACCACGAGGCCGGAGGTTCGGCCGCGCAGGAGCTCGGCTGCTCGCTCGCCACCGGTGTGGCCTATCTGCGGGCGCTCACCGGAGGCGGTCTGAGCGTCGAACAGGCGCTGGCCCAGCTGGAGTTCCGCTACGCGGCCACCGCCGACCAGTTCCTGACCATCGCCAAGCTGCGGGCCGCGCGCCGCCTGTGGGCGCGGGTCGCGGAGGCCTGCGGCGCGCCCGCGGCCGGGGCGCAGCTCCAGCACGCGGTCACCTCGTCGGTGATGATGACGGCCCGTGACCCGTGGGTGAACATGCTGCGGACGACGGTCGCGACCCTCGCGGCCGGCGTGGGCGGCGCCGAGTCGGTGACGGTGCAGCCCTTCGACCACGCGCTCGGCCTGCCGGACGCGTTCTCGCGCCGGATCGCCCGGAACACCTCCACGATCCTGGTCGAGGAGTCGCACCTCGCGCGGGTCATCGACCCGGCCGGCGGATCCTGGTACGTGGAGTCCCTCACCGACGAACTCGCGCAGGCGGCCTGGGAGTTCTTCCAGGAGATCGAGCGGTCCGGCGGTCAGGCGGCCGCGCTGCGCTCGGGTCTGGTCGGGGACCGGCTCGCGGCGACCTGGGCGGAGCGTTCGAAGGCGCTGGCCAAGCGGCGCGAACCGATCACCGGTGTCAGCGAGTTCCCGTTCCTCGCGGAGAAGCCGGTGGAGCGCGAGCCCGCGCCCGCCGGTCCCGGCGGCGGTCTGCCGCGGGTCCGCCGCGACGAGGCGTTCGAGGCGCTGCGTGCCCGCTCGGACGCCCATCTCGCGGCGACCGGGGCACGGCCGCGCGTCTACCTGGCCGCTCTCGGCCCGGCCGCCGCGCACACGGCACGGCTCACCTTCGCCGCCAACCTCTTCCAGGCCGGCGGCATCGAGCCGGTCACCGACGGCTCCTTCGCGGACAGCGGCGCCACCGAGGTCTGCCTCTGCTCCAGCGACGCGCTGTACGAGGAGCGGGCCGCCGCCGAGGCGGCGGAGTTCCGCGCCGCCGGGGCCACGCACGTCGCGCTGGCCGGGCGCCCCGCGGCGTACCCGGACGCCGACTCGTACGTCTTCGCGGGGTGCGACGCGATCGCCGTGCTCTCCGCCACCCTCGACCGCATGGGAGTGTCCTGATGGGAATCCCCGACTTCACCGGGATCGACCTCGGATCCCCCGCACCGGCCGGCAGCGCCGACGAGTGGCGCGCGGCCGTCAAGCGCGCCTCCGGCGGGGACGACCTGCTGTGGGAGACGCCGGAGGGCATCGCGGTCAAGCCGCTGTACACCGGCCGTGACCTGGAGGACGTGGACTTCCTGGGCACGTACCCGGGTGTGACGCCGTACCTGCGCGGCCCGTACCCGACGATGTACGTCAACCAGCCGTGGACCATCCGCCAGTACGCGGGCTTCTCGACCGCCGAGGAGTCGAACGCCTTCTACCGGCGCAACCTGGCGGCCGGCCAGAAGGGCCTGTCGGTGGCCTTCGACCTGCCGACGCACCGCGGTTACGACAGCGACCACCCGCGCGTCACCGGCGACGTCGGCATGGCGGGCGTGGCGATCGACTCGATCTACGACATGCGGACGCTGTTCGACGGGATCCCGCTCGACAGGATGTCGGTGTCGATGACGATGAACGGCGCGGTGCTGCCCGTGCTGGCGCTGTACATCGTCGCGGCCGAGGAGCAGGGTGTGCCGGCCGAGAAGCTGGCGGGGACCATCCAGAACGACATCCTCAAGGAGTTCATGGTCCGCAACACCTACATCTACCCGCCGAAGCCGTCGATGCGGATCATCTCCGACATCTTCGCCTTCACCTCGCGGAACATGCCGCGCTACAACTCGATCTCGATCTCCGGCTACCACATCCAGGAGGCCGGTGCGACGGCCGACCTGGAGCTCGCGTACACGCTGGCGGACGGGGTGGAGTACATCCGGGCCGGGCGCGAGGCCGGTCTGGACGTGGACGCGTTCGCGCCGCGGCTGTCGTTCTTCTGGGCGATCGGCATGAACTTCTTCATGGAGATCGCCAAGCTGCGCGCGGCCCGCCTCCTCTGGGCCAAGCTGGTGAAGGAGTTCGACCCGAAGAACGCGAAGTCCCTTTCGCTGCGGACCCATTCGCAGACCTCCGGCTGGTCTCTGACCGCGCAGGACGTGTTCAACAACGTCACCCGGACGTGCGTCGAGGCGATGGCGGCGACGCAGGGCCACACCCAGTCGCTGCACACCAACGCGCTCGACGAGGCGCTGGCGCTGCCGACCGACTTCTCGGCCCGCATCGCCCGCAACACCCAGCTGATGATCCAGCAGGAGTCGGGCACGACCCGGGTCATCGACCCGTGGGGCGGCAGCGCGTACGTGGAGCGGCTGACCTACGACCTGGCGCGCCGGGCCTGGCAGCACATCCAGGAGGTCGAGGCGGCCGGCGGCATGGCGCAGGCCATCGACGCGGGCATCCCGAAGCTGCGCGTCGAGGAGGCCGCGGCCCGTACGCAGGCGCGGATCGACTCGGGCCGTCAGCCGGTGATCGGCGTCAACAAGTACCGGGTCGACGGGGACGAGCAGATCGAGGTCCTCAAGGTCGACAACTCGTCCGTGCGGGCCCAGCAGATCGAGAAGCTGCGCCGGCTGCGCGCCGAGCGCGACGAGCGGGCCTGCCAGGACGCGCTCGACGACCTCACGCGGGCGGCGGGCGGCGACGGCAACCTCCTCGAACTGGCCGTGCGCGCGGCCCGTGCCAAGGCCACCGTCGGCGAGATCTCGGACGCCCTGGAGAAGGTGTACGGGCGGCACGCGGGCCAGATCCGTACGATCTCCGGCGTGTACCGCAACGAGGCAGGACAGTCGCCGTCCGTGGACGGCACCCGCGCGCTGGTGGACTCCTTCGAGGAGGCCGAGGGCCGGCGCCCGCGCATCCTGGTGGCCAAGATGGGCCAGGACGGGCACGACCGCGGCCAGAAGGTGATCGCGACCGCGTTCGCCGACCTGGGCTTCGACGTGGACGTCGGCCCGCTGTTCCAGACGCCGGCCGAGGTGGCCCGGCAGGCCGTCGAGGCGGACGTGCACATCGTGGGCGTCTCGTCGCTGGCGGCCGGTCACCTCACGCTCGTCCCGGCGCTGCGGGAGGAGCTGGCCGCGGAGGGCCGCGAGGACATCATGATCGTGGTCGGCGGGGTCATCCCGCCCCAGGACGTGCCGACGCTCCTGGAGATGGGCGCCGCCGCGGTGTTCCCGCCCGGCACCGTGATCCCGGACGCGGCGGCGGACCTGGTGCGCCGGCTCGCCGCCGGTCTGGGCCACGAGACGGCCGGTCCGGGGCACGACGGGGCCGGCCCGGAGGACGGGGACGGCCAGTAGCCCGATGGCCATCGACATCGACACGTACGAGAAGGGTGTGCGGGACGGGAGGCGCGCGCTGGTGGCGCGCGCGATCACCCTGGTGGAGTCCACCCGGCCCGCGCACCGCGTGCTCGCGCAGGAGCTGCTGACGCGGCTGCTCCCGTACAGCGGCCGGGCCCGGCGGATCGGGATCAGCGGCGTGCCCGGGGTGGGCAAGTCCACCTTCATCGACGCCTTCGGCACGATGCTGACCGGGCTCGGGCACCGGGTGGCGGTGCTGGCCGTCGACCCGTCCTCGACGCGCACCGGCGGCTCGATCCTGGGCGACAAGACCCGCATGGAGCGGCTCGCGGTCGACCCGGCGGCATTCGTCCGGCCGTCGCCGAGCGCGGGCACGCTCGGCGGTGTCGCCAAGGCGACCCGCGAGTCGATGGTGGTGATGGAGGCCGCCGGATACGACGTCGTCCTCGTCGAGACGGTCGGCGTCGGCCAGTCGGAGACGACCGTGGCGAACATGGTCGACTCGTTCCTGCTGCTCACCCTCGCCCGCACGGGCGACCAGCTCCAGGGCATCAAGAAGGGCGTGCTGGAGCTCGCGGACGTCGTCGCGGTCAACAAGGCCGACGGTCCGCACGCGACCGACGCCCGCGCCGCCGCGCGCGAACTCGCGGGCGCGCTGCGCCTGATGCACGGCCAGGAGGCCTTCTGGACGCCGCCGGTGCTGAGTTGCAGCGCCCGTGAGTCGACCGGTCTCGACGAGGTGTGGGGGCGGCTGGAGAAGCACCGCGCACTGCTCGACGCGACCGGCCGTCTCCAGGCCCGGCGCCGGGAGCAGCAGGTCGACTGGGCCTGGTCGATGGTCCGTGACGAGCTGCTCGGCCGGCTCCACTCCGACCCGGCGGTCCGGGCGCTCGCGCCGGAGGTGGAGCGGCGGGTCCGGGACGGCGAGCTGACGCCGACGCTCGCCGCGGAGCGGATCCTGGACGCGTTCGGAGACGGCGGCCGTACGACCTAGGAACGTCGCACGGCCCAGGGACGTCGTACGGCCTGCGGACGTCGTACGGCGCGCGGGCGGGGGGTGCGCCCGCGCACCGGAGCCGTCAGCCCGCGGCGACCGTCCACTGCTGCAACGCGGCGGCCGTGTCCGGTTGTTGGGTGACCGGGGCGCCGTTCGTGGTGGACGCCGTGGTCAGCAGCAGGCCGCTGCCGACGGAGGCGACGGTGTGGGCGCCCGAGGGCAGCCGGACGATCCGCCAGCGCTGGTTGGCCCCGCCGTGGCAGGTCCACTGGATGACGCGGGCGCCGGCGGCGGCGGAACCGCCTTCGATGTCGGCGCACTTGCCGGACGCGCCGTTCCTCATCTCGTAGCTGCCGTCGGCCTGCCGGGTCAGGGTCCACTTCTGGTTGGCGCCGCCGTTCGGCGTCCAGGTGACCAGCTGGGTGCCGTTGGCGGTGCTGCTGTCCGGGTCGTCGAGGGCCTTCCCGCCGGTGGTGAGGGTGCGGACGCCGTCGAGCGGGGACGGGGCGTCGCCGGTGGCGGTGAGCGTGAGGTTCTGCTCGCCCGCCGTCCGGCCGCCGCCGCCGACGGAACTGCCGCTGGTGTCGGTCCAGTTGCGGGCGGGAGTGGTCTCGGCGAGCCGGGCGGAGTCGCCCGACAGGCCGAGGACGAGGCCGCTGTAGCGGTTGACCAGCTTGTACGTGCCGGTGGGCGTGTTGTCGGCGGCGGAGGCGCCGCGGATCACGAACCACTCCTGGCCGGCGGTGGAGCCGCCCGCGCCGGCCGCGGTGACGGTGGGCTTCGCGCCCCAGGCGCGGCCGGCGGTGCCCGAGGCGGGGACGCCGAGGAGCTGCCCGGTGGAGGCGTTGGCGATGCGGTAGGAGCCGTCGCCCTTGGCGGTGAAGATCCACGATTCGAGCGGGGAGCCGGTGGCGGAGGCCAGGGAGGTGGTGGCGGAGCCGCCCGCGACCTGGGCGAGGACGCGCCCGCCGGCGCTGCCGAGGCGATAGGTCCTGGTGGTGTCGACCGGGGCGGCGGGCCGGTCGGTGTCGATGCTCAGGTTGACGTATTCGCTGCTGGAGCCGCCGGAGCAGCCGAACGAGCAGTACGCGCGGAAGTCCCTGCCGACGATGCCGGAGCCGGTCCGGGTGCGGGCGTCGAGGAACCAGCGGTACCAGGAGGCGGTCTTGTAGCTGCCGGTGTCGCCGAGCCGGAACCACTTCTGGGTGGTGAGGTCGTCGGTGGCGTACAGCTCCTGCGGGGCGTTGCCGCTCTGGTCGACGGCCTGCGGTTCGCCGACGTACAGGCCGAGGTGGGCGTTCCAGGTGATGTCCATGACGAACAGCGGTGAGGTGGGCGGGGTGAGGCCGGCCGCGACCTGCTGGCTGACGGTGCCGCTGTTGGCGGGGTCGTACTCCTTCGTCGTGGGCACGTAGCCGGTGGTGCCGGTGGAGCCGACCGGGACCATGGTGCTCTCGCGGCCGCCGACGCCGGGCTGGGACCAGCTGCCGCCGTACCACTTCTGCCAGGAGCCGCGGGCCATCTTCGAGGCGATCGGGGCGCGGGCGACGTGCCCGTGGAACGCGGCCCAGCCGCCGCCCTTGTTGACGATGCGGGAGCCGTAGAAGACGTAGAAGTAACCGGACGCGGTGTCGACGAAGAGCCGCGGGTCGCCGGTGCCGTAGTGGTACGTCTGCTGCGGGAAGGCGGTGGTGTCGCCGCGCCTGGTGCTGTACGGCGAGGTGATGACGTGGTCCTTGACGGTCCAGGTCCTGCCCTGGTCCTTGGAGACGGCGTAGTCGATGCCGTCGTAGTGGACGCCGTCGGCGAAGGGCTGCGGGGTGAACTCGTTGTGCACGAGGCCGTACCAGTCGCCGGTGTCCGGGTCGACCCACATGCCGGTGAGGTCGCAGTAGTTGCGGTGGGCGTAGCCGCTGCCGGCGGGGGCCTGGGTGGACTCGACGCCGGTGGGGCTGTTGTTGCAGCGCCAGGTGGTGTCGTTGTTGCGGTCGTTGGCGTTGGCGGGGTTGACGGCGTCGCTGACGGCGGCGGACCGGGTGGCGGTGTCGAGGTCGGTGCCGGTGAAGAAGGTCCACTTCCGGGGGTCGTCGGCGCCGTAGAGGGCGTGCGCCTGCTGGAACCAGAAGGTGCCGTCCTTGTCGATGTAGGGGCTGGCGGGGGTGTCGTCCGGATGGGTCCAGGAGCCCTTGGCGCCGACGGTGACGGTGTAGGTGGCGGTCGGGGAGGCGGCGGTGGCGGAGGCCTGGGCGGTGGGGCCGGGCGCGGGCGCGGCGAGCGCGCTGCCGCCGGTCACGGCGAGGGCCGCCGCGGCGAGCACGCCCACGACTCTGGAGCGCGGAGTGGTCACGAGTACTCCCTGATGGAGGGGGGCCGGGATCGGGAGGTGCCTGTGGTGGCACGGACCCTAGGGCTTCTTTGACCGGTAAAACAAGACTCGGTACGGCACCGGGGACCAAGCCCCGGAGAGCGGCGCCGTGGCGAACTCCGGGGCGGCCTTGACCCGTTCGGGGGGCGGGGCTACGGTGCGACCTCACGCGAGCGGTGCGACGGGGGCGCGATGGTGACCATGCAGGACGTGGCCGAACGGGCCGGCGTCACCAAGCAGACCGTCTCGAACGTCGTCACGGGCCGGGTGGCCGTGCGCCCCGCGACCGAGGCGCGGGTACGGGCCGCGATCGCCGAACTCGGTTACGTGCCCAACCTGGTGGCCCGCTCGCTGGCGACGGGCAGCACCCGCACGGTGGGCCTCCTCGTGCCGACCGTCTCCGCGCCGTTCTACGCGGACGTGGTCGAGGAGGTGGAGGACGCGCTGGAGGAGCGCGGCTACCACCTGCTGCTGTGCACGACGCGCCTCGACGGCGAACGCGCCCGGCGGCACCTGGCCGGGCTGACCAGCCGCTCCGTGGACGCCCTCCTGATCGCCGGGGACCAGGGCCTCACCGGACATCTGCCGTTGCTTGCGGACGCCCGCTTCCCGGTGGTGCTGTGCGCGTGGGAGGCGCCGCTTCCGGACGGCTTCCCCGTCGTGACCGTCGACTACGAGCACGGCGGCCATCTGGCGGGCCGTCACCTGCGCGAGCTCGGCCACGAACGCGTGGCGGTCCTCGCCAGCCCCGCCCACACCGTACGCGTGGAGGGCTTCCGGCGGGCCTTCCGCGAGGACGGCGTCACCGTGCCGGACGGCGCCGTCCACCTGGCCGCGGCCCCCACCTTCCGCGGCGGACTCGACGCCGCCCTGACCGCCCTGCGGGCGGACCCCGCCACGACGGCCCTCTTCGCCACCCATGACGTGCTCGCCGCGGCGGCGATGGAGGCGGCCCGCCTCCTCGGCCGCTCGGTGCCCGCGGACCTCTCCGTCGTCGCCCACGACGACACCCCCGAGGGCCTGCTCTCCCGCTCCGCGCTCACCGGCGTGGTCCTGCCCAAGCGCGAGATGTCCCGGCAGGCCGTCGACCTGGCCCTCCACGCGATCGCCGCCCCCGCCCGGCCGACCCCCCGGCCGCGCCTCCTGCTCCCCCGTCTCAGCCCCGGTACGAGCACGGGCCGCCCGGGACCGCGTCAGGGAGACCAGTAGCGGGCGAGGGCGCCCTCCTTGTACGGGGCCGGGGTCACGCTGAGTTCGCCGGCGAACGGGCGGTCGAGGACCACGACCAGGAGGAGGCTGAAGCCGATGAGCGCGGCCACGGAGGCGACGAAGAGGAGCTGGATGCGCAGTTTGCGCATGCCGTAGAGGAAGGTCAGGGGGATCAGGACGAGCGCGCCGCCGAAGGCCAGGACCTGGAGCAGCGGCGGGAGTTGCTGCTCGGCCATGGTGAGGCGGGCCCGGCGCTGGGAGGCGACGTCGTCGAGGTGGCCGACGGCCTCCTCGTAGAAGACCTCCTCGCGGGCGGTCTTCGGCTCGTAGGCCTGGAGCACGTCGTAGACGGACTGGAGCTTGTTCGCGGTCGCGCCGTGGCTCGGTTCGCCGGCCCGCATCCGCGGCCACTGGTCCTCGACGACCGAGTGGACGTAGTCGCTGAGCGCGGCGTCGACACCGGCGCGGACCGGTGGCGGGAAGGCGGCGGCGTCACGGGCGATGAGGGCGGCGTCGGTGGCCTCCGCCGCGACGATGGTCTGGGTGTTCTCCAGCTGCGTCCAGAGGGTGACGATGACGAAGGCGAGGATGATCCCGTAGATCGCGCCGAACATCCCCAGCGTCACCCCGACCATGTCGTTGTGCTCGCCGCCGGACAGCGACGGGTACCTGCGGCGCATGACGACGCTGCCGGCGACGGCGAGGAGGACCGTTCCGCCTACGGTGACGGCGGCCAGGGTGAAGGTGCTGAAGTGATTGAGCAGCCAGAGGGACATGGGCGCGAAGTCTAGGGTTGCGGCCTTCGTCCGAATCCCGCGCGGCGGCCCGTGCCGGGCGCTCCCGCAGGGTGATCACGGTGCGGCGCGGGCGGATTCCACCCCAACGGGTGACGGCGTGATCGCCGTCGGGCCCGGCGGCCGGGCCCGACGGCGGGCGCGGATCAGCGGCTCGCGTACGGCAGCAGGGCCATCTCCCGGGCGTTCTTGATCGCGGTGGCGAGGGCCCGCTGCTGCTGCGCCGTCACGCGCGTGACCCGGCGGCTGCGGATCTTGCCGCGGTCGGAGATGAACTTGCGGAGCAGATCGGTGTCCTTGTAGTCGATGTACGTGATGCCTGCCGCGTCGAGCGGGTTGGGCCGCGTCTTGACGGGCTTGCGGTGGTCGGTGCGTCGGGCCATGTGCGGTTCTCTCCTGCGTGTGTACGTGGTGGTGTGTCGCGTCTCCGCGGTTTCGGTGGTCACCGCGTGCGGACGTGATCGGGTGCGGCCGTGATCGGGTGCGGACGCAATCGGGTGCGGACGTGATGACGTGGACCGGTGGTGCGTCCCGGTCAGGCGGCGTCCAGCAGCGCGTCGAAGGCCGGCGGCAGCCGCTTCCAGGCCTCGGGTCCCGAGGCGTACTCGGCGTCCGTGAGCAGGCAGGAGTCCAGGAGCCGTTCGAGGCCGTCGCGGTCGAGGCCGGGCGACGTGAACACGAGGTGCTGGCAGCAGTCGCCGTGGTCCGGGTGCCAGTCCAGGGCCGCCGCCGCCCGCCGCATCGGCGGGACCATCTCCCACGCGGCGTCGGGCAGCGACGCGAGCCAGGGGCCCGCGTTCTCCACGCACAGCGCTCCGCCCGCCGCGTCCCAGGCGAGCAGGGTGTCGGGGCGGTCGGCGAGCCAGAACCGGCCGCGGCTGCGGGCCGCCGCGCAGCACAGGTCCTCCAGGGCCTGGTAGAGGCGGCCCGGGTGGAAGGGCCGGCGGCGGCGCCAGACCAGCGTCGCGACGCCGGCCTCGTCCGCCTCCTGCGGCAGCAGCGCGCACGCGGGATGCTGGGCGGCGGCCGCGGTCTCGACATCGAAGCCGGCGAGCGCGGCCCGGGCGAGTTCGACGGAACCGGCCGGCACGCGCAGCGCCGTGGGGTGCAGCTGGGCGAGGAGCGCGCGGTCCTCGTCGTCGGCCTCGTCGCTGTCGACGACGGCGAGGACCGGCGCGTACTCCAGCTGCCGGGCCCAGGTGTCGCCGACGGTGCGCTGGTCGGTGGGCGCGGCGGCGAGGCCGACGTCGGCCAGGTCGTCGCCGTTGCCGAGGTACGGCAGGACGAGCGCGGGGTCCACGGCGGTGATCACGCCGGTCAGGGCCAGCCGGTCGCCGCCGTGCGCGGCGATGACCTCGGCCATGGCCTTCGGTTCGACGGAGTCCCACAGCTCGACGACGGCGAGCCGGGTCAGGCCGCCGTCCGCGAGGCGGGTCAGCTCCGGCACCAGGTCCTCGCGCAGCGCGCAGCAGGCGCAGTCGTTGACGAGCGGGGTCTCCCCGTGGGACAGGGTCTCGGAGGCGTCGCGCACGGTGCGGAGCACGGTGCCGTCGGGCGCGTCGGTCAGGTCGTGGTGGAGCGCGACGCTTCCCGGGACGGTCCGCAGGAGGCGTTCGACGACCTCCTTGCGGGCCTCGGAGTGGAGCCCGGCGACGATCGCGACGGGCAGCTGGTGCTCGCCTCCCATCAGCGGGCTCCGTAGCGGCGCTCGAAGCGTTCGACGCGGCCGGCGGTGTCGAGGACGCGGGCGGTGCCCGTGTAGAAGGGGTGGCTCGCCGAGGAGATCTCGACGTCGACGACGGGGTAGGTGTTGCCGTCCTCCCACTCGACGGTCTTGTCGCTGCTCATCGTCGAGCAGGTGAGGAAGGCGGTTCCGGAGGCGGAGTCGCGGAAGACGACGGGGCCGTAGGCGGGGTGGATTCCAGGCTTCATGGCAGGGACTCCCAGGGGTCGGAGGTCGGGGGGTGAGGGCGTTCGGGGCCGGGGGTCAGCGTTCTTCGCGGAAGTCGACGTGCCGGCCGACGACGGGGTCGTACTTGCGCAGCACCAGGCGGTCGGGGTCGTTGCGCCGGTTCTTGCGCGTCACATAGGTGAACCCGGTGCCGGCCGTGGAGCGGAGCTTGACGACCGGGCGGATCTCGTTGCGTGCCATGGGCGCTAGTATACGACAATGGTTTTCATTACCGATAACCATTCCCGTCGAGAGGGGTAGCCCGACCATGTCCGCCCACTGCCAACTGACCGGCGCCAAGCCGGGATTCGGCAACGCGATCTCCCATTCGCACCGCCGCACCTCACGCCGCTTCGACCCGAACATCCAGCGGAAGCGCTACTGGCTGCCGAGCGAGGGCCGGTACGTCCGGCTCACGCTGAGCGCCCGGGCGATCAAGACCGTGGACGCGATCGGCATCGAGGCCGCGGTCGCCCGGATCCGTGCGCGAGGAGGCCGCGTCTGATGGCGAAGAAGAGCAAGATCGCGAAGAACGAGAAGCGCAAGAAGATCGTCGAGCGGTACGCCGCCCGCCGGGCGGAGCTCAAGGAGGTCGTCCGCCGCCCGTCCTCCACTCCCGCCGAACGCGCCGACGCCCTCGCGGAGTTGCGGCGCCAGCCGCGCGACGCCAGCGCCACCCGGGTGCGCAACCGCGACAGCGTCGACGGCCGCCCGCGCGGCTACCTCCGCACCTTCGGCCTCTCCCGGGTGCGGACCCGGCAGCAGGCGCACGCGGGCTTCCTGCCGGGAGTGACCAAGTCCTCCTGGTGAGCCGTACCGGCTGATAAGGCCGGAAGGGCCGGAATAGCCGGAAGCACCGGAAAATGGCCGGGCGGGGGTGGTGCCGGGTTAACGAGACCACCCCCCCCCGGCCGGCCGCCACTGCTAACTCCGAACAGGGACGGAGC
>NZ_JBHXTJ010000046.1:0-60263 GCF_042677525.1 Streptomyces sp. NPDC127114
CGTTTAGGCCTCCTCCGCGAGCGAAGCGAAGCGGAGGTGGCAGTCCGGACACCCCCGCCCCCGCGGAGACCCCGGACCCCGTAGTCCCACGGGTCTGAGGGCGCAGCGCAGCGCAGCGCGGCGCCGTCGCGAGGGGGGGCGCCGGAACGGTCTAGGCGTCGCCGCCGTCGAGCCGCCCCGCCGCCGGCAGGTTGCCCGCGTCCTTCTCGCCGATCTCCCGCAGCATGCACGTCAGCCGGGCCGAGCAGACCCTCTTGTCCTGCTCGTCCGTGATCACGATCTCGTACGTGGCCGTCGACCGCCCCCTGTGCACCGGCGTAGCGACACCGGTCACCAGACCGCTGCGCACCCCACGGTGGTGCGTGCAGTTCAGATCCACGCCCACGGCGATCCGGGACACCCCGCCATGCAGCATCGAACCGATCGAGCCCAGCGTCTCGGCGAGCACCGCCGAGGCACCGCCGTGCAGCAGACCGTACGGCTGGGTGTTGCCCTCCACCGGCATGGTGCCGACCACCCGCTCCGCCGAGGCCTCCACGATCTGCACGCCCATCCGGTTGCCCAGGTGCCCGGCCGAGAAGAGCGCCGGCAGGTCCACGCCGAGCGAGGCGTACTCGTCGATGACCTCTTGCGGGAACTTCACATGCTGCTGCTCACCCATAGCCGGGCTCCGTTCGTCGTCGTACGGCTGGTCTCTCGACACACTCCGAGTGGTCTCTCGACACACTCCGAGCTGCCTGAGCAAACGCTTAGGCGGACTCGGATTGTTCCAGACGCACGATCACGGACTTGCTGGCGGGGGTGTTGCTGACGTCGGCCGTCGACTCCAGCGGCACGAGCACGTTCGTCTCCGGGTAGTAGGCCGCCGCGCAGCCCCGGGCCGTCGGATAGTGCACCACCCGGAAACCGGGCGCCCGCCGCTCGCTGCCGTCGGTCCACTCGCTCACCAGATCGGCGTACGCCCCGTCCGCGAAGCCGAGCGCCGCCGCGTCCTCGGGGTGGACCAGAACCACCCGGCGGCCGCCTGTGATGCCCCGGTAACGGTCGTCCAGACCGTAGATCGTGGTGTTGTACTGGTCGTGCGAGCGCAGCGTCTGCAGCAGCAGCCGGCCCTCCGGCACCCTCGGGTACTCCACCGGCGCCGCCGTGAAGTTCGCCTTGCCGGTCCTGGTCGGGAAGCGGCGCTCGTCGCGCGGCGCGTGCGGCAGCGCGAAGCCGCCCGGGTCGGCGGCCAGCCGCGCGTTGAAGTCCTCGAAACCGGGCACCACGCGCGCGATGCGGTCGCGGATCCGCGCGTAGTCCGCCTCGAACTCCTCCCACGGCGTCGCCGAACCCTCGCCCAGGACCGCCCGCGCCATCCGCGCCACGATCGCCGGCTCGGACAGGAGGTGCGGGCTCGCCGGCGGCAGATTGCCGCGCGAGGCGTGCACCAGGCCCATGGAGTCCTCGACCGTCACGAACTGCTTGCCGCTCTTCTGCACGTCCTTGTCCGTGCGGCCGAGCGTCGGCAGGATCAGCGCGCGCGTGCCGGTGACCGCGTGCGAGCGGTTCAGCTTCGTCGACACGTGCACCGTCAGGCGGGCGTTCCGCATCGCCGCCTCGGTGACGTCCGTGTCCGGCGTCGCCCCGACGAAGTTCCCGCCCATCGCGAAGAAGACCTTCGCCTCGCCGTCGCGCAGCGCCTGGATGGAACGCACCACGTCGAAGCCGTGGTGGCGCGGTGAGACGATCCCGAACTCCTTGTCCAGGGCATCGAGGAAGGCCGGTGCCGGCCGCTCGAAGATGCCCATCGTGCGGTCGCCCTGCACGTTCGAATGACCGCGCACCGGGCACACGCCGGCACCCGGCCGCCCGATGTTGCCGCGCAGCAGCAGGAAGTTGACCACTTCGCGGATGGTGGGCACGGAGTGCTTGTGCTGGGTGAGCCCCATCGCCCAGCAGACGATGGTCCGCTCCGAGGCGAGCACCATCTCCAGGGCCCGCTCGATCTCCGCCCGGGATAGACCGGTCGCGGCCAGCGTCTCGTCCCAGTCGGCCGCCTTCGCGGCCGCGGCGAACTCCTCGTACCCGTGGGTGTGGTCCCGTACGAAGGCCTCGTCGACGGCCCCCTCCGTCTCCAGCACCAGCTTGTTGAGCAGGCGGAACAGGGCCTGGTCGCCGCCGATGCGGATCTGCAGGAAGAGGTCGGTGAGCGCGGCGCCCCTGATCATGCCCTGCGCCGTCTGCGGGTTCTTGAACCGCTCCAGACCGGCCTCGGGCAGCGGGTTCACCGAGATGATCCGCGCGCCGGCCGCCTTCGCCTTCTCCAGGGCCGACAGCATCCGCGGGTGGTTCGTCCCCGGGTTCTGCCCGGCCACGACGATCAGGTCGGCCCGGTGCAGGTCCTCGAGGGACACGCTGCCCTTGCCGACGCCGATCGTCTCGGTCAGCGCCGAGCCCGAGGACTCGTGGCACATGTTCGAGCAGTCCGGCAGGTTGTTGGTGCCGAACTCGCGGGCGAACAGCTGGAGCAGGAACGCGGCCTCGTTGCTGGTCCGGCCCGAGGTGTAGAACAGGGCCTCGTCGGGGGAGGAGAGCGCCGTCAGCTCCTCCGCGATGATCGAGAACGCCCGTTCCCAGCTCACCGGCTCGTACCGGTCGCCGCCCTCGGGCAGATACATCGGCTGCGTGATCCGGCCCTGCTGGCCCAGCCAGTAGCCACTGCGCGTCGCCAGGTCCGCCACCGGGTGCGCGGCGAAGAACTCCGGCGTCACCCGGCGCAGCGTCGCCTCCTCGGCGACCGCCTTCGCCCCGTTCTCGCAGAACTCCGCCACATGCCGCTTGTCGGCCTCGGGCCAGGCGCACCCGGGACAGTCGAAGCCGTCCTTCTGGTTGACCTTGAGCAGCGTCCGCGCGGTGCGCCGCACGCCCATCTGCGCCTGCGCGATCCGCAGGGTGTGCGCGACGGCGGGCAGCCCGGCCGCGGCGTGCTGCGGCGCCGCGACCTGCGGCGCGTCCTGGACCGGGTCGCCGACGGGCGGCTTGCTGACCATCGCGCTCTCCCTTGAGCGGTGACGAGTGTCGTACGTCTCCGATCCTGTCACGGACCACCGACAGACGGGGCCCCCGGCCCGGTGCGGTCGTCCCGCGCGGGCGGGAATGTCAGTGGGCCGTGGGAGGATCGTCCCGTGGCTGAGACAGCATCGAAGAAGACCGAGAAGACCGACGAGAAGCGCCCCCGGCTCATGCTCATGGACGGGCATTCGCTGGCGTACCGGGCGTTCTTCGCGCTGCCCGCGGAGAACTTCACCACCGCGACCGGGCAGCCGACGAACGCGATTTACGGATTCGCGTCGATGCTGGCGAACACGCTCCGCGACGAGGCGCCCACGCATTTCGCCGTCGCGTTCGACGTGTCCCGCAAGACCTGGCGCTCCGACGAGTTCCCCGAGTACAAGGCGAACCGCTCCAAGACGCCCGACGAGTTCAAGGGCCAGGTCGAGCTGATCGGCGAGCTGCTCGACGCGATGCACGCCCCGCGCTTCGCGGTCGACGGCTTCGAGGCGGACGACGTCATCGCCACCCTCGCCACCCAGGCGGAGGCCGAGGGCTTCGAGGTCCTGATCGTCACCGGCGACCGGGACTCCTTCCAGCTGGTCAGCGAGCACACCACGGTCCTGTACCCCACCAAGGGCGTCTCCGAGCTGACCCGCTTCACTCCGGAGAAGGTCCAGGAGAAGTACGGGCTCTCGCCCTCCCAGTACCCCGACTTCGCGGCGCTGCGCGGCGACCCGTCGGACAACCTGCCCGGCATCCCCGGCGTCGGCGAGAAGACCGCCGCGAAGTGGATCAATCAGTTCGGCTCCTTCGCCGAGCTGGTGGAGCGCGCCGAGGAGGTCAAGGGCAAGGCAGGGCAGAACCTCCGTGACCATCTGGAGTCGGTGAAGCTCAACCGCCGCCTCACCGAGATGGTCCGCGACGTCGAGCTGTCGAAGACCGTGGCGGACCTCGCCCGCGCGCCGTACGACCGCACGGCCGTCGCGCTCGTCCTCGACACCCTGGAGATCCGCAACCCCTCGCTGCGTGAGCGCCTCCTCGCCGTCGACCCCGGCGCCGCCGAGGAGGCCGCCCCGGCCCCCGCGCCCGGCGTCGAGCTCGACTTCACCGTCCTCGGCACCGGCGAGCTCTCCGGCTGGCTCGCCGAGCACGGCGACCAGCCCCTCGGCATCGCCACCGTCGACAGCTGGGCCCTCGGCACCGGGAACGTCTCGGAGATCGCCCTCGCCGCCGGCGACGGCGCCGCCGCCTGGTTCGACCCGAGCGAGCTGGACGAGGCGGACGAGCGGTCCTGGTCGGCGTGGATCGCCGACCCCGCCCGGCCCAAGGTCATGCACAACGCCAAGGGCGCCATGCGGGTCTTCCCCGAGCACGGCTGGAGCGTCGCCGGCGTCACCATGGACACCGCGCTCGCCGCGTACCTGGTGAAGCCCGGCCGCCGCTCCTTCGCCCTGGACGCGCTGTCCGTCGAGTACCTGGGACGCGAGCTCGCGCCCGCCGCGGCCGCCGACGGCCAGCTCGCGTTCGGCGCCGACGACACCGCCGAGGCCGAGGCCCTGATGAGCCAGGCCCGGGCGGTCCTGGACCTCGGCGCGGCCTTCGAGGAGAAGCTCGTCGAGGTGGGCGCCAAGGACCTCCTCCACGAGGTCGAGCTGCCCACGTCGGTCCTCCTCGCCCGCCTGGAGCGGCACGGCATCGCCGCCGACCGCGACCACCTGGAGGCCCTGGAGCAGCAGTTCGCGGGCGCGGTGCAGCAGGCGGTCAAGGAGGCCCACGCCTCCGTCGGCCACGAGTTCAACCTCGGCTCGCCCAAGCAGCTCCAGGAGGTCTTCTTCGGCGAGCTGAACCTGCCGAAGACCAAGAAGACCAAGACCGGGTACACGACGGACGCCGACGCGCTGGCCTGGCTGGCCGGCCAGACCGAGCACGAGCTCCCGGTGATCATGCTCCGCCACCGCGAGCAGGCCCGTCTGCGGTCCACGGTCGAGGGTCTGATCAAGACCGTCGCGGCGGACGGCCGCATCCACACCACCTTCAGCCAGACCGTCGCCGCCACCGGCCGCCTCTCCTCCACCGACCCCAACCTGCAGAACGTGCCGGTGCGGACGGACGAGGGCCGCGCCATCCGGCACGGCTTCGTGGTCGGCGAGGGCTTCGAGGCCCTGATGACCGCCGACTACAGCCAGATCGAGCTGCGCGTGATGGCCCACCTCTCCGAGGACGAGGGCCTGATCGAGGCCTTCACCTCCGGCGAGGACCTGCACACCACGGTCGCCTCGCAGGTCTTCGGCGTCGAGCGGTCCGCCGTCGACGCCGAGATGCGCCGCAAGATCAAGGCCATGTCGTACGGCCTGGCGTACGGCCTGTCGGCCTTCGGCCTCTCCCAGCAGCTGGGCATCGAGCCGGCCGAGGCCCGCGGTCTCATGGACACGTACTTCGAGCGCTTCGGCGGTGTGCGCGACTATCTCCGCCGGGTCGTCGACGAGGCCCGGGCCACCGGCTACACCGAGACGATGCTCGGCCGCCGCCGCTACCTCCCGGACCTCAACAGCGACAACCGCCAGCGCCGCGAGGCCGCCGAGCGTATGGCGCTCAACGCCCCGATCCAGGGCACCGCCGCGGACATCGTCAAGGTCGCGATGCTGAACGTCGACCGCGCCCTCCGGGAGGCGGGCCTCGCGTCCCGCATGCTCCTCCAGGTCCACGACGAAATCGTCCTGGAACTCGCCCCCGGCGAACGCGCCCAGGTCGAATCCCTCGTCCGCGCCCAGATGTCCACGGCAGTGGACCTCCGCGCCCCCCTGGACGTCTCGGTAGGCGTAGGCACCGACTGGGACTCAGCAGCCCACTGACAAGACGGCAGAGAACCGCCCGCACCCGACGGGCCCCACGGGGCCCGCGCCTCATGGGGTGCGGGCCTACCTGCGGGGCCTCGGCCCGTCGCACCTCCGTGTGGGCATTCGTCCCGCTGGGGCGGGACGGGTGGGCACACGGGACGGCGCCCTTGCGGGCGCGTTCCGCCCCCTGTTCCTGCCCGCACCATCAGAGCTCCGCGCCCTACGTGTGGCTGGCCGTTCAGGCGTGGCAGCCCGGGCCCGGCAAGCGGCGTCCCGGAGGCGCGGCCACTCGCGGCTGCACCCGGCCGGAGGGCTCAGCGCGGTCCTGGACGGGAGTGCTCCGGCCGCCGCCCCGAGGCCGGATCTCCCGCACGGAGACCCTCCGTGCGACCGCCTTCCTCCGCACGACCGTCTGCCTCCGCACGAGGAGCCGGCCGCGACGCCTGCCGTGACGCGGCCCCCACCCGCATCCCCGCCCCGTACACCAGCACGCCGAGGAACAGCCCCGAACCGGCCCCGAAGCAGATCGTCGGGATGATGTCCACGGGCGTGCCGATGCCGCCCCAGTACGCGTAGAAGCGCTGCACCCGGTGGACCACCCCGGCCAGCACGCACGCCCCGATGACGCCCACCGCGAGCAGCAGCCCGCGCCGGCCGAGGACCGGCACCGGCGCGGGCCGGTGCCCGCCGGCGGGCACCGCGCGCAGCGCCCGTAGCGTGAACCAGCCCAGCAGGACCAGCGCCAGCGCCGAACCCCCGTACTGCGCGTACAGATAGACGGGGAATCCGCCCACCACCTCGCCGAGGACCGGGATCAGCCGGGTGCCCCAGCGGTCGAGATGGGTGAAGGCGTCCCACACGACGTGCGTCGTCGCGCCGACGGCCGCCGACACGGCGAACCAGCCCGCGAGCGCCACCGGGCGGCGCTCCCGCCACGACCGGCCGCGCACGAAGCCGTACACCCGTCCCTGCCACCGTCCCGGAAGCAGCGCGACCAGCGGCTCACGCACCATCAGCCACAGCGCCACCACCACGGCGGTGATGAGCACGTCCACCGTGACGACTCCGGGAAAGGAGTGCGTCACGTTCCCGAACCGCATCGCGCCGGGCACGACAGAAGCGGCGAAGTAGGTCATGTCGGGTGAGAACGAGCCCGTCACCAGGGCCGACGCCACCAACGGGCCCCGGGCCGTGGCGTCCCGCCGGAGTCCCGGCAGCACCGCGGCGGCATGACTGAGCGTGAAAGGCACCGAGCTCCCCCTCGTCCGATGTGCCAGCCAAGTATTCCTGACCGTTCCGAGCAGAAAGCCCGGACGGCCAAGTGGTGACGAAACCGTGAAACACGGTCAGGGCGCGGTGTGCCGGGCGTCGGAGTTGGCATAGGGTCGGCGGGTCGGACTCGCGCGGGGAGCGCGGACGAGGGACTCGGGGAGGGACCACACGTATGGCAGCGCACTTGGGCCGCCGGCTGCGCAGGGGAGCCACCAGCGGTGCGGTGGTGGCCGCGGCGGTCGCGGCGCTCGCCGCCTCGCAGGGGCCGGGCACGACTCAGCCGCCCGCCGACGGCGCGAGCGGTGACCTGCCGATCGGGGCCGGCGACAGCACCATGCCGCCGGACGGCTCGGCCTCCGGCGACTCGCCGTACTACACCGAGCTCCCTCCGCTGAACACGCCCAACAAGCCGGGCTCTCCCAGCAGCACGCTGCCGATCATCACCGGCCCCGCGGAGGCCGGCATACCCGCGTCCGTCCTCGCCGCCTACCAGCGCGCCGAGCAGTCGATACGCTCCACCGACCCCGACTGCAACCTGCCCTGGCAGCTGCTGGCCGGCATCGGCAAGGTCGAGTCCGGGCAGGCGCGCGGCGGAGCCGTCGACGCCAACGGCACCACGAACTCGCCGATCCTCGGCCCGGTCCTCAACGGCGTCGGGTTCGCCAACATCTCCGACACCGACAACGGCGCCTACGACGGCGACAGCACGCACGACCGGGCGGTCGGCCCGATGCAGTTCATCCCGTCCACCTGGGCCACGTGGGGCCAGGACGCCAACGGCGACGGGAAGAAGGACCCGAACAACATCTACGACGCGGCCCAGGCCGCCGGTCTCTACCTCTGCGCCAACGGCCGCAACCTCGCCGTCAAGGCCGACCTGGACCAGGCGGTCCTCAGCTACAACCGCTCGCGGGAGTACCTGAACACGGTCCTGTCCTGGTTCGAGTACTACAAGCGCGGCACCCACCAGGTGCCCGACGGCACCGGTGTGCTCCCGGGCAACCGCAGCGACCGCCCGGGCACCAGGCCCGGCACCCGTCCGACGCCGACGGCCCCCGCGTCGCCGAAGCCGACCGCGCCGAAGCCGACCCCGTCCAAGCCGGCCGAGCCGACGCCCACCAAGCCGACCCCGCCGCCCACCACCGACCCGGCGGCCAAGGTGGTGCGCCTGACCAGGGACGGCGCCACCAGCCTCAGGGCCACCGCCGGCGGCACCTTCGCCACGAGGCCGACGGTGCTCGCCGTCGACCTGGCCGGCCGGCCGGTCGCCGGTGTCCAGGTGCGCTTCCGGATCACCGGCGAGACGGACACCCGCTTCGCCGTCGGTGCGCGCGAGGTCACCGCCGTCACCGGCTCGAGCGGCAAGGCCGTCGCGCCGTCCCTGAAGGCCGGCGAACTGACCGGCGGCTTCGCGGTCAGCGCCACCGTCGTGGGCCGCGCCCTGAACGCGGTCGAGTTCACCGCGACCGTCACCGAGCGCTCCGCCGACACCCTCACCCACGTCGACGCCAAGGAGCTCGCCGCCACCACCGGCGCCACCGTCACCGGCCCGGTGACGGTCAAGGCCACCGACGGCGGTGCCGCCGCGGCCGGTGTCGCCCTCACCGCCACGTTCGTCACGTCCGCGACCGACCCGCAGCCCGCCACCGACGGCCCCTACTTCAAGGCCGCCGACGGCACCGCCGTGCGCACCCTGACCGGCCTGACGACCCGCGCCGACGGCACGTACGAGCTGCCGGAGATCTACGCGGGCGACAAGGCCGGCACCTTCCTGCTGCGGCTGACCGCGCCGGGCGGTGGCACGGTGACGATCACGATCAAGGTCACCGCCCCGGCGCCCGAGCCGACGCCGACCCCGACGCCGTCGCCTTCCTCGTCGACCGGCGGCACCCCGGAGGCCACGCCGACCTCCTGACCGCCCGAGGTCTCCCGCTCGTCACCACACGCCGCCCTCGTGTCCCCGCCGGACGCGAGGGCGGCACCCGTGTTCCGGGTGCAACGTGTTCTCATCTCACGGCGACGTTGCTACGGTGCCCCCGCCCTGACGCAGTATCAGATCGAGCACCGGGAGGCCGACCTTGCGCGCTCTTGCCGCCGCCGCCATCGGACTCGTTCCCGTCCTCCTGTTCATCCTCCTCGTCTCCTTCGTCGATCTGCCGCCGGACGGGCCCACCTCGCCGCAGCCCCTGCTCACCGCCGACCCCGGCCCCAAGAAGTGAGGGGACGTCCGATGCGCCGCCGCGCCAGCCTCGTCCTGCTCGCCTTCGCCGTCTTCTTCGCCGCCATGGCCCCCACCATGCGCTGGTACGCCTTCCCCCGCCTGGCCAAGATCCCGCCGAACCAGTACCAGGAGACGGTCCTGGAGGCGAAGCCCGCGACCCTGCTCGACTACTCCACCCTCAAGGCCGAGAAGGTCGACAAGATCACCATCGTCCAGACCCTCAAGGGCAACGTGGAGGAGTCGAAGAAGATCGAGCGCGACGCCGGCCGCGACGTCGTCGTCTGGGACTCGCTCTCCTACGTCCTCGGCCCCGACGGCAAGATGGTCTCCAAGATCCCCGAGCGCTACATCTTCGACGCCCACACGCAGGACCCGGTCCACGCCACCGGCGAGACGGTCGACGGCGACCCGGTCCGCCGCGAGGGCATCGAGTTCAAGTGGCCCTTCCTCACGGAGAAGCGGGATTACCAGTACTTCGACGCCCAGACCCGCACCTCCGCCCCCATCCACTACAAGGGCACCCGCACCTTCCGCGGCCTGGAGGTCTACTACTTCGAGCAGACCGTCCCCTGGACCAAGGTCCCCATGCCCAAGACGATGCCCGTCGACATCGCCCCCGACGTCCTCGCCAAGACCGGCCTCACCCGCTGGTACACCACCAAGCGCATGTTCTGGATCGACCCGGTCACCGGCGCTCCCGTCAACGGCGAGGAGATCCACAAGGAGGAGCTCCGCAACGCCCGCGCCCTGATGGGCCAGGACACCGTCACCGTCTTCGAGGGCCACGTGAAGATGCGCGAGGACTACATCGCCTACGTCGTCGACCTGGTCGAAGGCAACCGGCTCATCGTCCTGATGCTCGTCTCCTATCTCCCGTGGACCTTCACCGCCCTCGCCCTCCTCCTGCTCGCCCTCTCCTTCTGGCTCGAAGCCCGCTCCCGCCGCCCGGCGCCCGTCACCGCTCCCGCCTGAGCCGGGCGCTGGTGTGCCGGGTCGGCTCCGCCGACGAAGGGTTCTCCGGCCACGGATGCTTCGGATAACGGCCCCGCAGCTCCGCACGCACCGCCCGGTAGCCGTCCCGCCAGAACGAGGCCAGATCGGACGTCACGGCCGCCGGCCGCCCGGCGGGGGAGAGCAGATGCACCAGGACCGGGACCCCGGCCACCCGCGGCGTCTCCGCGAGCCCGAACATCTCCTGGAGCTTCACCGCGAGCACCGGCCGCTCCCCGCCGTACTCCACCCGTATCCGCGAACCGCTCGGCACCTCGATCCGCTCGGGCGCCAGTTCGTCAAGGCGCAGCGCCTCACCGGTCGCCCACGGCAACAGCCGCCGCATCCCCTCACCGGCGTCGATCCGCCCCAGATCGGCCCGCCGGCGCGCCCGCGACAGCTCGGGCTCCAGCCAGTCGGCCACCCGGCCGAGCAGTGCCTCCTCCGACACGTCCGGCCACGGCTCGCCCAACTCCCGGTGGAGAAAGGCCAGTCGGTCGCGCAGCTCCTCCGCGTCCCGGCCCCAGCGCAGCAGCCCGGTGCCCTCGCGGCGCAGCCCGTCGAGCAGTGCCTCCCGCACCAGCGCCGGATCCGCGTCCTCCCGCAGCGGCCGGACCGTCAGCTCCACCGCCCCGAGCCGCTCCACCGACCGGGCCACCACGTCGCCGTCCTCCCAGCGGACCTCCTCGCCCGCGCTCAGCAGATGCCCCGCCGCGCGCCGCGCCACCTCCTCGTCCACCACGGCGGCCAGTCGCACCCGCGCCGTGGCGCTCTGCGCCGTACGGTCCGCCACCGCGACGGCCAGCCACGGACTCGACCGCAGCCCCGAGCCCTCGGCCAGCCGCGCCCCCGTGCCCGACACCATCAGCAGGCCGCCCTGCTCGCGCGCCCGCGCCACCCGCTCCGGAAACGCCAGGGCCGTCACCAGACCCGCCGCCGCGTCCTCCGCGCCGCCCGCCGCGGAAGACCCGGTCCGCCCGCCGCCCCCGCCGCCGGCCTCCTCGCCGGCCGAGCGTTCGAGGCGCCGGACCTCCGCCTTCCAGCGCGCCGCGTACCCGTCGCCGCCCCGGCGCGCCTCGCGCCAGGCCGCCGCCAGATCGTCCCCGTACTCCCGGGGCGGTTCCTCGCTGAGCAGCGCCACCACCTCCGCCGCCCGCCGCGCCCCGATCTCGGGCGCCCCGTCGAGGAGAGCCCTGCCGAGCCGCGGATGCAGTCCGAGCCGGGACATCCGCACGCCGCGGTCCGTGGCCCGGCCGTCCTCGTCCACGGCCCCGATCGCCGTGAGGACCTGCCGGGCCGCCGCCATCGCCCCGGCCGGCGGCGCGTCGAGCAGTGCGAGCCCGGCGGCCGACGGATCGCCCCAGCACGCGGCCCGCAGGGCGAAGTCGGCCAGGTCGGCGACCTTGATCTCGGGCGCGGGGAAACGCGCGAGCCGCGCGTCCTCCGCCGGGGACCAGCAGCGGTACACCGTCCCGAAGCCCTCGCGCCCGGCCCGGCCCGTGCGCTGGGTCGCGACCGCGACCGACACCGGCACCGTGGCCAGCGAGCCGAGGCCCCGCGCGTGGTCCATGCGCGGCTCCCGGGAGAGCCCGGAGTCCACCACGATCCGCACTCCTGGCACCGTCAGGCTCGACTCCGCCACCGAGGTCGCCAGCACCACCCGGCGCCGCCCGCCCGGCCCGGCTCCCCGCAGCACCGCGTCCTGCACCGCCGCCGGGGCCCGTCCGTGCAGCTGCAGCACCTCGGCGTCCAGGTCCGCGAGCAGCCCCGCGGTCCTGGCGATCTCGCCGGTGCCCGGCAGGAAGCAGAGCAGATCGCCCTCGTGCCGCTCCAGGGCCTGCCGGACGGTGGCCGCGACATGGCGCAGCAGCGCGGGATCCACCCATGTGCCGTGCGCCGGCCGCACACCGGACGGTGGCGGCGCGAAGTGGATCACGGAGCCGTGGATCCTGCCCTCGGCCCGCACGACCGGCGCCGGGCCGCCGCTGTCGTCCAGGACTGTCAGCAGATGCGCCCACGCCTCCGCGTCGCTCGTCGCCGACGCCGCGATCAGCTTCAGCTCCGGCCGCAGAGCCGCCCGCACGTCCACCAGGAACGCCAGCGCCGTGTCCGCGTCCAGATGCCGCTCGTGGCACTCGTCGAGCAGCACCACGTCCACGCCGGACAACTCCGGGTCTCGCTGGAGCCGCTGGAGCAGCACTCCCGTGGTCACCACCTCGACCCGGGTCGCCGGCCCGGCCCGCCGCTCTCCGCGCACGGAGAATCCGACGGCCCCGCCGACCTCCTCGCCCAGCAGCCAGGCCATCCGCCGTGCCGCCGCCCGCACCGCCATCCGGCGCGGCTCGGCCACCAGCACCCGCCGCTCCGGCCCGTCCCCTATGCATCCCGCGAGCGCCAGCGGGACCAGCGTGGTCTTGCCGGTCCCGGGCGGGGAGTGCAGCACGGCCGTGCCGCGCTCCTCGAGCGCGGTCAGCAGCTCGGGGACGGCATGGCGGACGGGAAGCAGGTCGAGTGCGTCGTTTCGGATCACGTGGCAAGTCTCGTACGACGGGCCGACCGGCTGCGTCCGGTTGTCCACAGGCACCACCGATTCATATGACTAATGGTGGTGCGCCGGCCGGTCGTGCCCCGGCCCTCCGCCGGACTCAGTCGTCCGCGCGCTCGCACACGAAGATCGCCGTGCCCGGGATCAGGTTGCCGCGCAGCGGGGACCAGCCGCCCCATTCCTGGCTGTTCCAGGCCGGCCACTCCGGCTCCACCAGGTCCAGCAGCCGGAAACCGCCGGCCACCACGTCCCGCACCCGGTCCCCGATGGTCCGGTGGTGCTCGACGTAGACCGCGCGTCCCTGCTCGTCCTGCTCCACGTACGGCGTCCGGTCGAAGTAGGAGGCGGCGACCGACAGCCCCTCGGGCCCCGGCTCGTCCGGGAAGGCCCAGCGGATCGGGTGGGTCACCGAGAAGACCCACCGCCCGCCCGGCCGCAGCACCCGGCGCACCTCGCGGAAGACCCGTACCGGATCCGCCACGAACGGCACCGCGCCGTACGCCGAGCAGGCCAGGTCGAAGCTGCCGTCGCGGAACGGCAGCGCCCCCGCGTCCGCCTCGACCAGCGGCACCTCGCCGCCGATCCGCAGCGCGTGCTGCAACTGGCGGTGCGAGAGGTCCAGCGCCACCGGCCGGGCGCCCTGGGCGGCCAGCCAGCGCGAGCACTGCGCCGCGCCCGCGCCGATCTCCAGCACGGAGAGGCCCTTCAGCGAGCCGGCCGGGCCGAGCAGCCCCGCCTCCGCCTCGTCCAGACCCTCCGGACCCCACACGAACCGGTCGTCCCCGAGGAACGTGCCGTGCTCGCTCTGGTACTCGTCGGCGTTGCGGTCCCACCAGCTCCGGCTCGCCCGGCTGCTCTCCGCGTCCCCGGCGTCACGCCGGGTCGCCTCCGCCTCGTCCTCGAGCCCGCCGGGACCGTCTTCCTGTCCGTACTCTTGGTTCATCTCGCCCGTCGATGTAGTTTGCGCTCAGAGCCGCGAGCGGGTGCGCGTCGAGGCTCGCCCGTGGCCAGGATGGCCTGGGCCGACATGAGTTGTGCCGGGTATGCGGCGATCCGCCCCGGGTGTGCGCTTCGCGCATTGACCCTGTCCGGCCGCCCCCGTATGCTAAAGGTTGCGCTGCGGGCCTGCGCGCCTCAGACGGAGCAGGCCGCGCTCGCATCTGTTGTATGTCCCCTCGGTTCTCGAGGCGCCGCCCTTCACCGGGCCTGGTGCTTCCTTTGCTGTCCGGCTTCTTCAGCTGCGATACGGGCTCTCGGCGTAGCAGTACCTACGACTTCATGTCCGTACCGGAGCCCTTTCCCACATGACGAGCAGCACCGAGACCACCGCCACCACCCCGCAGGTTGCGGTCAACGACATCGGTAACGAGGAAGCCTTCCTCGCCGCGATCGACGAGACGATCAAGTACTTCAACGACGGCGACATCGTCGACGGCGTCATCGTGAAGGTCGACCGGGACGAGGTCCTGCTCGACATCGGTTACAAGACCGAAGGTGTCATCCCGAGCCGCGAGCTCTCGATCAAGCACGACGTCGACCCGAACGAGGTCGTCAAGGTCGGCGACGAGATCGAGGCCCTGGTTCTCCAGAAGGAGGACAAGGAAGGCCGCCTGATCCTCTCGAAGAAGCGCGCCCAGTACGAGCGTGCCTGGGGCACCATCGAGAAGATCAAGGAAGAGGACGGCATCGTCACCGGTACCGTCATCGAGGTCGTCAAGGGTGGTCTCATCCTCGACATCGGCCTCCGCGGCTTCCTCCCGGCCTCCCTGGTCGAGATGCGTCGCGTCCGCGACCTCCAGCCCTACGTGGGCAAGGAGCTCGAGGCGAAGATCATCGAGCTGGACAAGAACCGCAACAACGTGGTCCTGTCCCGCCGCGCCTGGCTCGAGCAGACCCAGTCCGAGGTCCGCCAGACCTTCCTCACGACCCTCCAGAAGGGTCAGGTCCGCTCCGGCGTCGTGTCCTCGATCGTCAACTTCGGTGCCTTCGTGGACCTGGGTGGCGTCGACGGTCTCGTGCACGTCTCCGAGCTGTCCTGGAAGCACATCGACCACCCGTCCGAGGTCGTCGAGGTCGGCCAGGAGGTCACCGTCGAGGTTCTCGACGTGGACATGGACCGCGAGCGCGTCTCCCTGTCGCTGAAGGCGACCCAGGAGGACCCGTGGCAGCAGTTCGCCCGTACCCACCAGATCGGCCAGGTCGTCCCGGGTAAGGTCACCAAGCTGGTTCCGTTCGGTGCGTTCGTCCGCGTGGACGAGGGCATCGAGGGTCTGGTCCACATCTCCGAGCTGGCCGAGCGCCACGTGGAGATCCCGGAGCAGGTCGTCCAGGTCAACGACGAGATCTTCGTCAAGGTCATCGACATCGACCTCGAGCGCCGTCGCATCAGCCTCTCGCTGAAGCAGGCCAACGAGTCCTTCGGTGCCGACCCGGCCTCGGTCGAGTTCGACCCGACCCTGTACGGCATGGCCGCGTCCTACGACGACCAGGGCAACTACATCTACCCCGAGGGCTTCGACCCCGAGACCAACGACTGGCTGCCGGGCTACGAGGCCCAGCGCGAGGCGTGGGAGACCCAGTACGCCGAGGCGCAGCAGCGCTTCGAGCAGCACCAGGCCCAGGTCATCAAGTCCCGCGAGGCCGACGAGGCCGCCGCTGCCGAGGGTGGCGCCGCCGCTCCGGCCGCCGCGCCGACCGGTGGCTCCTACTCCTCGGAGTCGGACGACAACTCCGGCGCCCTGGCGTCGGACGAGGCCCTCGCCGCCCTGCGCGAGAAGCTGGCCGGCGGCCAGAGCTGAATCCGGCTCTCCGCTGAGCTCCAGTAGCTAGCGTCGAGGCCCGCCTCCCTTCGGGGAGGCGGGCCTCGGTTCGTTTTCCGCCCCCTCCTTCCGCGCTTCGGCCTTTCACCGCCATTCGCCGCCGACCCGGGAATGGCCGTGCAGCGGCCGGTGTTGTCCAGGGAGAACGCGAGGAGGAGCGGAAATCGTGCTTGATCCCCAGGATTTGTACGAATGGGACCAGAAGGGTCTGGCCGTGGTCGACATGGCCCTGGCGCAGGAGTCGGCCGGACTGGTCATGCTCTACCACTTCGACGGCTACATCGACGCCGGTGAGACCGGCGAGCAGATCGTCACCCGCCTGCTCGACACCCTGCCCCACCAGGTGGTGGCCCGCTTCGACCACGACCGGCTGGTGGACTACCGCGCCCGCCGTCCCCTCCTGACCTTCCGCCGCGACCGCTGGACCGCGTACGAGACGCCGGCGATCGAGGTGCGCATCGTCCAGGACGCCACCGGAGCCCCCTTCCTGGTGCTGACCGGACCCGAGCCGGACGTCGAGTGGGAGCGCTTCGCCGCCGCCGTGCGCCAGATCGTCGAGCGCCTGGGCGTCAGGCTCGCGGTCAACTTCCACGGCATCCCCATGGGCGTCCCGCACACCCGACCCGTCGGCCTCACCCCGCACGGGAACCGCACGGACCTCATGCCCGGCCACCGCAGCCCCTTCGACGAGGCCCAGGTGCCCGGCAGCGCCGAGTCCCTCATCGAGTTCCGCCTCACCGAGGCCGGACACGACACCCTCGGCGTCGCCGCCCACGTCCCGCACTACGTGGCCCGCTCCCCGTACCCGGACGCCGCACTCACCGCCCTCGAGGCGGTCACCGCTGCCACCGGCCTGGTCCTGCCCGGCGTCGCCCACGCCCTGCGCACCGAGGCCCGGCGGACCCAGACCGAGATCGACCGCCAGATCGGCGAGGGCGACGAGGAGCTGATCGCGCTCGTCCAGGGCCTTGAGCACCAGTACGACGCGATGGCGGGTGCCGAGAGCCGCGGCAGTCTGGTCGCCGAGCCGGTCGACCTGCCCTCCGCTGACGAGCTGGGCCGGGAGTTCGAGCGCTTCCTCGCCGAACGGGAGGGCGACGCCTAGCCGCCCTCCGGCGGGATCTAAGCTGCCGCTCATGCTGAAGGTGGGTCTGACCGGCGGTATCGGCGCCGGCAAGAGCGAAGTGTCCCGGCTGTTCGTGTCGTACGGGGCCGTCCTGATCGACGCCGACCGGATCGCCCGCGAGGTCGTGGAGCCCGGCACCCCCGGGCTCGCGGCCGTCGTCGCGGAGTTCGGGGAGGGCATCCTCACGCCCGAGGGCACCCTCGACCGGCCCGCGCTCGGCGCGATCGTCTTCAACGACCCCGAGCGGCTCGCCGCCCTCAACGCGATCGTCCACCCGCTCGTCGGCGCCCGCTCCGCCGAGCTCGAGAGCCTCGCGGGCCCCGGCGACGTCGTCGTCCACGACGTGCCCCTGCTCACCGAGAACGGCCTCGCCCCCCTTTACGACGTGGTCGTCGTCGTGGACGCCTCGCCCGAGACCCAGCTCGACCGGCTCGTACGGTTCCGCGGGATGACCGAGCCGGAGGCCCGCGCCCGCATGTCCGCCCAGGCCACCCGAGCCCAGCGGCGGGCCGTCGCCGACCTGGTCATCGACAACGACGGCCCTCTGGAGGCACTCGAGCCGCAGGTCCGCAAGGTCTGGGAGGAGCTCCGGCAGCGCGCCGCGGGCGCCTCCTGAGTTTCGGCGCACATGCCCCGCCGGACGGGGTAGAGATGACCCTCGCGAGGGCCCGCCATCACGGGCCCCGACGGAATACGGCCACCGTGCCCGCTGTTGAACCGCCGGAGCGAGGGGAAGGAATCCACCGTGGCCGAGAGCAACCCGGACACCCATGTCATCGACTTCCGCGCCGCCGAGCAGCTGCTGGCCGCGCGGGACCCGAGAGGCGCCGTCAAGCTCCTGGACTCGGTGATCGCCGCCCACCCCGAGAACACCGCCGCGCGGCTGCTGCGTGCCCGCGCCTTCTTCGCCGCCGCCCAACTGCGCTCGGCCGAGCTGGAGTTCGGCCTGGTCCTGGAGAGAGAGCCGGACAACGCGTTCGCGCACTTCGCGCTCGCCCGCACCTTCGAGCGCTCCGGCCGCCCCGACCAGGCGATGCGCCACTTCCGCCTCGCCGCCGCCCTGGACCCCAAGCCGGAGTACCTGGAAGCGGCCCGTTTCGCCCCCGTGGACGGCCGTGGCCCCTCCGGCGGGGCCGCGGCGGACTCGCCTGACCGCCCTTAGGGGGTGTCCCGCCGAGCATGCCGGCCTGATCGACGGGACCCTCCCTAGGGTCTCTTCGGCGGTTCGTGGTCGGCCTGGCCCGTGCGGCCCCAGCGTCCCCGGCCGCCGTGATCGGACTCGTACGGCGGGATGTCCCGCCCCGGCTGCCAGTGCGGGCCCTGCCGGATGTGGCGCGTGACCAGCGTCAGGTCGACGGCCGCCACCACGAAGAGCACCGCGCACGCGGCCGCCCAGCCGGGCCGTTCGACCAGTGAGAACATCACCGTTCCGAAGGCCGCCCACAGCACGCCCCACAGACTCAGCCAGAACCGCAGCCGCAGCGCACTGCGCGCGGTCACCGGTTCACTCCCCGTACGCATGACGTCGCATCTCCCGGGTGAGGTGTCCCCTCGGGCACTTCCAGCATCCACCCGTCGAGCGCGATCCGAAAGCACGTCGACCACCGAGCCGAGAGGACGTGAGGGCATGAGCGAACCGCGGAACACCCACCGGAAGCGCGACGGACACGGAGGGACCGGCCCCGGGCCGATCACCCCGGACGGCTGCGCCGTCGATCTCTACCGGCGGCTGTCCGTCGGCACGGAACCCCAGGTCATCGAGGCGGCGCTGCCGGCCGGCGCCTCGCTCCTCGAACTCGGCAGCGGCGCGGGCCGGGTCACCGCGCCGCTCGCCGAACGCGGCTTCGCGGTGACGGCCGTGGACGAGTCCGCGGAGATGCTGGACGTGGTCCGCGAGCGCGCCCCCGGCGTCGAGACCGTGCTCAGCCCCATCGAGGACCTGCGGCTGCCCCGCCGCTTCGACGCGGTCGTGCTCGGCTCGTTCCTCGTCCACACCGCCGACCACCGCACCCGGCAGGGCCTCCTGGAGACCTGCCGCCGCCATGTGAAGGACGACGGCCGCGTCCTCATCCAGCGCGAGGGCGCGGACTACCACGACGACGTGCCGCGGGAGAGGCGCGATCCGGCCGGCTACACCGTGCGGATCGTGTCGTCGGAGCCGGTCGGCGACGGCGTCGACCGGGTGCTGTGCGAGTACGTCTTCCCCGACGTGCGCTGGACCCAGACCTTCCTGTCCCGGAAGCTCTCGCCCGAGGCCTTCGAAGGCCACCTCGGGCAGGCCGGACTCGTCGTCGACCGTTATCTGACCGACGACGGCACATGGGTCCTGGCCCGGCCCGCCGGGAACGGCGACTGACGCCCGCCGGGATCAGTGGACGACGGTGTAGCTGCGCCAGGGCAGGGTGCCCGGCGTGATCTCGTTCCCGCTGTTGCTCGGCAGGTAGACGGGCTCCTTGCCGCGGCAGTCCCTCGTCCGGTAGAGCACGATGTCGACCAGCGTCGAGTTCTCGACCTTCGTCGCGCCCGCCGGTGCCAGTCGGTGGCAGCCCTTCACGGAGGGGCTGGTCACCATCACACCGACCTCGCGCCCGGTCTCGTAAGAGATCGTGCCCACCGCGCTGCGGCCGAGGCCCGAGCAGCCCGCGACCGCGAGCGAGAGCAGGGCGGCCCCGGTGGCGATGGTGAGACGCCGGTGAAGGGACATGGCGGGATCCTCGTCTGTCGGGAGACGGCCGAAGCCTGTTCCCCGCCACCCTGCCGCCTCCCGGACCGGGTGTCATGTTCTGTTGGGCCGCCCGGGGGAAGCGCCGGGTGAGGCCGTTGTCAGACCTCACCCGTAAGGTCGGAAGTCCAGTCGGAATCCGTCGCGGACCGGGAGGTGAGCAGCGCCGTGACCCCAGCGATGAGCCGTGCAGTGACCCCAGCGATGAGCCGTGCAGTGACCCCAGCGATGAGCCGTGCAGTGACCCCAGCGATGAGCCGTGCAGTGACACCAGCGGTGAGCCGTGCGGTGACACCGGCAGCGACCCCCGCCGCGGCACCCCGCGTCTTCCCCGGCGCCGCCGCCGTCTTCCTCCCCGCGGCCCTGCCCAGGGACGGCCGCGTCGCCTTCTGGGCGCCCGACGGCGGCATCCTGCCCGCCGCCCGTACCGGTGCGGACGGCGGGACGGACCTGCCCGCCACCGCCGAGCGCGGCGAGCTCACCGTGGTGCGGCGACACGGCGCCGGAACACGAGCCCGGACCGTACCCGCCGTGCTGCTGCCCGTCGCCGACGCCCTGCCCCACCTCGTCGCCGCCCGCCACCACCCCGAAGCACACCCCGCGACCGCCTGCTGGGGTGCCGCCGCCCTCCACGCCCTGCACCTCGTCGCCCGCGGCCGGCTGCTGCCCGGCCTCACCGCCGACGACCACGACGCCTGGCGGGCCGGGCCGCTCGACGCCGACGACATCGCCCATCTGCGGGCCGTCGCCGCCGCCATGCCCTACGAGGCGCACGCGACGCCCGTGGCCGGGCCCGGACCGCTCCGGCTGCCCGAGCCCGAGGCGCTGGTCCGTGCCTTCCTCGACGCCGTCGCCGATGTCCTGCCGCGCACCCCGGCCGCGCCCCACGCGGCCGGAGCGCCGTTCGCCGCGCGCGAGGCCAGTCGGCTGCCACGCGCGCGTGCCTGGGCCGCGGAGGCCGCCGCCGGCATGGACGCCGGTGTCCGGATCTCGCTCCGGCTCGACCTGTCCCCGTTCGAGCTCTTCGACGTGTCCGCGGAAGCGGACGCCGCCGGGAGGGGCGAGGCGCAGCAGGCCGCGGCGGCCCTCCTCCAGGTCCACAGCCTCGCCGACCCCACGCTCGTCATCGACGCCGCCGCCCTCTGGGCCGGTGACGGCGACGAGCACTTCGGCCCGCGCGCCCGGATCGACGCCGTTCTCGCCCTCCGCCGGGCCGCACGCGTCTGGCCTCCCCTCGCCCGCCTGCTCGAGCGGGGAGTGCCCGACGTCCTGCCCCTGACCGAGGACGAGCTGTACGAGCTGCTCGGCCCGGCCGCCGCCCGGCTCTCCGACGCCGGCGTCGCCGTCCACTGGCCCCGTGACCTCGCGCGTTCCCTCACCGCGTCCGCCGTCGTCCGGTCCGACCGGGCCGCTCCCGGCTCGGCCACCGACGGCACCGCCTTCTTCGACAGCACGGAGCTGCTGCGGTTCAACTGGCAGCTCGCCCTCGACGGCGCCCCGCTCACCGCCCGCGAGATGGACGCCCTCGCCGAGGCCCACCGGCCCGTGGTCCGGCTGCGCGACCAGTGGGTCGTCGTCGACCCGGATCTCGTCCGCAAGGCCCGCAAGCGCGAGCTCGGCCTGCTCGAACCGGTCGACGCGCTCGCCGTCGCCCTCACCGGCACCGCCGACGTCGACGGCGAGACCGTTCCCGCCGTCCCCGTGGGCGCCCTGGCCGCCCTCCGGGACCGGCTGCTCGCCGGCCCCGAGGACGTGCCCCAGCCGCCCGGCCTCGACGCCACCCTCCGCGACTACCAGCTGCGCGGGCTCGCCTGGCTCGACCTCATGACCTCCCTCGGCCTCGGCGGCTGCCTCGCCGACGACATGGGCCTCGGGAAGACCGTCACCCTCATCGCCCTCCATCTGCGCCGCGCCCGCCCCGCACCGACCCTGGTGGTCTGCCCGGCCTCGCTCCTCGGCAACTGGCAGCGCGAGATCGAGCGCTTCGCCCCCGGCGTTCCCGTCCGCCGCTTCCACGGCGCCGACCGCACCCTCGAAGGACTCGACGGCGGATTCGTCCTCACCACCTACGGCACCCTGCGCACCAGCGCGCCCCGGCTCGCCGAGCAGGAATGGGGCATGGTCGTCGCCGACGAGGCCCAGCACGTCAAGAACCCCTTCTCGGCGACCGCCAAGGCCCTGCGCACCGTGCCCGCCCCCGCCCGGGTCGCGCTCACCGGCACGCCCGTGGAGAACAACCTCTCCGAGCTGTGGGCGCTCCTCGACTGGACCACGCCCGGTCTCCTCGGCCCGTTGAAGGCCTTCCGCTCGCGGCACGCCCGTGCCGTGGAGAACGGCGAGGAGATCGAGAACCAGGAGGCGGTCGAGCGCCTGGCCCGGCTCGTCCGGCCGTTCCTGCTGCGCCGCCGCAAGTCCGACCCCGGCATCGTCCCCGAGCTGCCGCCCAAGACCGAGTCCGACCACCCTGTGGCCCTCACCCGCGAACAGGCCTCGCTCTACGAGGCGGTGGTGCGCGAGACGATGGCGCACATCGAGGGCGCCGAAGGCATCGCCCGGCGTGGTCTCGTCATGAAGCTGCTGACCGCCCTCAAGCAGATCTGCGACCACCCCGCGCTCTTCCTCAAGGAGCGGCCCGCGCCGGGCTCCGCCGCACGCGCCACGGCCCGCGGCGTGCGGCTGGCCGGCCGCTCGGGCAAGCTCGCCCTGCTCGACGAGCTCCTCGACACGATCCTCTCCGAGGACGGCTCCGTCCTCGTCTTCACGCAGTACGTGTCGATGGCGCGGCTGCTCGCCGACCACCTGGCCGGCCGGGGCATCGCCACCCAGCTCCTGCACGGCGGCACGCCCGTCGCCGAACGCGAGCGGATGGTCGACCGCTTCCAGGCCGGCGAGATCCCCGTCTTCCTGCTCTCCCTGAAGGCCGCCGGCACCGGCCTCAACCTGACGCGGGCCGGCCATGTCGTGCACTACGACCGCTGGTGGAACCCCGCCGTCGAGGAGCAGGCCACCGACCGCGCCTACCGGATCGGCCAGACCCAGCCGGTCCAGGTCCACCGGCTCATCGCCGAGGGCACCGTCGAGGACCGGATCGCCGAGATGCTGCGCGCCAAGCGGGCCCTCGCCGACGCTGTTCTCGGCACCGGCGAGGCCGCCCTCACCGAGCTCACCGACCGCGAGCTGGCCGATCTGGTGTCCCTGAGGAGGCCCGCATGAGCCCCGACGCCTCCCGCCCCGCCGACGGTCCCCGCATTCCCGGTCGCCCCCGGCCCTCCCGTCTCCGCGCGGGCGGGACCCGAGGCGCCCAGGCCCGCCACGACGACCGGCGCAGGAGTTTCCCCCAGCTCGCCCCGCACGAGGCCCCCGACGGACAGTTCGCCGCCAGCTGGTGGGGCAACGCGTGGGTGGACGCCCTGGAGGACACCGCTCTCGACCCGGCCCGCCTCGCCCGGGGCAGGGCCTACGCCCAGCGCGGCCACGTCGACGCGATCACCGTCACCCCCGGCCGCGTCGTCGCCTACGTGCACGGCAGCCGGCCAAGGCCGTACCGCGCGGAGATCCGGCTGCGGACCCTCGCCGACGAGGACTGGGAGCGCTTCCTCGACGAGGCCACCGCACGCCCCGAGCACATCGCCGCGCTCCTGGACAAGGACGTCCCGCACGCCCTGGAGGCCGTCACCGGACTCCTGCCCGCCCCGGGAGACCTCGTTCCCGACTGCACCTGCCCCGACGACGGGTATCCCTGCAAGCACGCCGCCGCCCTGTGCTACCAGTCCGCCCGCCTCCTCGACGAGGATCCGTTCGTCCTCTTCCTCATGCGCGGCCGGGGTGAACAGGAGCTGCTGGCCGAGCTCACCCGGCGCAACGCGGCGCGCTCCGCCGCCGAGAGCGCCCTCGCCGCGGCGGCCGTCCCGGCCCTCCCCACCGTCCCGGCGCGCACCGTGCTCGCCCCGACCACCGGCCACACCCTGCCGCCGCTGCCCCCGCCACTGCCCGCGCCCGTCCGGCCCGGCCGGCCCGCCGTGTTCCCCGCCGACCCCGACGCCCCCGACCCGCTCGCGCTCGACCTGCTCGCCGGAGAGGCCGCCGCGCGCGCCCACACCTTCCTCACCACCGGACACGACCCCGTCGCCGCCCTCACCCCCTGGCAGGACGCGGTACGGCTGGCCGCCGCGCACCCCGGTTCCGGCCTCACCGCCTCGACCCGCGCCCTCTACCGCGACCTCGCCTACGCCCTCGACCGCACGCCCACGGACCTGTCCCGCGCCGTCGCCGCCTGGCGGCAGGGCGGGCCCGCCGGACTCGCCGTCCTGGAGGAGGCCTGGGACCCGCCCGCCGGGCCCTTCGACCGGGCGAGACCCGCCCTGCTCGCCGCCGACCTGCCGGCCTTCCGCCCCTGGCGCAACCGGCTGTCCACCCGCTCCCTCCAGCTGCGCTTCGGCCGCGACGGACTCTGGTACGGGTACGAGTCGGACGCCGACCGTGAGGACTGGTGGCCGCGCGGCACCCCCGACGCCGACCCGGTCGGCGTGATCACCGACCTGCTCGGAAGGTGACCGATAGGCTGGTGACGACGTACACGCTTCGAAGGGGGCCTCGTGGAAGCCGAGTTGGTGGCACTGGCGACGGCGGGGGCGACCGCCCTCGTCCAGCAGATGGTCGGCGACGGCTGGGAGCGTGCCCGCACCAGGGTCGCCGCGTTCTTCGCCGCGCGCTCGGGCGGCGACGAGGAGGCGGTCGCCGCCGAGCTGGAGTCCGCCCGCGAAGACCTGCTCCGCGCCACGGGCAGCGGTGACGAGCAGACGGCGGAGGAGGCCCGGTCCGAGGCACGCACCGAGTGGCGCGCCCGGATGCGCCGGAGCCTGCTCGCCGACCGCGAGGCGGCCGCCGAACTCCGGTCGATTCTCGACGAGCTGGGCCCGGTGACGCAGCCCGCCACGGTGATCAACAACACCATCAACGGCGGGGTCTTCCACAGCATCTCCGTGCAGGCCGGCACCGTCGGCGGCGTGTACGGCCAGGGCGGCCCCGGCGGCCCCGGTGGATCGCGCCCGTGAACCCCTCGGTGCGCAACGAGGTCACCGGCGCCGTCCACGGCACCGTCGTCCAGGCCCAGCACATCGACGCCCTGACCGTCGAGCAGGCCGTCGTCCCGGCGATCCTCCCCGGCAGTCCGCCGCCCCGGTTACTCCCGGCCCCGGCCCGCCACTTCACCGACCGGCACGACGAACTCGATCGTCTGCTGGCCCTGCTCGACGGCGTGGACGACGACCCGGCGCCCCGCGTCGTCGTCCTCACCGGAACCGGCGGCATCGGCAAGTCCGCGACCGCCCTGCACTTCGCCGCCCGCCTCCGCGACCGCTACGACGGCGGCCAGCTCCACGCGGACCTCCGCGGCGACGCCACCGCCACGGCGGTCACCCCTTCCACCGTCCTCGTCCGCTTCCTGCGGGCCCTCGGCGTCGCGCCCCCGTACCTGCCGGCGGACGAGCAGGAGCAGACCGACTGGTTCCGCACCCTCACCGCCGACCGCCGCCTGCTCACCGTCCTCGACAACGCCCACTCCGCCGCTCAGGTGCTCCCGCTGCTCCCGACCGGTCCCGGCTCGCTCACGCTGGTCACGAGCCGCCGCAGGCTCGACGGTCTGACGCGCGAGGTCGGCGCCCATCGCATCGCGCTCCCGCCGCTCGGACCCGCCGACGCGGCCCTTCTCCTCACCCGCCTGTCCGGCCGCGACGACCCGCGGTCCGCCGACGGCGCGGAAGCCGTCGCCCGCCGTTGCGGCGGCCTCCCGCTCGCCCTCTGCGTGGCCGGCGAACGCCTCGCCGTACGGACCCATCTCACCTGGCGTCAGTTGGAGCGCGACATGGCATCGGCTGCGGCACCCGGCCCGGACGACCACGGCGGACCGGGCGAGCCCGGCGATCCGCAGCGCGATCCCGTCACCGCGGCGGCCGACACCTCCTACGGCGACCTCGGCCCCGACGCCGCCCGCCTCTACCGGCTTGCCGGACTGCGCCCCTGGCCCGGACTCACCGCCCCGGCGGCCGCCGCGCTCGTCCAGGTGTCCGAGCCGGAGGCCGCCACACTGCTCGACGAACTCGCCGCCGTCCATCTCGTCGAGGAGCACGCTCCCGGCCGCTATCGCCAGCACGACCTGCTGCGCGCCCACGCGGAGCGCCGCGCCCTCCGCGTCGACGGCCACGCCCGCTCGGCCGCCGCCGTGGGACGGCTGCTGCGCCACCACCTGGCCGCCGCCGTCGCCGCGGACGCGACCGTCATGCCGGGCCGCTGGCACCTCGGCCCCGCCTACGACCGACCGGCCCGCAACCCCGCCACCGGATCCGCCGAGGCCACCGGACCGGACCGGGCCACCGAGCCCGCCCCTGCCACCGGTTCCGCCGAGGCCACCGGTTCCGCCGAGGCCACCGGTTCCGACGAGGACCGGCGACGTGCCGCGGCGGCGTGGCAGCTCGCCGAGCGCGAGAACCTCGTCGAGGCGGTGCGGACCGCCGACGAATACGGACTCGACGACCTCACCTGGCAGTTGTGCGAGGCGTTGTGGAGCCTCTTCCTGCGGCAGGGCTTCCATCAGGACTGGCTCACCACCCACCGGCTCGGCGTCCGCGCCGCCGCCCGCTGCCCCGACGTCCCCGAGGCCGAGGGCCGGATGCACGCCCAGCTCGGCTTCGCGCTGCTCGGCCTCGGCAGCCACAGCGAGGCCGAGGAGGCCTTCGTCTCCGCGGCCGAGGCCGACCGGCGCTGCGGACACCGCCGGGGCGAGGCCACGGCGGTCGAGTCCCTGGGCCTGGTACGGCTCGCCCAGGCCCGCCACGAGGAGGCAGCCGAGTGCTTCCGCGCCGCCCGTGAGCTCACCGAGGACCCGCGCGCCCGCGCCCTCCTGGAACACCACCTGGGCCGCGCCCTCTCCGGCCAGGGCCGCCACGAGGAGGCCGCCGCCACTCTGGAGCGGGCCGCACGGCTCCTGGCCGAGCTGCCCGTCCCCGACACGTACAACCAGGCCCGGGTCCTGACCAGCCTCGGTCAGGACGCGCTCGCCGCGGGGGACCGCGGGCGTGCCGCCGCGATCCTCGCGGAGGCCGCCGAGCGGATGGCCCGGGAACAGGCCCCGGTCCAGGACTCGGAGATCGCGGAGCTGCGCGCCCGTGCCGCGGCCGCGCCGGAGGAACGCCGGCGCTTCCTGACCGAGGCGATCGAGCGTTACGAACGCCTCGGCGCGCCCCGCGCGGCGGCCCTGCGCGCCGAACGGGACGCGCTCGGCTCCTAGGTCCGTCGGCTCCTAGAGCCCGTACGGCACCTCGTGGACCGTCACGCGGTGGCGTATCGGGCCCGTCGTCACGACGAGGGCGCCCGCGGTGGCGAGCGCGCCGAGCGGTCGGCCGCTCGCCCGCCAGGCGTAGGCGGCCGAGGCGTGGGCGAAGGGGTCGCACGGGTCGGCGAATCCGTCGGGGCGGGGGAGCGTGGCCAGTTCGAGGGCCGTGCCCTCCCGGTCGAGCACCAGACAGCGTCCGGGGCCGGTGCGCACGGCGGCGAGGGCGGCGTACGGGTGCTCGGCGAGCAGCTCCGCCGCGCGCGGGCCCGCCGGGGCGCCGCCGCCGTTCGTGTCCAGGACGAGGTCCGCGAGGGAGAGCCGGCTCTCGTCGGCGGTCCGCACGTCCACCGCCGTGTGCGCGTCCGCCGCCTCGGGCCCGTCCGGCTCGGCGGCCGGGTCGGCGTAGCGGGTGACGGTGACCTCGGGCGGGCCGCCGGGGCCGTCGTACGCGATCGTGGTGAGCACCCGGACGGGCACGGTGACGTCGGGTGGCCCGGTCTCCTCCGGGTGCAGGGGCCGCAGCCGGGCCGGGCGTACGGGTTCGGGGAGCCCGAGCAGGCCGTGGAACAGCGTCCGCAGCAGTCCCGCCGACGCGCCGGGGTCCGAGCTGGCGAGCGCCGCGAACCCGTCGTACCGCCCCGGCGCATGGCCGTCGATCACCGCGTCGAGCTGTGTCCGCAGCGGGGTTCCCGGCCGCAGCCGGGGTGCGCTCCGGCCGAGTGCGGCGACGGGCGAGGCGGGGTCGAGGTCCTGCGGGGCGAAGGCGCCGAGCAGGACGGGCAGTCCGAGTGCGGCGGCGTAGTAGGTGACCGAGCCGTGGTCGCCGATGACGCAGTCGGCCGCCGCGACGGTCTGCCGCCAGGGCCCGAGCGGGTCGATCAGGGTGAGGCCGGACTCGGCGGCCCGGCGCAGCCACGCGCGCACCTGGCCGGGGCCGTGGCCGTACCAGATGTTGGGGTGGAGCACCGCGCACAGCCGGTACTCGTCGACCGGCAGCGTCTCGGTCAACTCGCGCAGAAGAGAAGGGAATCCCTCCGAGCCGAGGAGGGAGGAGCGGCCCCAGGTGGAGTTCAGGACGACGAGCCGGCGGCCGTCGCCCGCCCCGAGCGCGCGCCGCAGCGCCGGCCGCCGGCGGCGCGCGGCGAGCATCCGGTCGAAGCAGGGATCACCGGCGAGGACGGCGGTGGCGGCGGCCTCGGGGCAGGCGCGGCGCAGCCGGTCGAGCTGCTCGGGATGGGAGAGTACGGTCGCGGTCGCGAGCGGCTTGCCCTGGTGCAGCAGCCACTCCGGATCGATGCCGAACACGGGTGCCTGCCCGGAGCCCGTTGGGGGAGCGGTGGTGTGCTCGGCGTTCCGGGCGCCCGGCTCCCGCGCCCCGAGTCCGGTGTCCGGTGTCCGGTGTCCGGTGTCGCCAGCCTCTTATTGTATCCGGCACCGTGTGAGAGGATGGCCAACTTCCCCTGGAGGGCCTGGAGTTCGCCTCCGTAGCTCGCGCTGATCGCGAGGTCCACGCCGCCGTCCGCGGCCAGTTCCTTCGCCTGCTCCCAGGGAATCACCGGCAGCCCGGCCGCGCGGAGCAGTTCGTCGACGCCCGCCAGGAACGGGGACGAGCCGGTGCAGGTCGCGAGAGTCTGCACGTCCAGGGCGTCGTCGAAGAGGGGTTGTACGTCGAGCAGCCGGGTCGCGGAGGTGACGTTGTGGACGACGAACAGCACCGTGCGCCTGGTGCCGCGCGTCCGCCAGCGCGCCGCGTCCTGCCCCACCGGCACGCGCAGTCGCTCCTGCCTCACGGTCACCTCGCCCCCCTCCCGCGTCACCGTAACGCACCGAGAACGCCCGACGTCGGGCCATGATCGGCCGTCGCGCGCTCCCTCGAAGGAGTGAAACACGCGGACGGTCGGATCCGGCCACCTCGCGGACGGCGTTATTTCGGGTACGGGCGAGGGCCCGTGAAGACATCCGGAAGGCAGGAAACCATGAGGCAGATTGGCCGAAGTGGTCTGGCCACACTGTTGGTCACCGGCGGCGCGCTCGCGCTGTCGGCGGGCGCCGCCCACGCGGACTCCGCGGCGCAGGGCGTCGCCGCCGGTTCGCCGGGGGTCGGCTCCGGCAACGCGGTTCAGCTGCCGGTGCACGCGCCCGTGAACGTCTGCGGGAACACCGTCAACGTCGTCGGTCTGCTCAACCCCGCGGCGGGCAACAGCTGTGCCAACCGCTCCGGGGCCTCGGGTCACGGCTCCGAGGACCGCGCCGGCGGCCGGGCCCACAAGGACCTGCCCGGCACTCCGCGGGCCGGCTCGTCCGACAACGGCAGCCGCGGGGGCGGCGGTTCCGGGCACGGCGGCGCCCACAACGGCGGCGCCCACAGCGGCGGCGGCGCGAGCGCCGAGAGCCACGCCGAGGGCTCCCCGGGCGTCCTCTCCGGCAACGGCATCCAGCTGCCCGTCGACCTCCCGGTCAACGTCAGCGGCAACTCGGTCAACGTGGTCGGCATCGGCAACCCCGCCTTCGGCAACACCTCGGTGAACGAGTCGGGACCCGAGGAGGAGTGCGAGCACCCCGAGACCCCGACCCCGCGCCCGCAGACCCCGGTGCGCAACCTGCCGCCCGCCCCGAGCACCGAGCAGCTCCCCGGCCCTGCGCCGCAGTCCCACTCGGTCCAGCTCGCCAGCACCGGCGCCGACTCCCTGGGCTACGCGGCCCCGGCGAGCGCCGCCCTGCTCCTCGGCGGAGCGCTCCTGTACCGCCGGGCCCGCCGCGCGGCGGCCGACCAGGCCTGACGCACCGGTCCGCGCCGGCCCGCACCGACACCTGCCCAGCACCCGCACCGGCGCCCCCGTACCGAAGCGCGCCGGTGCTCGCACCGGGCCGTGCCGCCGGACCGCCGCCCGCCGAGGGCGGGCCGGGGCCGAGTTCAGGGCGCCGCGTCGCCGTGCCCCTCAGCCCTCCCGCCCCGCCCGTCCCTCATCCCGTCCGCCAGGACCGGAGCACCGTCTCGACGGTGGGTGCGATCCGGGCGCGGGCCTGGTGCCGGGGCACCCCGGCCATCAGCAGCGCGTCGTAGTCGGTGTCGACGTGGCGTACGGCGGCCCGCACCGCGGCCGTGACGGCGCCCGGGTCGAGGGCCCGGCCGGCCGCCGTACGCCCCACCCGTCCGCTGCCCTTGGCCGAGGCGTGCGCGGCGATCCGCTCCGCCCGCTCGGCCGGGCAGCCCGGGAACAGCCGCAGGATCTCCGCCTCCAGGGCGGCCGTGATCTCCGCGTCCCGCCCGGCGCGGCGCACCGCGTCCCTGGCCCGGCGGCGCGCCCGGGCCTCGGCATCCGCGAGGCAGGCGGCCTCAGCCCGGGCGAGCGCCGCCTCCTCGACGAGCAGGCCCTGGCGCTCGTAGCGGGTGCGGCGCCGGTTGTGCCGTACCACCACCGCCCACAGCGAACTGCCCTCGCGGGCCCGGCGGGTGAGGGCGGTGTCGCCGCGCCGCAGGAAGACGAGGTGTCCGAGATCGGCGCAGTCCAGGCAGACGGGCGCGTTGAACTCGACGATCATCCGCTCCAGCGGGCCCTGGTGGCATTCCGAGCAGCGGCGTCGCCTGAGCGGTTCGACCACGACGGGAGCGACGAGATCCACACGGGTGTCCTACCCGCGCGTCCGTACCCGCAGACTTCCCGCGCGCACCGCGCGACCCGTCGCAACCGCGGCGCACTCCTCGCGCACCCGCATCCGCTCAGCGCACGCTCGGCGCGGCCGTCTCGATGAAGAGCGCGAGGGCGTCCCTCGCCTCGTACGAACGCCGCACGCGGTCCTCGTCGTCCGTCGCCTCGTGCATGCAGTGGGTCTTCTCGAAGGCGTCCTGGGCGATCCGCCGGGTCTCCGCGTCGTCGCAGATCAGCTGGACCCGGAAGAGGGCCTGCCGGGCGGCGCTGCGCTGCCGGTACGAGGCGTAGCGCGATTGCTCGGCCTCCTCCGTGCCGGGTTCCAGATGGGCCCGGAACCAGCGGTCGTTCTGGCTCTGCCGGTAGTCGACGACCGCTCCCGCGAACGCGCTGTAGGTCGCGATCCGCTCCTGCCGCAGCTGCTCGGTCCTGGCGAGCGAGGCCGTGCGTTGCGCGGCGCGGCCCTGGAACCAGTGGGTGGCCACCACGCCCAGCAGGGTTCCGGCGACGGCTATCAGCGCGGCGTCCATGGCGGATCGGCCCCTCTCTCCTGTCTCTCCTGCGATGATCCGTCAGATCATCGCAGGAGAGCCGGATGCGCGGCGAGGCGGAACGCTACTGCCGGTAGCCGCCGAGGAAGCGCCCGATGCGGCTGATCGCGGCGTCCAGGTCGTCGGCGTACGGCAGCGTGAGGATGCGGAAGTGGTCCGGACGCGGCCAGTTGAACCCGGTGCCCTGCACCACCTGGATCTTCTCCCGCAGCAGCAGGTCGAGCACGAACTTCTCGTCGTCGTGGATCCGGTGCACGGCCGGGTCGAGGCGCGGGAAGGCGTAGAGCGCGCCCTTCGGCTTGACGCACGTGACGCCGGGGATCTCGTTGAGCTTCTCCCAGGCCCGGTCGCGCTGCTCGCGCAGCCGGCCGCCGGGGGCGGTGAGCTCGTGGATGGACTGCCGGCCGCCGAGCGCGGCCTGGATGGCGTACTGGGCGGGGGCGTTGGGGCAGAGCCGCATGGAGGCCAGCATGGTCAGGCCCTCCAGATAGCTCCTGGCGTGCTCCTTGGGGCCGCTGACGACCAGCCAGCCGGAGCGGAAGCCGGCCACACGGTAGGTCTTGGACAGGCCGCCGAAGGTGAGGACGACCAGGTCGGGGGCGAGGGTGGCGACGGGGTGGTGGACGGCCTCGTCGTAGACGATCTGGTCGTAGATCTCGTCGGCGAGGACCATCAGGCCGTGGCGGCGGGCGAGGTCGAGGATGCCCTCCAGGATCTCCTTCGGGTACACCGCGCCGGTCGGGTTGTTCGGGTTGATGATGACGACGGCCCGGGTCCGGTCGGTGATCTTCGAGGCCATGTCGTCGAGGTCCGGGTACCAGTCGGCGGACTCGTCGCACAGGTAGTGCACGGGCCTGCCGCCCGCGAGGGTCGTGACCGCCGTCCACAGCGGGTAGTCGGGGGCCGGGATGAGGACCTCGTCGCCGTCCTCCAGGAGGGCCTGCGTGGCCATGGAGATGAGCTCGGAGACGCCGTTGCCGAGGTAGACGTCGTCGACGTCCACGCCCGTCAGTCCCATCGACTGGTAGCGCTGGGCGACGGCGCGGCGGGCGGAGAGGATGCCGCGCGAGTCGGTGTAGCCGTGCGCCTTGGGGAGCATCCGGATCATGTCCTGGACGATCTCCTCGGGCGCCTCGAAGCCGAAGAGCGCCGGGTTTCCGGTGTTGAGGCGCAGGACGCTGTGGCCCGCCTCCTCCAGGGCGTTGGCCTGCTCGATGACCGGGCCGCGGATCTCGTAGCAGACCTCGCTCAGCTTGCTCGACTGCCGGAACTCCATGCGCCGACCTCCCCAGAAGTGTTGATGCTTGGTTTTACCAAGTTCGAGCTTGGAAAGTCCAACAACATGTCTAGACTGCGTCGCATGCCACCTCAGTCATCTCAGTCGCGACCGTCGCGCCAGCCACGCCGCCGGAGCTACGACCAGTACTGCGCCGCAGCCCGCGCCCTCGACGCCGTAGGAGACCGGTGGACCCTGCTGATCGTCCGTGAACTCCTCGCGGGCCCACGGCGCTACACCGATCTGCACGCCGATCTCCCCGGCGTCAGCACCGACATGCTCGCGGGCCGGCTCAAGGACATGGAGGGCGCGGAACTCGTCACCCGGCGCAGGCTGCCGCCGCCCGTCTCCGCGTACGTGTACGAGCTCACCGAGCGCGGCCGCGAGCTGCTGCCGGTCCTGCGCGCCCTCGCCGCGTGGGGCGCGCCCGCCCTCGGCGAACCCCGGCCGACCGACGCCGTCCGCGCCCACTGGTTCGCGATCCCGCTCCTCGACGCCCTGGCCGGGCTCGGCGCGAAGGTCGTCCAGGTGACGCTGGACGAGGGCGAGTTCCACGTACGCGCCGAGGCCGGCGGGCAGCTCTCGTACGGGGAAGGGCCGGCGGCCGACGCCGAGGTGCGGCTGCGCACGGACGCGGCCACCTGCCGGGCCCTCGCGGACGGCGAACTGACCCTCGCGGAGGCGGTCGAGACGGGCCGGGCCGAACTGCGGGACGAGGCACAGGCCTCCTGACGGGTCCGCGACTCCGCCGGTGCGAGGCGCAGGCCTGCCGGCGCCCCCGCCTCCGCCGGCACGAGGCGCACGTCTCCTGACGGCCCCGCCCTTTGCCGGTGCGGGGTGCATGCTTCCTGACGGCCCCAGCTCCGCGGGCGCGAGGCGTACGCCTCCTGGTCGCTCGGCCTCCGGTGGTTTGTCAGCGGCGTGTGGCCGGATGCAGAGGGGCCTGGGCGTCCGGCGTCGAGGGTTCCGGGTAGCGGGCCAGGGCCGCGGCCAGCCGGTCCCTGGCCTCCGTCTGCGCGGCGATCCGCGCGTCCAGCACCGCGAGGCGCTCGCGGGCGATCCGCAGTCCGCCGACGGAGGGCCGCGTCGCGGGCACGTCCCCGTCGAGACAGCTCGCGAACGCGGACACGTCGTCCAGCGTGAGGCCCGCTCCCAGCAGGTACCGGATGTTGGCCACGCGGACGACGGCGTCCGCCTCGTACACGCGGTACCCGTTGGCCGCGCGTACCGAGGAGATCAGTCCCGCCTGCTCGTAGTGGCGCAGCGCGCGTGCCGTCGTCCCCGTCCTCCGGGCCAGTTCACCGATGCGCAAGGACCCCACCTCCCCGCGCAGTCGTATCACGACACCAGCGCCCCGCCGTCCACGGGCAGCACCGTGCCCGTCAGATACGCGGCGTCCGGCGCCGCCAGCGCGGTGATCGCCCAGGCCACCTCCTCGGGCCGGCCGATCCGGCCCAGCGGGACATGCGCCAGCTGCCACTTCCGGACCGCCTCGCGCTGCTCTTCGGAGAGTCCCATGTGGTCGGCGATCGGCGTCTCGATCGCACCGGGCGCGACCGCCACGACCCGGATCCCGCGCGGCGCGAGCTCCACTGCCCAGCAACGGGTCAGCGTCTCCAGGCCGCTCTTCGTCGCCGGATAGACGGAGTTGCCGGGCCAGCCCCGCTGTCCGACCGTCGTGGTCACGTTGACCACGACGCCACGGGACGCCTCGAGCGCCGGCACGGCGGCCTGCGTGAGCAGCACCGGCGCGACGAGGTTGGTCTCGACGAGCGGGCCGATCACCTCGCGGTCCAGGGTGCCGAGCGGACCGCCGCCGGCGATCCCGGCGTTGTTCACGAGGACGTCGAGCCGACCGTACGTGTCGACGGCGGCGCGGACGACGTCCTGCGGCGCGCCCTGCGCCGTGATGTCGGCGACCAGCGGCCGGATCCCCGGGAAGCCCTCCGCCGTCTCGTCGAGCGGCCCCGGCCTGCGACCCACCGCCACGACCGTCGCGCCCTGCCGGGCGAAGGCCCGGGCCGTGGCCCGGCCGATCCCGGTGCCCGCGCCGGTGACGACGACGACTCGGGCGGTGCGGTGCGTCTGTGCGTGCGTCTGTGACTGTGCCTGCGCCTGTGCCTGCTCCTCCTGTGCGTCTGTCTGCGCCTGCTTCTGCGTGCGTGTCCGTGTCCGTGCCTCTGTCTGGGGCTGTGTCTCGCCGTTCATGAGGTGATCGTCGAACCCTGCCGCCAGTGTCAAGGTCAAGTCGGTCCCGGTCCCGCCGCCACGCGTGGGATCAGGCCCGTACGGCAGGATGGGGCGGATGCGATTCGAAGCGATCAGCTGGGAGCGGCTGGCCGACACCGTGGCCGACCGCGTCGACCGGGCCGAACCCGGTGACGGCAGCGACTGGCTCAAGGTGGGTGTCGACGGTGCCCCTGCCGCGCCTGGCGGGGAGTTCGCCGAGCGCGTCGCCGAGGTGCTGCGGCTGCGCGGCAGGTCCGTCCTCGTCGTCGCGACCGGCGGCTTCCTGCGCCCCGCGTCGCTGCGCTTCGAGCACGGCAGGCAGGACCCCGACGCGTACTACAGCGACTGGTACGACACCGGCGCGCTGTGGCGGGAGGTGTTCGGCCCGTTGGAGCCGGGCGGCAGCGGGCGGGTCCTGCCCGACCTGTGGAACCCCGTGACCGACCGGGCCACCCGAAGCCCCGCCGTACCGCTGTCGCCGGGCGGAGTCCTCGTGGTCCACGGCCCGTTCCTGCTCGGCCACTGGTTCCCCTTCGACGTGAAGTTGCACCTGCGGCTCTCGCCGGGTGCGCTGGCCCGCCGCACCGAGGAGTCGTGGACGCTGCCGGCGTTCGCCCGGTACGAGGAGGAGGTCGGGCCCGTCGATGCCGCCGACGCCGTCGTCCGCGTCGACGACCCGCGGCGCCCGGCCTGGACCGGTTTCGCGGACTGACGCACGCGGATCCAGGCGGACAGCGATCGTCGAGGGGAAGCGACTGGCGGAGCGTCACAGAACGACGGGCGGAGCAACGGAGGACGCCTGGCGGAGCGACAGGGAACGCCTGGCGTAGCGACAGAGACGCCTGGCGGAACGACAGGGATCGACTGGCGGAGTCAGGGCCGCCCGCCCACCGACGTCACCGCCAGCGCCCCCGCGCGGCAGCCCGCCTCCGCCGCGCGGGCGGGGCACGCGCCGGTGAGCCGGGCCGCCAGGAAGGCGCCGGTGAAGGCGTCGCCCGCGCCGGTGGTGTCGACCGGGTCGGCGGCCGGGGCAGGGACGCGCCCGGTCACCCTCCCGTCGGCGGCGAGTACGGCGCCTCCGGCGCCCAGGGTCACCGCGACCAGCGGGAAGCGTCGGCTCAGCGCCGCCGCGGCCGCGGCCGGGTCCCGGTCACCGGTCAGGAGACGGGCCTCGTCCGCGTTGGGCAGCAGGCACTCGGCACCGGCCGCCGCGGCGAGGAACGCCTCGGCGCCGAGCTCCGCGAGGAAGCCCGCCGAGGCCGGGTCGACGCTCACCGGCACACCCGCCGCGCCCGCGTCCCGCAGCACCCGTCGGGCCGTCTCGCGGCTCCGTTCGGCGAAGAAGAGGTAGCCGGAGAGATGGACCCGAGCGACACCGTCGAGCAGGGACGGCGACCAGTCGCCGGGCGAGAGCCGCAGCGCCGCGCCGCTGTCCGTCAGGAACGTACGCTCCGCGTCCGCGCCGACCAGGGCGATCACGGTCGCGGTCGGCGCCTCCTGGTCCGGGACGAGCAGCGGCCGTACGCCCGCGCGGCGCAGCTCCAGGTCGTGCCAGACGGCGGAGTCGGTGCCGACCCGGGCGAGGAGGCGCGCCTCCCGGCAGCCCGAACGGACCGCCCAGCAGGCCACGTTCGCCCCGGCGCCGCCGGGCAGGGTGCGGATCTCGGCCGCGGTGTCGGTCGCGGGCGCGAGCGGCGTACGGTGCCGGGCGACCACGTCGGTGACGACGTCACCGACGACCAGCAGCGCACCGGGGCCGGGGCGGGGCGTGGGGTCGGGGGCAGAACCGGGCTCCGTGCCTGCACCGGGCCCTGTGCCCGAACAGGGGCCGGGCCCTTGCCGGGGACCGGTCACGGCTGCCTGGTTCCGCGCTCGTCGCGGAGTTCCTCCCGCTGTCTGTCGTAGGCGGCGGCGATCCGGGCCGCGAGCCACACATTGCCCCGTACCGCCGCCAGGTTGGCCTCCAGGGACGCTCCTTCCGTGTGCACCGTCAGGTACTCCAGCAGGAACGGGGTCACCGCCTGCCCCGTGATCCCCTTCTCCCGCACCGCCGCGAGACCGGCTGCGAGGACCCGGTCGTGCAGGGCCGGATCGAGCTGCTGCTCGGGCGGTACGGGATTGCCGACGACCAGTGCCGCACACGGCCCGCCCAGCTCGTCCCTGGCTCGCATCACCCGCGCCACGCCCTGCGGTGTCCGCACGGTCCAGTCGACGCGTTCGCCGGAGGACGAGAGGTAGAAGCCGGGGAAGGTCTCCGTGCCGTAGCCGACGACGGTCACCCCGAGGGTCTCCAGGCGCTGGAGGGTCGCCGGCACGTCGAGGATCGACTTCACGCCCGCGCAGACGACGGTGATGCCGACCTCGGCGAGCAGTCGCAGGTCCGCCGACTCGTCCTGGGTCTCGGCCCACTCCCGGTGGACCCCGCCGAGACCGCCCGTCGCGAAGACCCGTATGCCGGCGGAGTCGGCGAGCCAGGCCGTCGCCGAGACGGTCGTCGCGCCCGACGCCCCGACGGCGAGCGCCGGGGCCAGGTCGCGGTGGCCGAGCTTGCGGACCGAGGTGTCCTCGGCGATCCGGGTGAGGGCGGCCTCGTCCAGGCCGATCCGGGCGACGCCGTCGAGCACCGCGATCGTCGCGGGAACCGCCCCGCCGTCCCGGACCAGGGCCTCCAGCTCTCTCGCCACGGCCAGGTTGCGCGGGCGCGGCAGGCCGTGGGCGATGATCGTCGACTCCAGCGCGACGACGGGGCGCCCCTCGTGGAGCGCCTCCCGTACCTCTTCGGACACCTGTGTGGACATGCTGGATCTCTGGCGCACCCGCATGCCTCGCAAACCTCGGCGGCGTACATCAGCCACAGCCACAGCCACAACCTCTGAACCCGCAGTAGCGTCCGCGGTCGTCAGCCGCAGCGCGGCAGCGCGGGCAGCCGGGTCGGGTCCACGACCTGGATCACCGCTCGCGCGCCCGCGGTCTTGGCGTTGCCGACGCTGTACGCGAGGACCAGTGCGTTCCCGTCGGCCGCCGCGTAACCGTACGGGGGAGTGATCCGTGTGTACGAGCCGGGGACGGGGTCCAGGGCGTACGAGGTCTCCGGCGTGCGCCAGGTGACGAGCCGGCCGGCGATCCGCAGCTGGTCCATGCCGTCCGCCGCGGGCGAGGTGGTCACGGCGGGCCAGGGCGGCCGGGTATCGGCCGTGCGCCACACCATCAGCCGTGGCTCGGTCTCGCCCTCGACCCATGCCCAGGTGCGGCCGTCGGAGACGAGCGAGCGGATGTCGCGCAGCGCGGCCACCGGCGCGGGCAGCGCGGCCGGGCGCCCGTCGCGCAGCGAGAGGGCCGCCGGCCGGGTGTGGCCGCCCTCGGCCTCCCGCCACACCAGCAGTCCGCCCGCGGTGAAGGGGGTGTCCAGGACTCCCGTGTGCCACGCGCGCGCGTGCCCACCGCCCGCCGGGGCGGCGAAGATCGCGGCCTTCCCGGCGCCGGTGCCCTGGGCCCACACCACGGTGCCGTCGTGGACGACCGGGCGGGGGAGCGGGCCCGGTCGGTCGGCGCGGGCGAGGCGCCGGGTCGTACCGGTGGCCGCGTCCCACACGTACAGGCTCCACGGGCTGTCCAGGGTCCTGCCTTCGAGAACGGCGAACGCGGCCCACCGGCGCCCGTCGAAGTCGGCCGCGAGCAGCTGGTGTCCGACCGGGTCGGCGAACCGCAGCAGCGTCCGAGGAGACGTTTCCCCCGCGCGTACGAGGACGGCTCGCCGGCCGTCGCCGCCGGTGAGCTGGAGCGCCGTCCAGCCCGGACCGGCGTCCGCGAGGGCCGCGCGCTCCCCGCCCGGCGGCCGGTACTCGCCCGCGGCGAACGCCGTGCCCCAGGCCGCCGGCGGCGGCACCTCGCAGGCGGGGGCGCGAGGGGCGCGCGCGGTCGGCGGTGGGGTGGTGGGTCGCGCGGCCGGCCGGCCGGGGCCGGTCCCTCCTGAAGAGCATCCCGGGAGCAGGGCCACCGTCAGGGCGACGCCGACCAGCCCGCGCGCCAAGGCACCGGTCGAGACGCGCGCCGGGGCACCCTTCAGGTCACGTGCCGATGCGCCCGCCTGGACGGACACCGGAAGCGGCTGCCTACCAGACGTAGCCACGGCCGCCCATGATGGTGGTGATGGTGTCGGACGAGATGTGCGCGGACTTGGGTACGGGACCGGCCCAGGAGATGACGCTGGTGCTCACACCGCCGACCGGGTCGAGGTAGTTGACCTGGCCGGCAGCCGTGTCCGTGTTGTAGCCGTCGATCGAGACCCAGTGGAAGATCTCGATGTTGGGGTGACCCACGAGGTGCGGACCGCCGGGCACCTCCCAGGCGTTGCCCGCGATGGCGTAGTCGTTGTCGGTGTTGTGGGTGATGTGCTGCCTGAAGTTCGCCTTGTCGGTGGCGGTCGGGGTGTAGGGCAGTGCCTTCGGGACGTAACCGGCGCCGGGAAGGCGGTAGTTGAGCGCGTCCGCCATCGGATAGCCGGTGGGGTTCGACACGTTGATGTTGATGCCGTACCAGGCGGTGCCGCTCGTGTTCGTCTTGAGAAGGGTCGCCGCGTCCTGCTGCGAGCGCCCGCCGACCTCGTCGTGGGCGGACTGGGTGATCACCAGGGTGGCGGGGCCGCACCAGTAGGAGGTCTGCTGGGACTGGTGGATGCCGCCGGAGAGCTTGTATCCGGCGAGGATGCCCGTCGTGCCGAAGGTACGGGCCCGCTCGTACGATCTCTCCGCCTCGGCCTGCTTGGCGGCGGCGAGCGCCCGCTGGGCGGGCGTCAGGCGCTGCGGGCCGAGCGTGTCGTGCGCGGCCTTGTACGAGGCGCCGGGCGCGGGCTCCGCGGCCGGTGCGGCGGAGGCCCCGAAGTATCCGGAGGCCGGGGAGGTCGCGGAGCTCGCGGAGGCGGTGGGGGCGGTCATGGCGGCGGTCAGCAGGGCCGCGGCGCCGAGGACGGCGGCGCGAACGCGGGTGGGGGGCATCGCACTCTCCTGTTCGGGGAGGGGAGATGAGGGAGATGGGGAGGGTGAGGCAGGAGGTGGTGAGGAGGGGGGAGACGGGTCCGGGGGGGCGGGCCCGGTACACGGGCTCGGGGGGAGTGTGGCGCCGTCGTGGCCCGGCTGTCAGGGGGCGCGGCGCAATCTCCGGTACCAACATTGGGCCCACCAAAGACGCTTGCGCCGACCAGCGATGACGGTGGTGGGCGACAGTCGTTCGAGAGGCGGTTTTCATGGCCCGGGCGCTACGGAATCGGTGCTCCGGCGGACGTGCCCGCGCCGGCGGCGCGCCGATGGCGCAGCGCTCCGGCCGGATGCGCCTCCTGCGGATTCCGTGACACCGCGCCTGCGGATTCCGTACCGGTGAAGTGGCTGGTCGGAGCGGGAAACGGAGGGGAGTCCTCCATCGGGTACCAGGCCCGGACCGGACCCTCGGGCCCCGCTACAGTCACCGCCCATGACGACTCACGCGCAGCCTTCCTTCGCCGTCCACATCCCCGACGCGGAGCTCGAGCCCGAGCCGCTCGACCCCGGCCAGATCCTCTCCGGCACGCCGGAGGTGACCGGCAAGGTCCTGTGGGAGTCGGTCGACGGCAAGCAGATCCGCGGCATCTGGCAGATCACGCCGGGCGTGGTCACCGACACCGAGGCGAACGAGCTGTTCGTCGTCGTGAGCGGCCGGGCCACGGTGCAGGTCGAGGGCGGCGAGACCCTGGAGATCGGCCCCGGTGACGCGTGCGTGCTCCGCGAGGGCGACCGCACCGTCTGGACCGTGCACGAGACCCTGCGCAAGGCGTACCACATCAGCCTCTGACGCCCCGCGCGTGGGCGGCGCCGCCCACGCCCTCCGCCCCCAGCCGCGCCGCGCGGGCGCGTCCCAACTCCGCCCCCGTCCAACCCCGTTCCCAGGTCTGGTAGGAAACCTTCCTGTCCGATACTCTCGCCGCGGCGGCTTGGCGCGGCGACCGCCCCGGGTGTCCGGGTGCGGGCGTGACGCGCTCAGCGAGAGCTCTGACCCGGCCGCCGTGCACCGCCGCACGCCCCGTGGCGCCCCCCGCCACGCGGGCCGGGCCGCGATGTCCGCACCGGTGTCCAGCTCTCGCCGTCCCCAGGCCAGGGAGTCCCAGGTATGCGCCTGAACGCCTCCGCCCCACCTCGCCGCACCACCCCGTCCCTCCTCGTCGCCACGCTCGCCGCCGTACTGCTCCTCGTCGGCGGCCTGCTGGTCCTCGCGCCCGACCGGGCGGCCGCAGCCGACCCGCTGCTCTCCCGTGGCAAGCCCGCCACCTCGTCCTCCGTCGAGGACACCGGCTTCGAACCCGCCAGGGCCTTCGACGGCGACCCGGCCACCCGCTGGGCCAGCGCCGAGGGCTCCGATCCCCAGTGGCTCCGCGTCGACCTCGGCACCACGGCCTCCGTCTCACGCGTCCGCCTCAACTGGGAGGTGGCCTACGCCAAGGCCTACCGCGTCGAGATCTCCGCCGACGGCACCATCTGGACCGCCCTCGCCACCGAGACGGCGGGCAACGGCGGCACCGACGACTGGACCGGGCTCAGCGGCAAGGGACGCCACGTCCGCGTCTACGGCACCGCCCGCGGCACCCCGTACGGCTACTCCCTCTACGAAGTGGAGGTGTACGGAACGCCCGACGGCACCACCCCGCCCACCACCCCGCCGCCCACGACCCCGCCCACCACCGGCGCCTTCACGGTCGTCGCGGCGGGCGACATCGCCGCGCAGTGCACCGCCTCCAGCAGCTCCTGCGCCCACCCCAAGACCGCCGCCCAGGCCCAGCGGATCAACCCGGCGTTCTACCTGACGATGGGTGACAACCAGTACGACGACGCCCGGCTGTCCGACTACCGCAACTACTACGACAAGACCTGGGGCGCCTTCAAGGCGAAGACCCGCCCAGTGCCCGGCAACCACGAGACCTACGACCCGGCGGGCCCGCTCGCCGGCTACAAGTCGTACTTCGGCGCGATCGCCTACCCCCAGGGCAAGCCCTACTACAGCTACGACCACGGCAACTGGCACTTCGTCGCCCTCGACTCCAACTCCTTCGACGACCCCGCCCAGATCCAGTGGCTCAAGGACGACCTCGCCCGCACCACCAAGGGCTGCGTCGCCGCCTACTTCCACCACCCGCTGTACTCCTCCGGCGGCCACGGCAACGACCCCGTCTCCGAGCCCGTCTGGCGGATCCTCTACGCCGCCAAGGCCGACCTCGTCCTCAACGGACACGACCACCACTACGAGCGCTTCGCCCCCCAGGACCCGGACGGCCGGGCCACCCCCGACGGCATCGTCGAGATCGTCGGAGGCATGGGAGGCGCCGAGCCGTACCCGATCGAGACGGTCCAGCCCAACAGCCAGAAGCGGATCAGCGGTCCGTACGGGGTGCTGAAGCTGGACTTCACCGACACCACCTACACCTGGCAGTACGTCGGCACCGACGGCCAGGTCAAGGACACCGGCCCGACCTACAGCTGCCACTGATGTACCTCGCGACCACCGGTCGCCGGGACGTGCCGCCCGCCCCCACCGGGGCGCGGCGGCGCGTCTCCGCCACCGTCCTCGCCCTCGGCACGGTCAGCCTCGTCACCGACGTCTCCTCCGAGATGGTGACCGCCGTCCTGCCGCTCTACCTGGTCCTCGGCCTCGGCCTCACCCCGCTCCAGTTCGGCTTCCTCGACGGGCTCTTCACCGGCGCCACCGCCCTCGTACGGCTCGTCGGCGGTCACGCCGCCGACCGCGGCGGCCGGCACAAGCGCGTCGCCGGCATCGGCTACGCCCTCTCCGCCTGCTCCCGCCTCGGCCTGCTGCTCGCGGGCGGCGCGACCGGCCTGATCGCCGCCGCGCTCGCCGCCGACCGGCTGGGCAAGGGCATCCGCACCGCGCCGCGCGACGCCCTCATCACGCTCGACAGCCCGCCCGACGGCCTCGGCCGCGCCTTCGGCGTGCACCGCGCCATGGACACCACCGGCGCCCTGCTCGGCCCGCTCGCCGCCTTCGCGATCCTGTGGGCCACCGCCGACGCGTACGACGCCGTGTTCGTCGTCAGCTTCTGCACCGGGCTGCTCGGCGTGCTGCTGCTCGTCGTGCTCGTCCCCGGCGGACGGCGGCGCACCGCCGTGAGCGCGCCCCACGGTGTCCGCGACCTCGCGGCCCGCGCCCCGCTCCGGCTGCCCGCCGTGCGCCGGGTCGTGCTCGCCGCCGCGCTGCTCGGCGCGGCCACCGTCGGCGACGGGTTCCTCTACCTGCTGCTCCAGCGGCGGACCGAACTCGCGACCACCTGGTTCCCGTTCCTGCCGCTCGGCGCATCGGCCGCCTATCTGCTGCTCGCCGTACCGGCCGGGCGGCTCGCCGACCGGGCCGGCCGCAGACGCCCCTTCCTGTACGGGCACGGGGCCCTGCTCCTCGCCCTCGGCCTGCTCCTGGCCCCGTTGCCCGGCCCGCTGCTCCTGGTGGGTGTGCCGCTGCTGCTCGGCGTCTTCTACGCCGCCACCGACGGCGTCCTGATGGCGCTCACCGGACCGCTGCTGCCGGCCGCGCGCCGGGCGAGCGGACTGGCCCTCGTCCAGACCGCCCAGGCCCTCGCCAAGGTGGCCGCGGCGGCCGGCTTCGGGGCCGCCTGGACGCTGTGGGGGCCGCGCACCGCCCTCGTCCTGGCACTCGGCGGCCTCACGCTCGCCCTGTGCTGCGCGGCGCGGCTGCTGCCGCCCGAGCGGCTGGAGGGGCCGGACCGCCGGCCGGAGCCGCAAGCGCGCCAGGAGCCGCGAGCGCGCCGCGAGCCGTCGCCGTCCGGCTCGCTCGACCGGAAGGAGACGTCATGACCCGGCACCGCAGCCTGTGGGCGCTCGTTCTCGGCTTCCTGCTCCTCGCCGGCGGGGCCGGCGCGTACACCTGGCACGCCGCCGCCGGCCGTCAGGCGAGTGCCGCCGAGGCGGGGGCCGACGCGGGGGCCGACGCGGGCTTCACCCTCGACGACGGCTCCCCGGGCGCGCTCTGGTTCCGCGACACCGCGAGCGGGCGCGTCGCCCGCCTGGACGCCTCCGCGCCCGGGGGCCGGGTGGCGCTCGGGCCGCGGTGCGACCGCTTCCACGCCGCCGGTGACACCGCGCTCTGCCTGCAGTTGCGCCCCGGTGTGCCGGCCCGCTCGTACGTCCTCGTGCTCGACCGGCGGCTGCGCGAGCAGCGGCGCATGAGCCTCCCCGGCATCCCCAACCGTGCCCGGGTGTCCGCCTCCGGCCGGGTGCTCGCCTGGACCACCTTCGCGTCCGGCGACTCCTACGCCACCTCCGCCTTCTCCACCCGCACCTCGATCCTCGACCTGCGCACCGGCTACCTGATCAAGAACATCGAGCAGATCCCGCTCACCCTCGACGGGCGCCGCCACCACGCGCCCGACGTCAACTACTGGGGCGTCACCTTCGCCCGCGACGACAACCGCTTCTACGCCACCGTCGGCACCGGCGGACGCACGTACCTCGTCGAGGGCGACCTGGGCAACTGGTCGGCGCGCGCGCTGAAGGAGAACGTCGAGTGCCCCTCGCTGTCCCCGGACGGCACCCGCATCGCCTACAAGAAGAAGGTGTCCGGCGATCCGCGCGCACCATGGCGGCTGTTCGTCCTCGACCTGGCCACGCTCCGCGAGCACCCCTTGGCCGAGTCGCGCTCCGTCGACGACCAGGCGTCCTGGACCGGCCCGGGCACCATCGCGTACGCCCACGAGGGCGCGGTGTGGAGCGTGCCCGCCGACGGCACCGGTTCGCCGCGCCGGGTGGCGGTTGGGGCGACGTCCCCGGTCGTGCCGCGATGAACGCCGGTCGGACGGTTCAGGCCCGTCGGAACGCGCTGCGCAGCACCAGCAGCGTCATCGGCAGCAGCAGGCAGGCGCCGACCGCGTTCAGCCAGCCGTATCCCGCCTGGGAGACGATCAGACCGGCGGCGAGACCGCCGAGACCGGCCGAGGTGTTCATGATGAAGTCGGAGAGCCCCTGGACGGCGGCCCTGGCCGCCTGCGGGACGGAGTCGGTCAGCAGCGCCGAGCCCGAGACCAGGCCGGCCGACCACCCGAGCCCGAGCACGAACAGCCCGAGCGCCACCTGTCCATGACCCGCCCCGGCCGTGCCCGCGAGCAGCGCCGCCGTGGCGATCAGCGCGACCGCCAGGCCGATCACCGAGAGCCGCCCTATCCGGTCGGACAGCCAGCCCATCGCGGGAGAGAACGCGTACATGCCGGCGATGTGACCGCTGATCACCAGGCCGATCAGCCGGATGTCGGCGCCGTGATGGCTGAGCGCGACCGGCGTCATCGACATGATCGACACCATCGCGGTGTGCGAGCCGGCCACGGTCACCAGCGCGAGCCGGGCCCGTGAGGACGCCCGTACGGCGCGCAGCCCGGCCTTCAGGGAGCGGCCGTCGGCGCCCTCGGCCTCCTCGGGGCCCGCGAGCGCCCGGGCGGTCAGCAGCGGGTCGGGGCGCAGCAGCAGCGCCACCATGACGGCGGCGACGACGAAGACGCCGGCCGCCCACACGAAGGGCCCGGCCGCGGCGGGGATGCCGAGGCCGGACACGCTCCGGCCGGCCGGGGCGGCGACGTTGGGTCCGAGGACGGCGCCGATGGTGGTGGCCCACACCACGGTGGAGATGGCCCGGGCCCTCCGGTCGGGCTCGGCGAGGTCCGCCGCGGCGAACCGGGCGGCCAGGTTGGCCGAGGAGCCCGCGCCGAAGCCCACGAGCCCCGCCAGGAGCAGCGGGAAGCTGCCGACGACGGCGCCGAGCACCACGACTCCCGCGCCGAGCGCCCCGACCAGGTACGCGAGGACCAGCCCGGCGCGCCGCCCGCGGCGGGCCATCAGCGAGGCGAGCGGCATCGCGAGCAGCGCGGGCCCCGAGACCGTGGCGGTCGACGCGAGACCCGACAGCGCCTCCGTACCGCTGACGTCCTTGGCGAGCACGGCGGCGAGCGCGACACCGATGGCGATGCCGAGCCCGCCGAGGATCTGGGTGGCGATCAGCACCGCCCGTATCCTGCGCCGGACGGCGGGGAGCCGGGCAGGGGATATCGCGGCGGAGGTGGCGGATAGCCCGGATATCCCGGATATCGCGGGGGAGGCCGCGGAGGAGGCCGGTGGGGCGGGTGAGCGCACTGCGTCAGGAGCGTCCGAGCTGTTGGTCACTTACGCATAGTGCCAGCCGTCCCACGCGGGGGGAACGCCCCGACCACCGCCGCCACTCCGTGACCGCCGCAACCGGCTCAGCCGACCACCGAGCGCCGCCACCAGCTCAGCCGACGGTCGACAGCCGGCGGCCGGCGGGCACGAACCCCGACCTCGCCCCGTGCAGCAGCCGTCGCTCAGAACAGCGGCTCCGGCAGCACGCCCTCCAGGGCCAGCAGCCGGCGCTTGGTCTCCACGCTGCCGCCGAAGCCGCCGATCCCGCCGTCGCTCTCCACCACCCGGTGGCACGGCACCACCAGCGGCAGCGGATTGGCGCCCATCGCCGACCCGACGGCCTGCGCGGCCGTCGGCTGGCCCACCCGGCGGGCCAGCTCGCCGTACCCCACCACCGTCCCGTACGGGACGGAGTCCGCGAGCTCCCGCAGCACCTGGCGGTTGAATCCGGTCACCAGCGACCAGTCCAGCTTGACGTCGAAGCTCCGCAGCTCCCCGTCGAAGTAGGCCGCGAGCTGCCGTATCGGCTCGGCGAGCCGACCGGATCCGTCCGCGACGAGCTCCGCGCGGAGCACTCCGGCCAGCCGCTCCAGGGCCCGCTCGCGGACCCGGCCGTCGGCGTGGAACGTCACGTTCACCAACCCGCGGTCGGTCGCGGCGAGCAGCAGGGGACCGATGGCACTGGGCAGCACGGCCCATTCCACCCGCCCGGTGACGCGGTCCGTCCGCGCCTTCTCGTGTTCCATGCGGCCCACCGTACGACCCGGCACCGACAGCGGTCCGCCCAATTCGCGGACCCCGTGGCCGGAGGGCCGTGGTGGACGCCATAATCCGGTAGCACTACTCAGCGGTACCGACTGTTTTCGGACGACGTTGCACCACGGGTGGAGGACGGACGCTCATGCAGGGCACGGTCGACGGATTCAGCTACGGACTTGTCACGCCGGTGGCGGCCTTCCTCATGGCCTGCCTCGGCGGCGCCCTGGGTCTGCGCTGCACCACCAGATCGCTGCGGCACCGCGACACCTTCAAGGCCGGCTGGCTCGCGCTGGGGGCCACCTCGATAGGCACCGGCATCTGGACGATGCACTTCGTCGCCATGATGGGCTTCTCGGTCCGGCAGGCCCCGATCAGCTACGACCGGCCCATCACCTTCGCCAGCCTCGGTGTCGCCATCCTCATGGTGGGCATCGGCATCTTCATCGTCGGCTACCGCGGCGCGACCGCCCTCACCCTGGTCACCGGCGGCACCATCACCGGGCTCGGCGTCGCCACCATGCACTACCTGGGCATGGCCGGCATGCGGCTGCACGGGCAGATCACCTACGACACCCTGACCGTCGCCCTGTCCGTGGTCATCGCCGTCGTGGCCGCCACCGCCTCCCTGTGGGCCGCCGTCTCCGTGCACGGCTTCCTGGCCAGCCTCGGCGCGAGCCTCGTCATGGGGCTCGCCGTCAGCGGCATGCACTACACCGCCATGGCGGCCGTCGACGTCAACCTGCACGGGACCCCGGAGCCCGGCACCGGGGACACCGCCACCTCGCTGCTGCTGCCGATGCTGATCGGCCCCGCCGTCTTCCTGCTGCTCGCCGCCGTCGTGGTCATGTTCGACCCGCTGCTCGTCATGGGCGAGCCGGACTGGCAGCGGCCCACCGCCCGCGGCGGCTACCGCCACGGCGCGCCCGGCGTGCCCGCGCCGCGCCGCGCCCCCGCCTACGGGGAGCCCGCGAACTGGTCCTCCGCGCGCCCCGCCGCACGCTCCGGCCGCCGGGGCGTCCAGCGCGGCACGTACCGCTCCCAGGACTGGTAGCGGCGGACCGGCGGCGGCCCCGACCGGCCCGCCGCCGGGCCGATCGCCCCCGGCTGTCAGTGCCGGGTCGTACGGTGGTTGCATGCGGCCCGTTTCCAAGATCGAACGTACGGTGGCGCCCTTCGAGGTCGTCAGCCCCTACCAGCCCAGCGGCGACCAGCCCGCGGCCATCGCCGAGCTCGAGCGGCGCATCGGCGCGGGCGAGAAGGACGTCGTGCTGCTCGGCGCCACCGGCACCGGCAAGTCGGCGACCACCGCCTGGATGATCGAGAAGCTCCAGCGCCCCACGCTGGTGATGGCGCCGAACAAGACGCTGGCCGCCCAGCTGGCGAACGAGTTCCGCGAGCTCCTGCCGAACAACGCGGTCGAGTACTTCGTCTCGTACTACGACTACTACCAGCCCGAGGCGTACGTCCCGCAGTCCGACACCTACATCGAGAAGGACTCCTCCATCAACGAGGAGGTCGAGCGGCTGCGCCACTCCGCGACCAACTCGCTGCTGACCCGCCGCGACGTCGTCGTGGTCGCCTCCGTCTCCTGCATCTACGGCCTCGGCACCCCGCAGGAGTACGTGGACCGCATGGTCTCCCTCAAGGTCGGCGACGAGATCGACCGCGACCAGCTGCTGCGCCGCTTCGTCGACATCCAGTACACCCGCAACGACCTGGCGTTCAGCCGCGGCACCTTCCGGGTCCGCGGCGACACCATCGAGATCTTCCCGGTGTACGAGGAGCTCGCCGTCCGCATCGAGATGTTCGGCGACGAGATCGAGGCGCTGTCCACGCTCCACCCGCTCACCGGCGAGGTCATCAGCGACGACCAGCAGCTGTACGTGTTCCCCGCCAGCCACTACGTCGCGGGCCCCGAGCGCATGGAGCGGGCGGTCAACGACATCGAGCGCGAGCTGGAGCAGCGGCTGAAGGAGCTGGAGAAGCAGGGCAAGCTCCTGGAGGCACAGCGGCTGCGCATGCGCACCACCTACGACATCGAGATGATGCGCCAGATCGGCTCCTGCTCCGGCATCGAGAACTACTCGATGCACTTCGACGGCCGTCAGCCCGGTTCCCCGCCCAACACCCTCCTCGACTACTTCCCCGAGGACTTCCTGCTCGTCATCGACGAGTCGCACGTCACCGTCCCGCAGATCGGTGCCATGTACGAGGGCGACGCCTCCCGCAAGCGCACGCTCGTCGACCACGGCTTCCGGCTGCCCTCGGCGCTCGACAACCGCCCGCTGAAGTGGGAGGAGTTCCAGGAGCGGATCGGCCAGACCGTCTATCTGTCCGCCACGCCCGGCACCTACGAGCTCTCCCGCTCCGACGGCTTCGTCGAGCAGATCATCCGCCCCACCGGCCTCGTCGACCCCGAGGTCGTCGTCAAGCCCACCGAGGGCCAGATCGACGACCTGGTGCACGAGATCCGGCTGCGCACCGAGCGCGACGAGCGGGTCCTGGTCACCACCCTCACCAAGAAGATGGCCGAGGACCTCACGGACTACTTCCTGGAGCTGGGCATCCAGGTCCGCTACCTGCACAGCGACGTCGACACCCTGCGCCGCATCGAGCTGCTGCGCGAGCTCCGCTCCGGCGAGTACGACGTGCTGGTCGGCATCAACCTGCTCCGTGAGGGCCTCGACCTGCCCGAGGTCTCCCTGGTCGCCATCCTCGACGCCGACAAGCAGGGCTTCCTGCGCTCCGGCACCTCGCTCATCCAGACCATCGGCCGCGCCGCCCGTAACGTCTCCGGCCAGGTCCACATGTACGCCGACACGGTCACTCCGGCGATGGCCCAGGCCATCGACGAGACCAACCGGCGCCGCGAGAAGCAGATCGCGTACAACAAGGCCAACGGGATCGACCCGCAGCCGCTCCGCAAGAAGATCAACGACATCGTGGCCACCATCGCCCGCGAGGAGATCGACACCGAGGAGCTGCTCGGCACCGGCTACCGCAAGGGCGGGAAGGACGGCAAGGGCGCCAAGGCCCCGGTGCCGTCGCTCGCCGCCCACGCGCCGAAGGGCAAGGGCGCCAAGGCCGGCTCGACGGTCGAGCTCGGCGACCGTCCGGCGACCGAACTGGCCGGGATCATCGAGGAGATGACCGACCGGATGAGGGCCGCCGCCGCCGAGCTGCAGTTCGAGGTCGCCGCCCGGCTCCGCGACGAGGTGTCGGAGCTCAAGAAGGAGCTGCGCCAGATGAAGGAGGCCGGACTGGCCTGACGGCCTGCCGGCGGCGCCGTCCGTCTCCCGGCGGCCGCCGTCTGCCGGCGAAGTCCCGGAAGCGGCCCTGTGTGTTGCAAGACCGACACAAAAACGGGCCGCTCCGGGCACGTTGTCAGTGCCCCTGCGTAAGGTGCTGCTCACACCGATGAGAGGGGCAGCGCGTGACGGTCAACATGACCAAGGGGCAGGCCATCAGCCTGGAGAAGCAGGGCGGAGGCAGTCTCACGTCCGTGCGCATGGGACTGGGCTGGCAGGCGGCGCCCCGCCGCGGCCTGTTCGGCTCGCGCACGCGCGAGATCGACCTGGACGCCTCCGCCGTCCTCTTCGCCGACAAGCAGCCGGTGGACGTGGTGTTCTTCCGTCACCTGGTGAGCGACGACGGCTCCGTCCGCCACACCGGCGACAACCTGGTGGGCGGTGTCGGCCAGGGCGGCGACGACGAGGCGATCCTGGTGGACCTCCAGCGGGTCCCCGTCCACATCGACTCGATCGTCTTCACGGTGAACTCGTTCACCGGCCAGACCTTCCAGGAGGTGCAGAACGCGTTCTGCCGCCTCGTGGACGAGACCAACGGCCAGGAGCTCGCCCGCTACACGCTCAACGGCGGCGGCGCGTACACCGCCCAGATCATGGCCAAGGTGCACCGGGCCGGTTCCGGCTGGCAGATGACCGCCCTGGGCAACCCGGCCAACGGCCGCACCTTCCAGGACCTGATGCCGGCCATCTTCCCGGTCCTGTAACCCGGCGCCGCAGCGCCCACGTTCGTACGGAGAGACGGAGCAGATGACCGCCGAGCTGGTCCGGGGGCAGAACCGCCCCCTGCCCCACACCCGCCTGGAGATCCGGGTCTCGGCCGGTCATCCGGTCCTCGCCGCGGCCACCCTCGGCGACGAGGAGGGCCGCATCGCGGGCCCCGAGGCCCTCGCCCACCCCGGGTCCGCCGCACTCCCCGGGATCGAGGTGCCCCGCCAGGCCGCCACCGCCCACCGGCTCGCGGTCGACCTGGAGGCGGTACGGGACACCGTCCACCGGGTTTCCGTGCTCCTCGCCCTGCCCGTCGGCGCGGGCGGCCCCACGCGCTTCGGCGCCTCGGCCGCACCCGTCGTCACGGTGACGGGACCCGACGGCACCGCCGTCGCCGGCTACACGATCACCGGTCTCGACCGGGAGTCCGCGCTCGTCGCCCTGGAGCTCTACCGCCGCCAGGGCGCCTGGAAGGTGCGGGCCGTCGGCCAGGGCTACGAGGGCGGGCTCGCCGCGCTCCTCGCCGACCAGGGTCTCGACCGCTCCGCGGAACTCGCCGGTGCCGTGCTCGACGCCGTCGCCCAGGGACTGGCCCGCTCGGTCGCGGCCCCGCCGCCGCGCGTCCCGGACGCCGACCGGGTCCCCGAGGGCGAGCGCGCCCACCAGGCCGCCCAGAGCGCGGCGCAGCCCCCCCACCAGACTCCCGCACAGCCTCCCGCCCAGCCGGCGGTCCCGCCGCCTCCGCCCGCCGCCGGCCCCATCGACTACACCCACCCGAGCCGCCGCCCGGCGCCCTCGGCCGCCCCGCAGCCCGCCGCCGGCTCCCCGCAGGCCCCCGGGCCGCAGCCGGCCTCCGCACCCGCCGGCTTCCCGGCCCCGGTCGCCGGCGACGCCGCCGGCTGGTCCATGGACGAGCGGCTCTACAACCAGGTGTGGGGCATGTTCGAGGACCTGGCGCGCGCCACCGCCGCGTACCGCAGCGCCTGCCGCTTCGCGGAGGACCGGCTCGACCAGGAGCTCGACCGGGTCCTGTCGGACCCGCGCAGCCGGATCGGCGGCGCGGGGGACACCGCCAGGGCGGCCGCCAAGGCCAAGCACGACGAGCTCACCGCCCGCGCCCAGGAGGCCCTGGACCGCGACCTCGCCCAGCTCGTGGCCGAGTCCGAGGTGGTCGAGCCCGCGCTGCCCGCCGCCTACGCCCGCTGGGACAGCCCCGTCTGGCAGGCCTACCGGGTGCCCATGGAGGCGCCGATGGCCGTCCGCCTGGGCGACCTCCACCTCCCCGAGCGCACCGGCCTGCGCATCCCGTTCCTGGCCCGCCTGCCGCTCGCCCGCGGCCTCTGGGTGGACTCGGGCCGCGGCCAGTCGGCGGCGGCCGGGCTGCTCGACGAGGCCGAGCTGCGCCGGCTCGCCCTCGACAGCGCCGTCGCCCACGTGGCGCGGCTGCTCGCCGTGCACCCGGCGGGATCCTTCCGCGTCCGGGTGATCGACGCGGCGGGCGCGGGCGCTGCCGCCTTCGCCCCGCTCGTCGAGTCCGGCGTGCTCGCGGGCCCGCCGGCCGCCGGCGCGGCCGGGGTCTCGGCCGTCCTCACCCAGCTCACCGAGCGGGTCGACCTGCTGCAGATGGCGGCGCGGGCCGGCGCCTCCGAGGAGCTGCCGCCCGGCCTGGACACCGCCGAGGAGCTGCTCGTCGTGCACGACTTCCCGCACGGCTTCGACGACCGGGCGGTCAACCAGCTGCGCTACCTGGCCGACGAGGGCCCGGCCGTGGGGACCCAGCTGCTGCTGGTCGCGGACCGGGCGGACGCGGCGGCGTACGGGCCGGTGCTCGACCCGCTGTGGCGCTCCCTCATGCGGCTCACCCCGGTCCCCGACGACCACCTCGCCGACCCCTGGGTGGGCCACGCCTGGACGTACGAGCCGCCGGCCTTCCCGGCCGGGAGCGCGGTGCTGCGGCAGGTGCTCGCCCAGCTGGCCGACGCCCGTGGGCAATGGGGGCCGGACAGTCACTGACCAGCGCTTTTGGGTCCGCTTTACCCTTCTCTTTACCTTCCCTTGGTTCTTCGGGTAATCTTCTCGGAGCGGAGGGGAGTACTCCCCAGTGCGCGGCGTACCCGTCAATACGGACAGGTCGGACACCTGATCCCGGGGCGCCGGCCCGGTTCGTCCCGGGTGGAAGAGACCTCCGGCAAACGACGAGGCTGTCTCGGCAGCCGTACGAGCCGGAGGCGCAGTGGACGTTTCTGTGACCCTGTGGGTGCTGACCATTCTCGGTCTGAGCGCCCTGATCGCGGTCGACTTCTTCATCGGGCGCAAGCCCCATGACGTGTCGGTCAAGGAAGCCGGAATCTGGACGGTCGTCTGGATCGTCCTCGCGGCGCTGTTCGGCATCGGCCTGATGGTCTTCGGCAACAGCCAGGCATCGGGCGAGTTCTTCGCCGGCTTCATCACCGAGAAGTCGCTCAGCGTCGACAACCTCTTCGTCTTCGTCCTGATCATGGCGAAGTTCTCGGTGCCCTCCCACCTCCAGCAGCGCGTGCTGCTCATCGGCGTGCTGATCGCCCTGGTCCTGCGTGCGATCTTCATCGCCGCCGGCGCCGCGATCATCGCGAGCTTCTCCTGGGTCTTCTACCTGTTCGGCGCGTTCCTCATCTACACCGCCTGGAAGCTCATCCAGGAGGCGCGCTCCGACGAGGAGGAGGACGAGTTCGAGGAGAACCGTCTCCTCAAGTCCATCGAGAAGAAGTTCGGCGTCGCCGACCGCTACCACGGCACCAAGCTCTTCATCCGGAACAACGGCAAGCGGGTGCTGACCCCGCTGATGGTCGTCATGCTCGCGATCGGCACCACCGACGTGCTGTTCGCCCTCGACTCCATCCCGGCGATCTTCGGCCTCACCCAGGACCCGTACATCGTCTTCACCGCCAACGCCTTCGCCCTCATGGGTCTGCGGCAGCTGTACTTCCTCATCGGCGGCCTGCTGAAGAAGCTGGTCCACCTCAGCTACGGCCTGTCGGTGATCCTCGGCTTCATCGGCGTGAAGCTGGTGCTGCACGCCCTGCACGAGTCCGGGGTGCACGTCCCCGAGATCTCCATCCCGTTCTCGCTCGCCGTCATCTGCGGTGTCCTGGTCGTCACCACGATCACGAGCCTGATCGCCTCGAAGAAGCAGGCGCAGCGCGAGGCCGCCGAGGCGGCCGAGGGGCCGGAGCGGGAGAGCGTCGAGGCCTGAGCCTCGTCGCCGGCCCGTGCAGCCGGTGACGGCGGCGCTGCCCCCCCATCAGGTGGGGGGCAGGCCGTCCGTCACCGGCGTCGCGGTGACCGGTCACGGTCGTCAGATAGCCGGAGCCGCGAGCGGAAGGCGGCTATGCGGGCGCGCGCTCCGGCTCCGGCACCGCCGCGCGCGCCGGCAGCGTCTCGGGGAGCAGCGCGAAGCAGCCCAGGCTCACCAGGGCCACCACCGTCAGATAGGCCGCGACGCCCCACGGCGGACCCGAGCCGCCGTCCGAGACCGCCGTCGCCACGATCGGGGTGAGCGCCCCGCCCAGCACGCCCGCCAGGTTGTAGCCGACGGCCGCGCCCGTACAGCGCACCCGCGGCTCGTACAGCTCGGGCAGGTACGCGGCCACCACGGCGAACATCGTGATGAAGGCGAGCAGCGAGCCGAGGAAACCGAGGAACATCAGCAGTGGGCGCGCGGTGTGCAGCAGCGCCACCATCGGGAACATCCACAGCGCCGAGGCCGCGCAGCCCGCCAGGCACAGCGTCCGGCGCCCGTAGCGGTCGCCCAGCATCGCGAAGAAGGGCGTCGCCGCGCCCTTGACCGCCACCGCCGCCATCACACACGTCAGCATCACCGTGCTGGACACCCCGAGGCGCTCGGTGCCGTAGGCCAGCGCCCAGGTCGAGACCGTGTAGAAGACGGCGTAACCGACGGCCAGCGCGCCCGCCGTGAGCAGCACCAGGCGCCAGTGGCCGCGCACCACCTCGGACAGCGGCGCGGTCGCCCGGCGGCCCTCGGCCGCCAGCTCCTCGAACTGCGGGGTCTCCGCGAGCGAGGAGCGCAGCGCGAGCCCCGCGGCGGCGAGCAGCCCCGCGGCCCAGAACGGCACCCGCCAGCCCCAGGAGCGGAAGTCCGCGTCGCTCAGCCCGGCGGTCAGCGCCAGCATCACCCCGTTCGCCAGCAGGAAGCCGACCGCGGGGCCGATCTGCGGGAAGCTCGCCCACAGGCCCCGCCGCCGCGCCGGCGCGTGCTCGGCGGTCAGCAGCACCGCCCCGCCCCACTCGCCGCCGAGGCCGAGGCCCTGCAGGAAGCGCAGCACCAGCAGCAGCACGGGAGCGGCGACACCGATCGACTCGTAGGTCGGGACACAGCCGACCGCGACCGTCGCGCAGCCGGTCAGCAGCAGCGAGGCGAACAGGACCGGGCGCCGCCCGTGGCGGTCGCCGACGTGACCGAAGACGATCGAGCCGAGCGGCCGGGACAGGAAGCCGATGGCGAAGGTGCCGAAGGCGGCGAGGGTGCCGGCGACGGGCGAGAAGGTCGGGAAGAACAGCGGGCCGAGGACGAGCGCGGCGGCCGTCCCGTAGACGAAGAAGTCGAAGAACTCGATGGCGGTGCCGACGAGCGAGGCGGCGGCGAGCCTCGCCATCGACGGAGGGTGACTGTGCTGCTGGTGCTCGTGCTGGTGCATGTCGCGCCAACTACCCGCGCGCCGCCCCGGTTACGGGGGCGCGCGGAGGTGACCCGCGGGTCACCGCCCGCGCACGGCACTCACCAGCCGCGCTCGCGCCACTCCGCGAGGTGCGGACGCTCGTCACCGAGCGTGGTGTCCCTGCCGTGGCCCGGGTAGACCCAGGTCTCGTCCGGGAGCACGTCGAAGAGCTTGGTCTGCACGTCGTGGATCAGGCTCGCGAAGGCCTCCGGGTCCTTCCACGTGTTGCCGACGCCGCCCGGGAACAGGCAGTCGCCGGTGAAGACGTGCGGGTGGCCGTGCGGGTCGTCGTAGATCAGGGCGATCGAGCCCGGGGTGTGGCCCACCAGGTGCCGGGCGGTGAGCTCGACCCGGCCCACCCGGACCGTGTCGCCGTCGTCCAGCAGCTCGTCGGTCCCCACGGGGATGCCCTCCGCGTCGTACGCGCCCGCGTACGTACGGGCGCCGGTGGCCGCGACGACCTCGGCGAGGGCCTGCCAGTGGTCGCCGTGCCGGTGGGTGGTGACGACGCCCGCGATGCCGTCGTCGCCGATCAGCGTGAGCAGGGTGCCGGCCTCGGCGGCCGCGTCGATCAGCAGCTGCTCGCCGGTCGCCCGGCAGCGCAGCAGATACGCGTTGTTGTCCATCGGGCCGACCGCGACCTTCGAGATCATCAACTCGCTCAGCTCGTGCACGTCCGCAGGACCGCCGACCTTCACCACTCCGCTGTACGTCATGGCCTCAGCCTAGCCCCGGCCACCGACGGGCGGGCGGTGACCGGGGCGGCAACTGCTGCTACAGCGGCGGGAGCTCGGGGAGCGGGCCGCCCTCGGTGGTCAGGCGCGCGCCCTTGTCGCCGCGCCCGGCCAGCCAGGCCAGGAGCTCGTCGAGCGGGCCGGTGACGGTGACCGGGGTCCCGTCGGCGCCGCCGGTCGTGCCGCGCCCGGTGCCGTCCGGGGTGCGCAGGGTCACCGGCGGCACCTCGGGGCGGCCGGACCAGCGGTCGGCGAGGAAGTCGATCTCCCGGAGCAGGAACTCCTCGGGCAGGTCGCCGAGCCCGTAGCCCGCGCCCAGGTCCACGTGGTGCAGGGCCACCTCCACCCAGCGGCGGAAGGGCACCCTGGCGGCCCGGTCGGTGACGCCGTTGCGCAGCTCCACCGTGCGCTCCCAGTCGGCGGGCTCGCCGCAGACCTTCTCGAAGCGTTCGGCGGAGGCCCGCAGGTCGGCGAGCTGGGCGTCGAGCGGCCGGCCGGCGTCCCGCTCGATGTCGGCGTCGCGGGTCTCGGCGTCCTTGTACATCGGCAGGCCCTGGAGGACGTTCACGAGGGCGTCGGCGTTGCGGGAGAGGTGGGCCAGGACGTGGCCGCGGGTCCAGCCGGGGAGCAGTGACGGTTCGGCGAGTGCCGCGTTGTCCCAGGAGGAGACGGTCTCGATGAGCCGGTCGGTCGCCTCGCGCACGGAGGCGATGTCACGCACATGGTCGATCATGGCGCCGACCCTAGGGGGTTTCGGGCCTCCGCGGCCAGGCCCGCACCGGCCGGACCTGCGGCGGAGCACCGACGCCGCCACTCGTTCGGGTGAAGAGGGTGACTGCCCTGCGGAAATCGAATGTGCGTGCTATAAGCTCGATGGAAGCATCCGGCATCCTTGGTTGTTGGGTGTTCAGGCACATCCGCTCTCTCAAGAAAGGTGCGGACCGGCGTGGCCGACCGTCTCATCGTCCGTGGCGCTCGCGAGCACAACCTCAAGAACGTCTCGCTCGACCTCCCGCGTGACTCCCTCATCGTCTTCACCGGGCTCTCGGGGTCGGGCAAGTCCTCCCTCGCGTTCGACACGATCTTCGCCGAGGGGCAGCGCCGGTACGTCGAGTCGCTCTCCTCCTACGCCCGGCAGTTCCTCGGCCAGATGGACAAGCCGGACGTCGACTTCATCGAGGGTCTGTCCCCGGCCGTCTCCATCGACCAGAAGTCGACCTCGCGCAACCCGCGCTCGACGGTCGGCACCATCACCGAGGTCTACGACTACCTCCGGCTGCTCTTCGCCCGCATCGGCAAGCCGCACTGTCCCGAGTGCCGCAGGCCGATCTCCCGCCAGTCGCCGCAGGCCATCGTCGACAAGGTCCTGGAGCTGCCCGAGGGCAGCCGCTTCCAGGTGCTCTCGCCGCTGGTGCGCGAGCGCAAGGGCGAGTTCGTCGACCTCTTCGCCGACCTCCAGACCAAGGGCTACAGCCGCGCCCGGGTCGACGGGCAGACGATCCAGCTCAGCGAGCCGCCGACCCTGAAGAAGCAGGAGAAGCACACCATCGAGGTGGTCGTCGACCGCCTCACCGTGAAGGACAGCGCCAAGCGGCGGCTCACCGACTCCGTGGAGACCGCGCTCGGCCTCTCCGGCGGCATGGTCGTGCTCGACTTCGTCGACCTCCCCGAGGACGACCCCGAGCGCGAGCGGATGTACTCGGAGCACCTCTACTGCCCGTACGACGACCTGTCCTTCGAGGAGCTGGAGCCGCGCTCCTTCTCCTTCAACTCTCCCTTCGGCGCCTGCCCGGACTGCACCGGCATCGGCACCCGCATGGAGGTCGACCCGGAGCTCGTCGTCCCCGACGAGGAGCGGTCGCTCGACGAGGGCGCCATCCACCCCTGGTCCCACGGCCACACCAAGGAGTACTTCGGCCGGCTGATCGGCGGCCTCTCCCAGGCCCTCGGCTTCCGTACGGACATCCCGTACGCGGGCCTGCCGCAGCGGGCCAAGAAGGCCCTCATGTACGGCCACAAGACCCAGGTCGAGGTCCGCTACCGCAACCGGTACGGCCGCGAGCGCTCCTACACCACGCCCGCCTTCGAGGGCGCCGTGTCGTTCGTGAAGCGGCGGCACAGCGAGGCCGAGAGCGACTCCAGCCGTGAGCGCTTCGAGGGCTACATGCGCGAGGTGCCCTGCCCCACCTGCGAGGGCACGCGGCTGAAGCCGATCGTGCTCGCGGTCACCGTGATGGACAAGTCCATCGCCGAGGTCTCCGCGATGTCGATCAGCGACTGCGCCGAGTTCCTCGGCCGGCTCACCCTCAGCGCCCGCGACAAGAAGATCGCCGAGCGGGTCCTCAAGGAGGTCAACGAGCGACTGCGCTTCCTCGTCGACGTCGGCCTCGACTACCTCTCGCTCAACCGGGCCGCGGGCACGCTGTCCGGCGGCGAGGCCCAGCGCATCCGGCTCGCCACCCAGATCGGCTCCGGCCTGGTGGGCGTCCTGTACGTGCTCGACGAGCCGTCCATCGGTCTCCACCAGCGCGACAACCACCGGCTCATCGAGACCCTGGTCCGGCTCCGCGACATGGGCAACACGCTCATCGTCGTCGAGCACGACGAGGACACCATCAAGGTGGCCGACTGGGTCGTGGACATCGGCCCGGGCGCCGGCGAGCACGGCGGCAAGGTCGTCCACTCCGGCCCCTTGAAGGAGCTCCTGGCCAACGAGGAGTCGATGACCGGGCAGTACCTGTCCGGCCGCAGGGCGATCACCATGCCGGACATCCGGCGCCCCGTGGACCCCTCGCGCCGGCTCACCGTGCACGGTGCCCGGGAGAACAACCTGCGGGACATCGACGTCTCCTTCCCGCTGGGCGTCCTCACGGCCGTCACCGGCGTCTCGGGTTCCGGAAAGTCGACCCTGGTCAACGACATCCTCTACACCCACCTGGCGCGCGAGCTGAACGGCGCCAAGTCGGTGCCCGGACGGCACACGCGCGTGGACGGCGACGACCTCGTCGACAAGGTCGTGCACGTCGACCAGTCGCCCATCGGCCGCACCCCGCGCTCGAACCCGGCGACCTACACCGGCGTCTTCGACCACGTCCGCAAGCTCTTCGCGGAGACGATGGAGGCGAAGGTCCGCGGCTACCTGCCCGGCCGCTTCTCCTTCAACGTCAAGGGCGGCCGCTGCGAGAACTGCTCCGGCGACGGCACCATCAAGATCGAGATGAACTTCCTCCCGGACGTCTACGTGCCGTGCGAGGTCTGCCACGGCGCCCGCTACAACCGGGAGACCCTGGAGGTCCACTACAAGGGCAAGTCCATCGCCGAGGTCCTGGACATGCCGATCGAGGAGGCCCTGGGCTTCTTCGAGGCGGTCCCGACGATCTCCCGCCACCTGCGCACCCTCACCGAGGTCGGTCTGGGCTACGTCCGCCTCGGCCAGTCCGCGCCGACCCTCTCCGGCGGCGAGGCCCAGCGCGTCAAGCTCGCCTCCGAGCTCCAGAAGCGTTCCACGGGCCGCACGGTCTACGTCCTGGACGAGCCGACCACGGGCCTCCACTTCGAGGACATCTCGAAGCTGATCAAGGTCCTCTCCGGCCTGGTCGACAAGGGCAACTCGGTGATCGTCATCGAGCACAACCTGGACGTCATCAAGACCGCGGACTGGATCATCGACATGGGTCCCGAGGGCGGCAGCGGCGGCGGCATCGTCGTCGCCGAGGGCACGCCCGAGGAGGTCGCCTCCGTCCCGGCCAGCCACACCGGCAAGTTCCTCCGCGAGATCCTGGGCGCCGACCGCATCAGCGACGCGCCGACCAAGGTCCCGGCGGCGCGGAGCGCCAAGAAGGCCGCCCCGGCGAAGAAGGCGGCGGCCACCAAGACCGCCGCGGCGAAGAAGGCCGCCCCGGCGAAGACCGCCGCCAAGAAGGCGACGGCCCGCACCCGCAAGGCCTGAGGCCGCCGACACCGCCCCACGAGGGGGCCGCCCCTGCCGGAACCGGCCAGGGCGGCCCCCTCGGACGTTCGCGCGCTCCGGACCAGCCCGGACCAGCCCGGACCAGCCGGGACCAGTCCGGACCCGCCCGGACCAGCCGGGACCAGCCGGGACCGCCCGAACCAGTCCGGACCCGCCTGGACCGGTCCGGACCGCCCGGACCCGCCTGGACCGGTCCGGACCGGTCCGGACCGCCCGGACCACCTGGACTGGTCCCGGCCGGCCCGGACCAGGGTGGGCCAGCCAGGACCGCCC
>NZ_JBHXTJ010000047.1:0-59252 GCF_042677525.1 Streptomyces sp. NPDC127114
GATCTACACCCCCAAACTCGGCGCCAGCGTCTTATGTGTATAAGAGACAGCGCTCCCCCCCGGGGCCGGGGCGTCCCCACGTCCCGCTGTGCGCCGCCGGACCCGGGGGGCCCACAGCGGGCGGGATCGGGCCTGGCGGCCGGATCAGGCTTCGCAGCCCACGGGCGGGTTGCCGGAGCTGACGCGGCACACGTCGACTCCGAGGCCGCCGTTCACGACGTTCTGGTTGATGTTGACGCGCAGGAAGTCGTTGCCGAGGTCGCCGAAGACGCGCCCGGTCGACGAGACCCTGTTGTTGACGTTGATGTAGTCGGCGTCGTTGCCGCCGCCCGCGGTGCCGTTGACGACCCCCTGCTCGACCAGGATGTAGTCGCGTCCGGCGTTGCCGATGACGGTGCCGTTGAGGTCACCGGTGGTGATGACGATGTAGTCGTCACCGCCCTGGCCGTTGACGGCGTCGCCGGCGGCGACCGTCGCGCAGGTGATGTAGTCGGCGCCCGCCGTTCCGTTGATGGTCGTGCCGGTGACGGAGGTGCCGTTGACGGTGCACGTGGTCGCGGCCTGGGCGGGCGTGCTCAGGGCCAGCGGGGCTATCAGGAGAGAGGCGGCGCAGAGCGCTCGCGCGGTGTGTCGGATCATGGGATCAGTCACACACGGTGCGCATGTGCTCGCAAGCCGTCACCGAGGGTCGTGGTCCGCCCGGGTCAACCTGCCGCCCGAACGGCTCCCACCGCCTTGCGCGCCGCCACCAGCACCGGGTCCCACACCGGCGAGAACGGCGGCGCGTAGCCCAGGTCGAGGGCCGTCATCCGTTCCACCGTCATCCCCGCCGTCAGCGCCACCGCCGCGATGTCGACCCGCTTGCCCGCGCCCTCCCGGCCCACGATCTGCACGCCCAGCAGCCGCCCGGTCCGCCGTTCCGCCAGCATCTTCACCGTCATCGGCGCCGCTCCCGGGTAGTAGCCCGCACGGCTCGTCGACTCCACCCGGACCGTCACGTAGCGCAGCCCCACCTCGCGGGCGTCCTTCTCCCGCAGCCCCGTCCTGGCGATCTCCAGGTCGCACACCTTCGACACCGCCGTCCCCACCACACCGGGGAAGGTCGCGTAGTCGCCGCCCACGTTCGAACCGATCACCTGGCCGTGCTTGTTGGCGTGCGTTCCCAGCGGCACGTACCGCTCCCGTCCCGACACCAGGTCGAGGACCTCCACGCAGTCACCGCCCGCCCAGACGTTCTCCTGCCCGCGCACCCGCATCGACAGGTCGGTGAGCAGCCCGTCGTACGTGCCGAGCGGCAGCCCCGCCGCCCGCGCCAGCGAGGTCTCCGGCACCACGCCCATGCCGAGCACCACGACGTCCGCCGGGTACTCGCCCTCGTCCGTCGCCACGGCCCGCACGCGGCCGTCCTCACCGGTGAGGATCTTCGTCACCGGCGCGGAGCCGACCGTCGTGATGCCCAGGCCGTCCATCGCCTCGTGCACGAGCCGGCCCATGTCCGGATCCAGCGTCGCCATCGGCTGCTCGCCGCGGTTCAGGACCGTCACCTCGAAGCCGTGCCCGAGCAGCGCCTCCGCCATCTCGACCCCGATGTAGCCGGCGCCGACCACCACCGCCCGCCGGCCCTTCGCCCGGGCCAGCGAGTCGATCAGCGCCTGACCGTCGTCCAGGGTCTGCACGCCGTGCACGCCCGGCGCGTCGATGCCGGGCAGCGGCGGCCGCAGCGGCCGCGCGCCCGTCGCGATCACCAGCTTGTCGAAGCCCGTCCAGCCCTCGGCGCCGGACTCCAGGTCCCTGGTGCGGACCCGCTGCCGGTCCAGGTCGAGCTCGGTCACCTCGGTCCGCATCCGCAGGTCGATGTCCCGGGCCCGGTGCTCCTCCGGGCTGCGGGCGATCAGCCCGTCACGTGAGTCGACGTCACCGCCGACCCAGTACGGGATGCCGCAGGCCGAGTACGAGCTGAAGTGCCCGCGCTCGAAGGCGACGATCTCCAGTTCCCCGGGCCCCTTGAGCCTGCGGGCCTGGGGGGGCGGGGGCCGAGCCCCCCCCGGCCCCCCCCGGGCCCCCCCCCACCCAGGGGGAAAAAAAACCAACACCCCCCCGGGCCGGGGGGGCCGGGCCCCCCGGCCCCCCGCGGGGGGGCCTTGTCCCCGGGCCCCCTTGTCGGGGGGGCCGTGCCCGGGGGGGCCTTGCCCGCGGGGCCGGCCGCCGATGACCACCAGTCGCTCTGTCATACGAACACGCTACGCCGAAGGGGCCGTTCGGCCGGTGCCCTCGGCGCCGTCCGTGTCCTCCCCTTCCCCGTCCCGTGCCGCGGGCACGCCCGCCGCGTTCGTCACACGCTCGGCGCGCGGCGCCCACGGGAGCGACTCCGGGGCGGGCCGCGGCCCGGGGCGGCGGCGCAGGCGCGGGCGGAGCGCCCACCGCCACAGCGCGTACAGCACCGCCGCGACCGCGAGCCACGGGGCGAGCGCGGCGAGGACGACCAGGATCCAGGCGACGGCCGCCACCAGGGCGTCCCAGCCGCCGCGCAGGGCGTCGCCGAGGCCCGGCCGCTCGTCCTCCTCGACGGCGTGCGGGCCCTCGGGCTCGGACAGTTCGAGGGTGACCGTGGCCAGCGTCGTACGGTCCTTCAGGGAGGCCTGCTGGGCGAGCAGCGACTCCAGCTCCGCCTGACGCCGGCTCAGTTCGCCCTCCAGGGTCACCACGTCGCTCAGCCGGGTGGCCCGGTCCATCAGCGCGCGCACCCGTGCCACGCTCGCCCGCTGGGTCGCGATGCGGCTCTCGACGTCCACCACCTGCTCGGTGACGTCCTTGGCGTCCGCCTTGCGCGACAGCAGCCTGCCCGCGCCCGCGAGTTCGGCGAGGACGGAGTCGTACCGCTCCTGCGGCACGCGCAGCACCAGCCGGGACACGACGTGCGTGTCGTCGACCCGTTCGGTCGTCTCGTTCTGGATGTGGCCGCCCGCGGCCGTCGCCACCCGGCGGGCCGCCGCAGCCCCCTTCGTCGCGTCCTTCACCTCGACGTACAGCTCGGCGGTGCGGATCACGTGCTGCCGGGCCGCCGCCGGGGCGGAGTTCTTCGGCGGTGTGGTGGAGGCCGCCGAGGCCTTGTCCGCCGCCGAGCCGGTGCCGGCGGCTCCGTCGGCCGCGGACTCGGGCCCCGCGTACGCGGGCTTCTCCGCGCTCGTGCCCCCCTTGGCGTCCGCGCTCGAGCCGGCGTCGGCGTCGCCCGCCCCGCAGCCCGTCAGGACGAGTGAGACCGTCAGCAGCGCCGCCGCGGCGGCAGTGCGCCCTCTTCGCATCCGTAACCCCCCAAGGTTCTCGGTGTGTGCCGTGGTGCCCGTTGGACGTCAGGGTGCGGGAGCGGGTTTCGTCCGGCGGTAGCGAAGCGGTCACGGTCCGGCCTCGGATCGGGAGCGCACGGGCGATTTGAGAGAGTGGTCCCATGAGCGGCCCCATGAACGCGAACGCGCAGAGCACGGACAGCCGGACGACGGACAGGCGGACCACGCACGGCCGGACCACGGACGGCCGGACGACGCGGGGACGGGAGACGACCGCCCGCCCGCCCGCCGGATCGCACGTCGTCGTCGTGGGAGGCGGCATCGCCGGCCTCGCCGCCGCCCACCGGCTCGTCACCGCCGGTGCCCGGGTCACCCTCCTCGAAGGCGGCGACCGGCTCGGCGGAAAGCTGCTCGCCGGGGAGATCGCCGGCGCCCCCGTCGACCTCGGCGCCGAGTCCCTGCTCGCCCGCCGCCCCGAGGCCGTCGCGCTCGCCGAACGGGTCGGCCTCGCCGACCGGATCCAGGCACCCGCCACCACCACCGCCTCCGTGTGGTCGCGCGGCGAGCTCGTGCCCATGCCGAAGGGCCACGTCATGGGCGTCCCGGGCGACGGCCGGGCCGTCGAGCGGCTGCTCTCCGCCGAGGCCGTCGCGCGGATCGACCGCGACCGCGAGCTGCCGCCCACCGAGATCGGCGAGGACATCGCCATCGGCGCGTACGTCGCCGAGCGCATGGGCCACGAGGTCGTCGACCGGCTCGTCGAGCCCCTCCTCGGCGGCGTCTACGCGGGCGACGCCTACCGCATCTCCATGAAGGCCGCCGTGCCCGCCCTCTTCCAGGCCGCCCGCTCCCACGGCACGCTCGCCGAGGCCGTCCGCGCCGTCCAGCGCGCCGGCGCCGCCACCCCGGCGGACGCCGCGGGCGCCGGCACCGGGATCGCCGGCACCGGCCTCGGCGGCGCCGCCTTCGCCGGCCTGCGCGGCGGCGTCGGCACCCTGCCGCTCGCCGTCGCCGACGCGGTCCGCGCCGCCGGCGGCGAGATCCGCACCGGCGCCCCGGTGACCGCCCTGCGCCGCACCGGCCCGCACGGCTGGCAGGTCGTGACGCCGGAGCGTACGTACGACGCGGACGCCGTCGTCGTCGCCACGCCCGCCGGACCCGCCGCCGCGCTCCTCGCCGGCCACGCGCCCGCCGCCGCAGCGGAGCTCGGCAGCGTCGAGTACGCCTCGATGGCGCTGATCACCCTCGCCTTCCGGCGCGCCGACCTGCCCGAAGGCACCGGGCTGCCCGGCGCGGAGCTCCCCGCCCTGCCGGGCTCCGGTTTCCTCGTGCCGCCCGTCGACGGCCACACCATCAAGGCCTCCACCTTCGCCAGCCAGAAGTGGCGGTGGATCGCCGACGCCGCGCCCGACCTGTTCGTGCTGCGCACCTCCGTCGGGCGGTACGGCGAGGAGGAGCAGGTCCACCGCGACGACGCCGACCTCGTCGACGTCTCCCTCAAGGACCTGGGCGCGGCCACCGGCCTCGCCGCCCGGCCGGTCGCCACCACCGTGACCCGCTGGCTCGGCGGCCTGCCGCAGTACCCGGTCGGTCACCTGAGCAGGGTCGAGCGGATCCGCGCCGCCGTCTCCGGCCTGCCCGGCCTCGCCCTCGCGGGCGCCGTCTACGAGGGCGTCGGCATCCCCGCCTGCATCGCCTCCGCGCACCGCGCGGCCGACGCGATCCTGGACGAGATCAGGGACGCGAGCACGGACGAGATCATCGCCACGTCGGAAAAGGCCGACCCTGGTGCGGGGCACTGTCCGTGACGGGCGAGAATAGGCGTATGAGTGCGCCCGAAAAGATCCCGAACGCCGGTAAGAAGGCGAAGGACCTCAACGAGGTCATCCGCTACACCCTGTGGTCTGTGTTCAAGCTGCGCGACAACCTGCCCGAGGACCGTGCCGGCTACGCCGACGAGGTCCAGGAGCTGTTCGACCAGCTCGCCGCCAAGGACATCACGATCCGCGGCACGTACGACCTCTCCGGTCTGCGCGCCGACGCCGACGTCATGATCTGGTGGCACGCCGAGACGAGCGACCAGCTCCAGGAGGCGTACAACCTCTTCCGCCGCACGAAGCTGGGCCGCGCCCTGGAGCCGGTCTGGTCGAACATGGCGCTGCACCGCCCCGCCGAGTTCAACAAGTCGCACATCCCGGCCTTCCTGGCCGACGAGACCCCGCGCGACTACGTCTCGGTCTACCCGTTCGTGCGCTCCTACGACTGGTACCTGCTGCCGGACGAGGACCGCCGCCGGATGCTCGCCGACCACGGCAAGATGGCCCGCGGCTTCCCGGACGTGCGCGCGAACACGGTCGCCTCCTTCTCGCTCGGCGACTACGAGTGGATCCTGGCCTTCGAGGCCGACGAGCTCTACCGGATCGTCGACCTCATGCGCCACCTGCGGGCCTCCGAGGCGCGGATGCACGTCCGCGAGGAGATCCCGTTCTACACCGGCCGCCGCAAGAGCGTGGCGGACCTGGTGGCCGGCCTGGCCTGACGGCCCGCCGTCCCCGACCCGGTCACCGTCCGGCGCCCAGCCGGGCGGTGATCCCTCGACCCGGAAGATCAGACGGCAGGCGGAGTTCCGCCCGCCGCTCCAGCGACACCGGGTCCGGCTCCGGGTGCGGCGCGCATGACGCGCGCCGCACCGGCGTCCCTCCCTCCTCGCCCGCCTTCCCCGCGGGCGGCACGGCACCCGTGAGCAGATAACGCTCCAGGTAGCCGTTCACGCAGGCGTTCGCCCCGCCCCCGATGCCGTGGGTCCCGGCGTCCCGCTCGGTCACGAGCGCCGCGCCCGACAGCCGGCGCTGCAGCTCCCGGGCTCCTTCGTACGGCGCCGCCGCGTCCCGTTCGGCCGCCAGGATCAGCACCGGCGGCAGCACCCCCGGCCCGGTCCGCACGTCCAGCGGCTTCTGCCGGGGCGCCTTCCAGTACGCGCAGGGCAGGTTCGCCCACACGTTGTCCCAGGTCTCGAACGGGGCGAGCTTCGCGAGCCGGGTGTTGTCCCGGTCCCACAGCGCGAAGTCCTCGGGCCAGGGCGCGTCGTTGCACTCCACCGCCGTGTAGACGGCCTGCCCGTTGCCCGGGTCGGTGCTCTCGGCCTGCTGGTCGCGGGCCGGACCGGACGCGGGCGTGACCGGCGCGGCCTGGGCGACCAGCGGCTTCGGATCGCCCTTCAGATACGCCCCGAGGGCGCCCGCCCGCGCGGGCCAGAACCGGTCGTCGTACAGCGCCTGGAGCATCGCCGCGTGCAGCTGCCCGGAGCCGACCCTCCCGCCCGCCGGTGCCGCGGCCAGTTCGGCCCGCACCTTCTCGTAGTTCTCGCCCACCTCGCCGGGCGTCGCGCCCAGGCCGTACACCTTGTCGTGCTTCGCCGCCCAGGTGCGGAAGTCCGCCCAGCGGCGCTCGAAGGCGAGCGACTGGTCGAGGTTGTTGACGTACCAGATCTGCCGCGGCGCCGGGTTCACGGGCGCGTCGAAGACCATCCGGCGCACCCGGTGCGGGAACAGCGTCGCGTACAGCGCGCCGAAGTACGTGCCGTAGGAGGCGCCCATGTACGTCAGGCGCCGCTCGCCGAGCGCGGCCCGCAGCACCTCCAGGTCGCGCGCGTTGTTCAGCGAGTGGTAGTGCCGCAGGGCCGGACCGGTGCGGCGGGCACAGCCCTGCGCGTACGTCCTGGCGCGGGCGACCCGCTCCTGCTTGAAGACCTCGGAGGGCACCGTCGGCGCGAGCGTCGGGCCCTTGGCGCGGTCGGCCGGGTCCTGGCAGGAGACCGGCGCCGAGCGGCCCACCCCGCGCGGCGCGTAGCCGACGAGGTCGTACGCGGCGGCGATGCGCCGCCAGGCGGGGAGCTCGGCCGCGAGCGGGAACCAGGTGGAGGAGGCGCCGGGGCCGCCGGGGTTGTGCACCAGCGCGCCCTGCCGGCCGGCCGCCGGGCCAGAGGCCCGCACCCGGCTCACGGTGAGCGGGATGCGCGTGCCCTCGGGACGCGCGTAGTCGAGCGGCACGCGCACGGTGCCGCACTCCACCGGAGCGGGCAGCCGCTCGACCGCCGGGCACGGCCCGAAGCGGATGCCCTCGGCGGCGGCCGTCCTCGCCGCGGCGGCGACGCCGCGGCTCTCGGCGGGCGGCGCGTCGGCCGCGGGAGCCACGGCCGCCGGGGCGGCGGGAGCGGGGCCGAGGAGGGCGGTGGGGGTGACGAGGGCGGACAGCAGCAGGGCGACGGACTTCATCTGCGCGTCCCCTTCTCTTGGCGGGCCCGGGCGGGGCGGGGGCGGCACGGGGCGACAAAGGGGATGGTTGGCGGCCGACGCGGTCAAGTAAAGGAACTACGACGGGTGTCGGCTGTCATGTCCCCGAAAGGCGGCACGAAGCGCGGGCTCCAGGACCTCCGTGCCCCGCCGGGCGAGCGCCGTCATCGGGTCGGCCGGCGAGAGTCCGGCGAGCAGTCGCCGCCCGGCGGGCGAGGCCCAGCAGCCGGTTCCGCCGGCCCGCGCGACCAGCAGACACAGCCCGCCCGCCAGCAGCGGCATCGCGAACCAGGCCGCCACCGGTACGCGCACGCCCTCGGGCACGAGCAGCACCGCGGCCGCAGCCAGGCCCAGGGTCAGCAGGAACGCGCCGGACAGCGCGCGGCCGCCCGCCGCCGTGGTGCGCCGCTCGGCCTCCGGCAGCGCGAGCCCGCGCGCCACCAGCCCGTCCGCGAGCTCCCGTACGCACGCGGTGCCCGCGACCAGCGGCCGCACCTCCGGGATCGGCGACTGGCCGCCGGGCCCGATCGCCCGGAGCACCGCCCGCTCCAGCTCGTCGCGCCCGCCGGTCCCGTCCACGACCGTCGCCCAGCCGGTGTGCGCGAGCAGCACCAGCCGGGCCTGGTGCAGGCTCACCAGTGCCAGGTCGGCCACCCGCAGCGGCCCGCCCGCGAGATACGCCGCCTCGACGACGGTCAGCTCCTCCCCGCCCTCGGCCGGCTCCCGCGCGTCGACCAGGACCGCGTCCCGGCACACCCGCGCACAGGCGACGCCGGTGACCACGAGCGAGACCAGGAGCAAGGGAACCCACACCATGATCCGGTTGTACGGGAGGGCGGACCCGTACGCCACCGGAACGACGGCCTCAGGAACTGCTGCTGGACGAGCAGGAACTGCTGCTGGAGGAGGAGCAGGAGCTGGACGAGGAGGAGCAGGAACTCGACGACGAGGAACAGGAACTCGACGACGAGGAGCACGACGACCCGCCTCCGGAGCACGAGCTGCTCCCGGAACACGAGCTGCCGCCCCCGCAGCCGCCTCCGCCGCCCTCGCCGCCGGCCGCCGCCGCGCACCACATGACGGGCAGCAGGGCCGCGTCCTGCGAGGAGGACGAGGACGACGAGGGGACGGAGGAGCGGGTGACCGGCCGAGCCGGCCGGTAGGTCCGCGCCGCTGTGGCCAGCTGCTCGCGCAGCTCCGGGTCCGGCAGCGAGCGCAGTCCCTGCAGGGCGACGAGCAGCCCCGGGTCCACGTGGGCCTGGGCCCGCCCGAACGCCGCCACCGCGGCGTGCCCGGCGGGGGTGATCCGCCGCCGCGCCCTGGCCCCGCACAGGATCGCGCCGGTCAGCCAGGCGGCGAGCACCGGCAGCACCAGCACGACGAACGGCAGGTTCCGGCCCGGGTCGATGAGGTCCGGCAGTGTGAACACCAGGGCGAACAGGGTGGCCATCCCGCCGAGCATCCCGAGGAACGAGCTCCACGTCAGCGCCGAGCGGCGGGGCCGGGGCTCCATGAGCAGCCCGCGTGCCGCGAGGGCGTCGCCGGTCTCCTGCACGGCCGGGTGCCGCATCACGGCGAACCGCAGCGGGCCGAGCGCCCCGCTCGCGGCGCCGGCCAGCTCCTGGAGCACGGCCCGTTCGACCGGGTCGTGCGCGGTCGGCCGCAGCACCCGCACGATGCCGGGCCCGCCGACGGCCAGACGTCCGTCGCCGTGCAGCGAGGCGATCGCGGTGTCGACGACCCGGGCGGGGCCGCCGTTCAGGAACGCGGCCTCGTAACGGTCGTGGATCCGACCGCCGGGACCGCGCCCCAGCCGGCTCAGCTTGACGAAGAGCACGGCCGCGGCCGGCACGCCGATCAGGTAGTAGAAGAGCACGAAACCGGTCATGGCTGCCTCATCCCCTTCCCAGGGCCGTACGGATCCGGTGCCCGAGCCGGGCCGCCGGGCCCGGCGGCCGGACGCCCGCCCGCTCCCGCCACCAGTCGGTGAGCAGCCTGCGCGCCGCCGGGTCCTCGGGCCGCCCGGCGATCAGCAGTCCCTCGGCGAAGTCGAGGGCGTCGTGCCGGTAGCCGTCCGTCATGGGCCGGTTCCTGGCGTACGAGAGGAACGCGGGCCGGTAGCCCTCGCCCAGGATCTCCGGCAGCTCGGGCGCCACCTTCGCCACCACGTCGGCCCGTTTGGCCGCGAGAGCGCGCCGCTGCACGCCGAGCCGCCGCACGTCGAAGCCCTCGGGCGCGGGCGTCCCGGCGACCAGGGCGGAGAGCAGCGCCACTTCGGCGACGCCGACCCGCTGACGGGCGGCGTCGAGGGAGGGGCGGGCGTCAGGTGACGGTCGCGCGGCGGGGGCGGTGGCCGGCGCCGGTGCGGGTGCCGTTGTCAGTGCGGGTGCCGGCGCCGGTGCCGGCGCGGAGGCCTGTGCCGGGACCGGCTCGGGCGACCGGACCGGCATCACGCCGCCCGAGACCCGGGCGCCCGCGCCGATGAGCAGCGGCCGGGGCCGCGCGGGCGCCTCGACGGTGGCGACGGCAGGCTCGGCGGTGGCGCTGGTGGCCGGCGCGACGACGGCGCGCTCGGCGGCGGGCGCGGCGGTGGCCAAGGTCGTACGGATCGCGTCGAGTTCGGCGGCCAGTTCCTCCTGAGCCGGGAAGCGGTCGTCCCGCTCCAGGAGCACGCCCGGCGGCGAGACCCGGGACGCGAGGTCCGCCAGGATGTCCAGGACCGGACGCGGCACCGGGTGGGCGTGGGTGTCGTGCCAGACCCCGTCGCGCTCCACACCGCCCGCCACGTGCACGTACGCGAGGGCCTCGACGGGCAGCGCGGACAGCGCCTCCGCCGGGTCCTCGCCCCGGTTGATCCGGTTGGTGTGGAGGTTGGCGACGTCGATGAGGAGCCGCACCCCCGTGCGCTCCACCAGCTCCGTCAGGAACTGGCCCTCCGTCAGTTCCTCGCCCGGCCAGGAGACCAGGGCGGCGATGTTCTCCAGGGCCAGCGGCACCGGCAGCGCGTCCTGCGCGATCCGCACGTTCTCGCAGAGCACGTCGAGGGCGTCCCAGGTGCGGGGCACGGGCAGCAGGTGCCCGGCCTCGAGCAGGGGCGTCGCGGTGAGCGGCCCGCCGGCCCGTACGAACGCGATGTGCTCCGTCACCAGCGGCGCGCCGAGCGCCTCCGCCTTCGCCGCGAGCGCGGCGAGCCGGCCGGCGTCGGGCCGGTCGGCACCGCCGAGCCCCAGCGAGACCCCGTGCGGCACGACGGTCACCCCGCGCGCCCGCAGCCGTGCCAGGGAGTCGGGCAGGTGGTCGGCGCAGACGTTCTCCGCGACGACCTCGACCCAGTCGACTCCCGGCAGCGCCTCGACCGCGTCCGCGATCTCCGGCCGCCAGCCGATGCCGACCCCGAGTTCTTTCATGTCCCCCATGTCCCCCTCCTTCGGTCCCTCACGTGATGGCCCCGAAGCGGCCGTTCGAATCCGGCCGGGGAGACGTTCAGAGCTTGATTTGAGGTTTCAGCGCGCGAGGAACCCGAAGGCCGGGAACTCCGAGACCACCGTGCACGAGCCCGGCGCGATCTCGGTGAAGCCCGCGTCCCGTACGACCGGAAGCCCGCTCGTCGTGAGCCGCGCCCAGCGCTCCGGGTCCGCCGTGCGGACCGCGAGCGGGAAGCCGGCCGCGCGCCAGGTCTTGCGGTCGGCCTCCGACAGCTCCCACCACAGCAGCTGGGCGCCGTGCCCGGCCTGCGCCATCGTCTTGCCCGCCGACATGTCGAGCTCCGGGTTGAGCCACAGCACGGCCGCACCCTCCGGAACGGGCCCCGGCTCGGCCGGGTCGTCCAGATCGGTGCCCGACACCTGGAGCTTGACGAGCTCCTTGGGCCAGCCGTCCAGCGGGACCGGCGGGAAGACCCGTACCTCCGTGTCCTGGGGGCTCGTGACCGTGATGCCGGGGAGCGCCGAGGCCCTGCGCCACTCCGCGCCGCGCGCCCGCCGCACCACCTTGCGGATCCGGGCGTCCTGCCAGTCCGTCATGGCCTGCGCCCACTCGCCCTCGCCGAGGGACCGCTCGTCGGCCAGGATCTCCAGGACCGCACGGGCGGCGGTCTCCAGGGCGTCGGTACGGGCCGGGGGCGCGGCCCGCTCGATGCGGACCACGAGCGGGAGGACGTACTGCGGCTTCTCGTCACGGGGGTCGTTGCTGCTCACCCGGCAAGTCTGCCATTGCCCCGGAGACGCGTTCCTTGTCGGAACGGGACCTTCCGGGACAGGATGCCCCTCATGAAGAGCGATCTTTTCAACAAGGAACACCTCGCCGAGGCGGCGCCGGTACCGGGGATGACCCTCCAGAACGCCAAGTCGGTCAAGTACACCGTGAACGGGGAGATGCACGCCCGACAGGGCTCGATGATCGCCTTCCGGGGGAACCTGCAGTTCGAGCACAAGAGCCAGGGCCTCGGCGGCCTGCTCAAGCGTGCGGTGACCGGCGAGGGCCTGGCCCTGATGGCCGTGCGCGGCCAGGGCGAGGCGTGGTTCGCGCACGAGGCGCAGAACTGCTTCATCGTGGAGATCGAGCAGGGCGACGCGCTGACCGTCAACGGCCGCAACGTGCTCTGCTTCGACCCGACCCTGCACTACGAGATCAAGACGGTGAAGGGCGCCGGCATGACCGGCGGCGGTCTGTTCAACAGCGTCTTCACCGGTTACGGCAAGCTCGCCCTGATGTGCGAGGGCAACCCGATCGTCATACCGGTCAGCCCGCAGGCCCCGGTGTGCGTCGACACCGACGCCGTCGTCGGCTGGAGCGCCCAGCTCCAGACCTCGCTGCACCGCTCGCAGTCCTTCGGCTCGATGATGCGCGGCGGTTCCGGCGAGGCGGTCCAGCTGCGCCTGGACGGCCAGGGCTTCGTCATCGTCCGCCCGAGCGAGGCCGTCCCGCAGAAGGTCTCCAACTGACCGCGGCACCGGACCGGAACCCGGCATGATCCTCGAAGGCGTCGGCCGGCGTTACGGCCCGCGCGGGCCATGGGTGCTGCGCGAGGTGGGGCTCACCCTGCCCGCGGGCACCCTGGCCCGGTTCACCGGCGGCAACGGCACCGGCAAGTCGACCCTGCTGCGTCTCGTCGCGGGCGTCGACGCGCCCAGCGCGGGCCGGATCAGCGGCCGCCCGGCCCGTACCGCGTACGTCCCCGAGCGCTTTCCCGCCGCGCTGCCGCTCACCGCGGCCGGCTACCTCGTCCACCTCGGCCGGATCCAGGGCCTCGGCGGACGGGAGGCCCGGGCGCGGGCGGGGGAGTGGCTGGAGCGCTTCGGCGCAGCCGCGTACCGGGACACGCCGCTCGCCGAACTCTCCAAGGGCACGAGCCAGAAGGTGGCCGTCGCGCAGGCGCTGCTCGCCGCGCCGGGGCTGCTCGTCCTCGACGAGGCCTGGACCGGCCTCGACACCGGAGCCCGCGCCGAACTCGACCGCGCGGTGCGCGAGCGCGTCGCGGCGGGCGGCCGGGTCGTCTTCGTCGACCACGACCCACGACGGCTCGCGGGCGAGGCGGACGCGGAGTTCGCCGTCGCGGCGGGCCGCGTGCGACGAGCGGAACCGACGGCGGGTCCGGTCGCGGGACCTCCGCGCCCCCGGGTCCGCATCACCGCGTCCGGGGGCACCGAGCCGCCTCCGGGGATCGGTGACCTCGCGGTCGGACATCCGGGCGGTGACGGCCGGCTGACCGTCACCGCCGACGCCGCCCGCTCCGACGCGGTGCTGCGGTCGCTGCTCGACGCGGGCTGGCACGTCGAGGACCTGCGGGCGACCGAGAGCACCGGCCCTGCCGACGGCACCCGACCTGCCGACGTCACCGGCCCTGCCGACGGCACCGCCCGCGTCACGAAAGGCGTACGGAGATGACGGCGCTGCTCCGCTACCAGGCCGCGCTGCTGCTGCGCTCCCAGCGCTGGCTCGCGCCCTTCCTCCTCTACGCCGTCTTCGTCGGCATCGGCGTCCAGGCGGGCGAACCGGTCCTGGGCGCCCTCGGTTACGCGGTGGCGGGCCTGGTCCCGGTGACCGCCTGGGCGGTCCGCGTCTGTCTGAACCAGGAGCCGCCGGCCGCCCGCGCCGTGACCGCGGCGGCGGCCGGCCGCGCCAGGGCTCATCTGGCGGCGGTCCTCACCGCCGTCGGCGCCACGTTCCTCGTCGCCGTCATCGCCGTCCTCGCGGTCACGGGGATGAGCGACCACCGCCAGGTCGCGCCGCTCCCGGCCGCAGTGGCGGGCGTGCTGGGCGCGACCGTGTGCGTCCTGACGGGCACGGCGGTCGGCGCCCTGACCACCCGTCCGCTGATCCGGGCCCGCGGCTGGTCCCTGACGACCCTGCTCCTCGCCTCGCTCCTCGGCCTGGTGACGACGGGCTCCCCGGCCGCCTCGGCCGTCTCGTCCCTGGTCACGGCCGCGGGCTCGGGCACGGTCCCGTACCCCTGGCCCGCCCTGGCGGGCGCCGTGGCCCTCACGTCGGCGGCCGTGGCCCTGGCGTGCAGGGCCACGGCCTGGCGCGGCTGAACCCGTCCTACTTGTAGGCGGGTACGGCCCAGGTGGCGCGGTAGTGCTGGTCGGCCGAGTTCGCGCTGCCCAGGGACTCGGCGTTCTCCGTGGCGGTGGTGATGAACCGGATGTACGGAGACGTGTAGTCGTTGATGTCGGGCTGTTCACTGCAGCTCTGCGCGCAGATGGAGGCCGCGGTACCGGTGCGCGGGTCGTTGCCGATGCTCTTGATCATGGGGCGGCTGTTGATCGTCGGCTCGTTGGTGAAGTCGTTGCACCACCGGGACTGCGCCGCTCCGGTGACGTACTTTCCGAGCGGCCAGCGGCCCTTGTCGGTGTAGCACGGGGCAGCGGCGCTCTTCGAGAACTGGATGATGCCGCCGTTGGTCCCCACCCAGAGGCGGTCGGTGTTGCCGTACACCGGCGAGAGGTCGTGACCCCAGGCCTCCGCGTCCCGGTAGGTCCCGTCCGCGTTCCTCACCTGCTGCTTGGGCAGCGGGAAGGCCTGGGCGGCGGCCGTGTCCAGCCTGCCGGCGACGTACGGGTACCTCACCAGCTCCTTGCCGCCGATGGCCCACACGGCCTTGGCCGCCGGGTCGTAGAGGACCTCGTGGGCCTCGCCGAGCGGGATCTCCTGGGCGGGCGTGGCGTTCCAGGAACCGGGCGTGCCCTGGGCCTTGGTGTAGAGCGCCAGGCCGCCGGTGACGGTGGGGGATCCGTTGAGCTTGCGCGAGGCGAAGGCGACGAGGACGTTCCCGTCGTCCAGCAGCTCGACGCCGTGGAGGTCGCCCGGGCCCACGTTGATCGCCCAGTGGTAGCCGGCGAGGGACGGGTAGGGGATCACGCCGACGAAGCCGCTGGCGCCGTCGCCAGTGACCAGGACACTGCCGTCGCCGTAGACGCCCCCGGGGCGCAGCTTGTGGGAGGTGCCGCCGGCCCAGGTGTCGCCCTTCAGGCTCGTGTCGAAGACGGAGTGGTACGCGTCGGGGATCCAGCGCTGGTACGGCCCGGACCCCGGCCAGACGGACGGCTTGGTGGAGTCGAAGAACTCCAGCGCCGCGTGCGCGGTGGGGTAGTTGTTCGGGTAGGCCGGGCCGTAGGAGTTGCCGGTGACGATCGGCGTGTGGCCGTCGTTGAACTCGACCTCGAGCGTCGGCGCGTTGTACGCGGCGTGGCACGCGTAGTCCGTCGACACCGGGTTCATCGAGCAGAAGTCCTTGTAGCTCGACGAGCCGGTCTCCTGCGCGCTGAAGCGAACGCCGTGGTTGGGGAGGGTGCCGTTGGCCCAGCCCGTGACCCAGTCGGTGACGTCGATGCGGTAGATGCCGTTGGACGCGGCAGGGTTGGTCTTGTTCGGCACGTCCGGGCAGGTCGGGTGGCCGAGGCCGAACTCGTAGCTCCGGCCCGCGACGACGGCCGGCTGGTTGGCCCAGGTGATCGTGGCCTGGTCCCACGCCTCGCTGACCGGCTCGACGCTCATCCCGGCCTTGGCGGCGCAGTCGGAGACGAAGGAGTTGTAGACGCGCAGCGAAGCGCTCTTGATGGGTGCGCCGCGCAGCTTGGACACGTCGAAGCGCAGGAAGCTGCGGTACTTCGTGGCGCCGTTGTCCGGCGTGCCGACGTGCAGCAGGTGCTCCTGCGAGTGGTTCGCGGTGTCCGTGCTCTTGATGTACGTGTCCGACAGCCGCTTGATGATGTTGCGCGGCCCGGTCTGCGCCATGGGTGAGACCGCCGGGGGCGCCTCGGTGGTGGTGACCGCGGCCGGCGGGGGAGCGGTCTCCCCGGGTATCGCGGCCTGGGAGGACGGGACGAGCAGTGACGCGAGGAGCGCCACCCCGCCCCCGGTCGCCAGAAGGCCCCTCGTGAAGAGGGGCCGGGTGGAGCGACGCACGTGAAGGTCCGCCTTTCGAGCTCTCGGTTCGTCGGAAGTGAAGAGGGAACACCCTCACACCGGGGCCCGGACTTGTACAGCGGGTTTCGATCACACGTGCGGCGGGGTCAGGACATCAGCTCCGAGACCTTCACGAAGCGGTAGCCCTTCGCCCGGAGCTCCGGGACGATGCGGCGGATCGCCTGCTCGGTCACCGGGGCGGCGCTGCGGGTGCAGTGCATGACGACGAGGGAGCCGGGCCTGACGCCGTCGAGGACCTGGTCGGCGACCGCGTCCGCGTCCTTCGCGAAGGCGTCGCCGCTGACCACGTCCCACTGGACGGCGGTGACGCCGGCCGGTGCCAGTGCGCGGCGGGCGTCGTCGTCGTAGCAGCCGCCGGGGAAGCGGAAGTACGGCACGACGTTGGTGGCGCCGGCGTCGCGGAAGGCGTCGAAGGCCCGCTGGACGTCGGCCGCCATGTCGGGCCGGGCGACGGTCGGCAGCCCGTAGCAGGGCTCGGCGAAGGCGTAGTGGCTGTAGGAGTGGTTGGCGATCTCGAAGAGCGGGTCGTTGCCGATGGACCGGGCCTGGTCCGGGTACTCCTCCGCCCACCGTCCCGTCATGAAGACGGTCGCGTCCACCTTCAGCCGGCGCAGCGTCGCGATGAGCTGCGGGTTGTCGAAGCGCTCGCCGCGGGCCGCGCGCGGGCCCTGGTCGGCGGTCATGTCGGCGTCGAAGGTGAGCGCGACGACCTTCTCGGCACTCTTCGCCCGGTGGCTGTAGACGGCCGTGAGGCCGCCGGCGGCCGGGGCGAGCGTCGGCGGCGCCTTGCGGGCGGGCCGGGCGGGCGCGGCCTGGTGGCCGGCGGCGGGCGGCGCGGGCTGCGCGCCGGGCCCGGCGGAGGAGGGCTTCGCCGGCGAGGCGGGCTTCGCCGAGGCCGGCGAGGCGGGCGTGGCGGGCGCCGGTGAGTCGGCCGCGCCCCCGCCGCAGCCGACGAGTACGGCGCCCAGCAGAGCGAGCGCCGACAGCTTTCGTGCAGGAATGGTCACCCACGGAAAATATCCGATCAGATAGGCCTATCGTTCGCGGCTCGACAGCAGCAGCGCCCGAGTCCACGCCGTGAGCTGACGCACCATGGCCTGAGCATGCGCGGCGCGGTCGCGCGGAAGGCACGCCGACCGGCCGGCGCGCCTCACGTGGCGAGGAGCCTCGCCCGGGACTCCGCCACGTCGAAGTTCCCCTTCGGGTACGCCGGATCCAGCTCCTCCAGGTGCTCCAGCAGCAGTCTGCTGATCGCCCAGTTCCGGTACCACTTCCGGTCCGCCGGGACCAGGTACCACGGCGTCCGGTCCGTCGCGCACCGTTGCAGGGCGATCTCGTACGCCTCCTGGTACGCGGGCCACAGGGCTCGTTCCTCGATGTCGCCCTGGTTGAACTTCCAGTGCTTCTCCGGGTTGTCGAGGCGTTCGAGGAGGCGGGCGCGCTGTTCCTCGTACGAGATGTGGAGGAAGACCTTCACGACGGTGACGCCGCCGTCCGCGAGGGACTTCTCGAAGCCGGCGATCTCGCCGTAGCGGTTCTCGATCTCGGTGCGCGGGGCCAGCTCGCGCACCCGGGCGATCAGGACGTCCTCGTAGTGGGAGCGGTCGAAGATGCCGATCTCGCCCGGCTCGGGGAGCGCCCGGGCGACGCGCCACAGGAAGGGGTGGGCCGACTCCTCCTCCGTCGGCGCCTTGAAGGCGCGGATGCGGCAGCCCGACGGGTTGAAGTGGCTGATGACGTGCTTGACCGTGCCGCCCTTGCCGCTGGTGTCCATGCCCTGGAGGACGAGGAGCAGCCGGCGCCGGTCGCCCGCCGTGCTTGCCGCGTACAGCCGCTCCTGGAGGTCCGCCAGGCGCGGGGCGAAGCCGGCGACGGCGGCGAGGCCGGCCTTCTTGTCGGCGGGGCCGCCGGGCGTGCCGGCGGCGTCGTACGCCGAGAGGTCGACGGGCTCGCCGACGGGGAGCCGCAGCAGCTTGCGCAGCGACTGCCGCCCCGCCTCGCCCGCACGCTTCTTCTTCGGCATCCGCCCGCCTCCCGCCGCTGATCCTGCTATCGATCCTGCGCGTCCAGCGCCGGTCGCACCACCGCGAACGCCCGGTCGAGCAGCTCCAGCGGGTCCTCCGCCGCGTCGCTGTCGCTCCAGCGCTGCAGCGCCGTGTGGAACGCGACCAGCGCCGTGCCCGCCGCGAGGCGCGGATACAGGTCGGCCGCCGGATCGAGGCCGTGTCGGCGGGCCAGCTCCCGGGCCAGGGCCTCACGCCACTCGGCCTGCCGTTCCAGCAGGCGGGCGAGCAGCGCGGGCGTGCGGAGGATCAGCTGGACCACCCGCAGCGCGCGGGCCGCGTGGTCCGGGTGCTGCTCGGTGCAGGCCAGCAGGGGTACGGCGACGGCGTGCCGCAGCGAGGCCGAGACGGGTTCGCCGTCCGGGCGGTCCGCGAGCGCGGCGTGGATGTCGCTGCCCATCCCGGACAGGAAGCGGACGACCACGTCCTCCTTGGACGCGAAGTAGCGGAAGAAGGTCCGCTTCGAGACCCCGGCGTCGGTGGCGATCTCGTCCACGGTGACCGCGTCGAAGCCCCGCAGCGCCAGGAGCTGGAGCGCCGACTCGGTGAGCTCGGTCGCGACGAGCAGGCGCTTGCGCTCCGCCAGGCTGATCGTTCCCGACGCGCCGGAAGAGCTGGTCGAGCCGGTCGAGTCGGCGGAGTCGGTGGCGTCGGTGGAATCGGTGGTCATGGGGCGATGGTAGTCCCCGAGCCTGTCACCCGGAGAACAGCTTGACACCGAGTGACACGCACGGCAGCGTGTGCCACATGACGCACCCGACAGAGCAGTGGAACGCCGACCGCATCCCCGACCTCACCGGGCGGACCGTCGTCGTCACCGGCGCCAACAGCGGCCTCGGCCTCGCCACCACCCGCGCACTCGCCCGCCACGGCGCCCACGTCGTCCTCGCCGTCCGCGACGAGGCGAAGGGGCGCACGGCCGCGAGCGGCATCGCCGCCGAGGTGCCCGGCGCCCGGCTCGACGTGCGGCGGGTCGACCTGGCCGACCTCGACTCCGTACGCGAGTTCGCCGGCGGACTGCGCGCCGAGCAGCCGCGCCTCGACGTGCTCGTCAACAACGCGGGCGTCATGGCGCCGCCCCGCACCCTCAGCGCCCAGGGCCACGAGCTCCAGTTCGCCGCCAACCACCTGGGGCACTTCGCCCTCACCGGGCTCCTGCTCGACCGCCTCGCCGCCGGGCGCGACCCGCGGGTCGTCACGGTCAGCAGCCTCCAGCACCGCAAGGGCCGGATCGGCTTCGACGACATCCACGGGGCCCGCCGCTACGCGCCCATGCGGTTCTACAACCAGTCCAAGCTCGCCAACACCGTCTTCGGCCACGAGCTGCACCGGCGCCTGACCGCCGCGGGCAGTCCCGTGCGCAGCGTCCTCGCGCACCCCGGCTACACCAGCACGAACCTCCAGAAGGAGACGCCGGTCGCCCTCGTCCGCTGGGTGTTCGGGCGCGTGCTCGGCCCGTTGCTCGCCCAGGCCCCGGAGGACGGTGCCCTGCCCCAGCTGTACGCGGCGACCGCACCGGGCGTCGAAGGCGGCGCCTTCTTCGGGCCGGACGGCCCCGGTGAGCTGAAGGGCGCGCCGAAGCCGGTCCGGTACGCGCCGGCGGCGACCGATCCGGAGACCGGCCGCCGCCTGTGGGAGCTGTCCGAACGGCTCACCGACGTCCGTTACGAGCTGGGCTGACCGCGGATCAGCGCCACGGGCCCCGCACCGCGAACGTCGTGCCCGGCGTGTAGCAGTTCACGTACATCGTCGTGCCGTCCGGCGAGAAGGTGACGCCCGCGAACTCGCCCCACTCCGGCGCCTCCGGGGTGCCGATGTTCTGAGCCCCGCGCGCGACCGCGTACACCTCGCCCTTCCGGCTCACGCCGAAGACGTGCTGGGCGCCGTCGCCGTCCTCGCAGACCATCAGGCCGCCGGTCGGCGCCAGGCAGATGTTGTCCGGGGACTCGCCCGGGAGCTGGAGGTCGGTGTCCGGGCCGAAGACGACGACGAGCGTGAGGCGGCGCCGGTCCGGCTCGTACTTCCACACCTGGCCGAAGTGCGTGGCGCCCGAGCCGTCCTTGACGCGGGCGAACGACGACACGAAGTACACGGAACAGCCGCCCCAGTAACAGCCCTCCAGCTTCTGCGCGTGCGTGATGCCCTTCGGGCCGAAGTCCTGAAGTCTGATCGGGGTCACGGCCGCCGAAGGGTCGGGTACGGGCACCCACTCGACGCCCTCGAAGCGCGTGCCCGCCTCCTGCACCACCGACAGGTCGGGCACGCCCGGCACCCGCATCGCCTCCAGGGCACCGCCCGCGCGCAGCGAACCGGTGCCGCCGAGCGGCTTCTCGGGCAGGAAGCGGTAGAAGAGGCCGAAGGGATGCTGGAAGGCGTCCTCCGTCTCGTACACGATCCCGCTGTACGGGTCGACCGCGACGGCCTCGTGCTGGAAGCGGCCCATCGCGGTGAGCGGGACGGCCCCGGTGCGGCGCGGGTCGGCGCCGTCGACCTCGAAGACGAAGCCGTGGTCCTTGGTGTAGCCGTTGGTGCCGGCCTTGTCCTCGGTCTCCTCGCAGGTCAGCCAGGTGCGCCACGGGGTGGGCCCGCCCGCGCAGTTGACGGCCGTGCCCGCGACGGCGACGCGCTCGTCGAGGACGTTGTCCCGGCGGTCGAGGGTGAGGGCGGTGCAGCCGCCCTTGGCGGCCGGATCGTAGGTCAGCCCGTCGACGACCGGCACGCCGATCTTCCCGGTGACGCGGTTCTCGTGGTTCCGCACGAGGTGCACCCGGCCGCCGCGGCCGGCGAAGGCGCCCATGCCGTCGTGGTTGCCGGGGACCAGGCCCTCGCCGGAGCGCAGCGGTTCGCCCTGCCGGGACAGGACCTTGTAGCGGAAGCCGGCCGGGAGGTCGAGCAGCCCGTGCGGGTCGGGGACGAGCGGGCCGTACCCGGCGTGGCGGCCGAGCGCGGCGGAGGCGGCGGCGCTTCCCGTGAAGAGTTCGGATATCGCGCCGGTGAAGGCGATGCCGGCGGTGGCGGCGAGCATCTGACGTCGTGTTGCGGACATGAGGCAACCCACTTCCTGCTGGCGGACAGGACTGTGCATGTGTCAGGACCGGATGTTCCAGGACTGCATGTGTGGTGTGACGTGTGACCCGCATGTGTGTATCACGCACGGTGGTGACGCGTGAACCATGCGGGTCCACGTTGCCTCAGGAGAAGCGGGAGGAGCCGGTGGAGCTGGTGGAACCGGTGGAGCGGGAGGACCCCGGGACGGGGAAGCGGCTCAGGAAGCCAGCTCGGCCGTCAGCGTGATCGTCGTGCCCGTCAGCGCCTGGCTCACCGGGCAGTTCTTCTTGGCGTCCTCGGCGAGCGCCTGGAACTGCTGGGCGTCCACCCCGGGCACCTCGCCGCGCACGGTGAGGTGGCTGCCCGTGATGCCCTTGCCGGGCACGAAGGTGACCTCGGCCTTGGTCTCAAGACGGGTCGGCGGGGTGTCGTTCTTGGCGAGGATGTTCGAGAACGCCATGTTGTAGCAGGACGAGTGCGCGGCGGCGATCAGCTCCTCGGGGCTGGTCACGCCGTTCGGCTCCTCGGTGCGGGCCGGCCAGGAGACCGGGTACGAGCCGATGCCGGAGGAGTCGAGCGACACGACGCCGGATCCCTTGAGCAGGTCGCCCTGCCAGACGTTGTGGGCGGTACGCGTAGCGGCCATGGTGCATCCCTTTCGATCGGGTATGGCCCCCAAGCTACTGCTCCACGAGTCCCTTCGCGTCCCGCGCCAGGGCGGTGAGCCGGGAGATCGCCCGGAAGTACTTCTTCTTGTACCCGCCGTTCAGCATCTCGTCGCTGAACAGCTTGTCGAAGGGCAGGCCGGAGGCGAGCACGGGTATCTCGCGGTCGTAGAGGCGGTCGGCGAGCACGACGAGCCGCAGCGCCGTCGACTGGTCGGGGACCGGCCGGACGTCGGTCAGGCAGACCGCGGTCAGGTCGTCGGTCAGCGCGCCGTACCGGCTCGGGTGAACCCTGGCCAGGTGTTCGAGCAGGTGCGGGAAGTCGTCGAGGGAGGCGCCGGGCGTCGCGTACGCCGTCTTGGCGACGGTCTCGTCGTCGTACGGGGCCGGGGCCTCCGGCAGGCCGCGGTGGCGGTAGTCCTCGCCGTCGATGCGCAGCGGCCGGAAGTGTGCCGACAGGCCCTGGATCTCGCGGAGGAAGTCGGCGGCGGCGAACCGGCCCTCGCCGAGCTTGCCGGGCAGCGTGTTGGAGGTGGCGGCGAGCGCCACGCCGTTCTCGACCAGGCGGCTGAGCAGCGAGGACACGAGGACGGTGTCGCCCGGGTCGTCCAGCTCGAACTCGTCGATGCAGAGGAGCCGGTGTCCGCTGAGGGTCTGCACGGTCTGCTGGAAGCCGAGGGCGCCCACCAGGTTCGTCAGCTCCACGAAGGTGCCGAAGGCCTTGAGCGCGGGCTCGGCCGGGGTGGCGTGCCAGAGGGAGGCGAGGAGGTGGGTCTTGCCGACGCCGTAGCCGCCGTCGAGGTAGACGCCGCGCGGGCCCGCCGGCACCGTCTTCTTGGGGGCCTTGGAGAACCAGCGGCGCTTGCCCGCGCCGGTGGCGTGGGCGCCGCCCAGGGTCTCGGCGAAGCCGCCGAGCACCTTGACGGCGTCGATCTGGCTGGGCTGGTTCGGGTCCGGTATGTACGTGTCGAAGCGCACGGAGTCGAACCGCGGGGGCGGCACCATCTCCGCCACCAGACGGTCGGCGGGGACGTGGGGCTCTCGGGAGCAGAGCGAGAGCGGGGCGGCTCCGGTGGAAGCCGCTTGGGTCATGGCACGGGTCGACACAGTTATCCACTGTAAGCGCCGTGTCAGACTGCCGGGATGCGACGCCTGTTCCCTGTGACGGACATGACAGCCCTCCACCGTGCCCGCGGCGCGGCGGGCACGGACCCGGACGCGGACCCGGACCCGACCATGGACACCTCGGACCGTAAGTGGTCCCTCGACGAGCTGGCGGACGCCTACGCCTACCCGCCCGAGGCGGAGTCCGGGCCCTGGCTGCGGGCCAACATGGTCTCCTCGCTCGACGGGGCCGGCCAGCACGGCGGTCACTCCCAGCCGCTGTCCTCGGAGACCGACATGCGGATCTTCGGGACCCTGCGGGCGCTCGCGGACGTGGTCGTCGTCGGCGCCGAGACGGTACGGCTGGAGGACTACAGCCCGGCCCGGGAGCGGGAGGTCTTCGCGGCCCGCCGGGCGGCGGCGGGGCAGACCCCGGCTCCCGCCATGGCGGTCGTGACCGCCTCGCTGGACCTGGACTTCTCGCTTCCGCTCTTCACCGAGGCGCCGGTGCCGACCCTGGTCCTCACCGGCGCCGCGTCCTCCCCGGAGCGCCGGGCGGAGGCCGAGCGGGCGGGCGCGGAGGTGGTGATCGCGGGCGACGGGCCGGGCGTGGAGCCGGAGCGCGCGGTGGCGGCCCTCGCCGAGCGGGGAATGCGGCGCCTGCTGACCGAGGGCGGGCCCCGTCTCCTCGGCCAGTTCGTGGCCGCGGGCGTGCTCGACGAGCTGTGTCTGACGGTGTCTCCGACCATGACGGCGGGCACCGCGCAGCGGATCGCCGGAGGGCCCTCGGTGGAGGTTCCGAAGCGCTTCGCCGTGGCGTCGGTGCTGGAGCAGGACGGCTTCCTCTTCACCCGCTACCGTCGGATCTGACAATCGGCGGAATTTGTCGTTCCGCTTAGCGTCCGCTGGGCACACTTACTCTCGCAGTCCCCGTGGGGCCACGGGGAAGGATGGTTTCCGCAGAAGGGCTCCTGAGGTGTTCACAAGCGTTCTGATGATCGAGAAGCCCCTCACGTCCGTCGACGTGGACTTCGTCACCACCCTGCACGGTGACGAGCGGGTCGCGTTCATCGTGTTGATGCAGCCGCGTGGTGACCAGGCGGACGTACTGCTGCGTGCCATCGACGACGTCGCCATGGGTGAGCTGAAGGAAGCGGCCCACGAGGGTGACGAGCCCGAGGGCAAGGAGGCCAGGCCGCTCGCCGAGCAGGCCCTGGACGTCTCCCTGCAGGCACTGAGAAACGCCGGCTGCGAGGCCGTCGGACACGTGGTCGAGGACCATCCGCTGGACAGGATGAAGACCGTGGTCGAGGAGTCCGACGCCGACGAGGTGATCGTGCTGACCGCGCCGCACTACGTGGAGGAGTTCTTCCACCGGGACTGGGCCTCCCGGGCCCGGCACAAGGTCGGCGTGCCCGTCCTGAAGCTCTTCGCTCACAGCGAGTGACGCCGCGAGTGTCGCCTCGGGCGACGCCGCGGGCGACCCGCGGCGCGTGACCCGCCACGGTCCGGCCGGCCCGGGCGCCGTGCCCGGTCCGGCCGGACCGAACCACTAGGCTGGAGCCTCACCACCGTCACGTACCAGGGGAGAGAACCGCATGGCACCCGCCATCCCTGCCGCCATGGAACGGCCGCACTTCATCGGCATCGGCGGTGCCGGAATGTCGGGCATCGCGAAGATCCTCGCCCAGCGCGGCGCCAAGGTCGCCGGCAGCGACGCCAAGGAGTCGGCGACCGCCGAGTCCCTGCGCGCCCTCGGCGTCACCGTCCACATCGGCCACGCCGCCGAGCACCTCGCCGACGACGCGTCCGCCGTCGTCGTCTCCAGCGCCATCCGCGCCGACAACCCCGAGCTGGCCCGCGCCGCCGAGCTGGGCATCCCGGTCGTGCACCGCTCCGACGCGCTCGCCTCGCTCATGGACGGCCTGCGTGCCGTCGCGGTCGCCGGCACGCACGGCAAGACCACGACCACCTCGATGCTGGCCGTCGCGCTCGGCGAGCTCGGCCTCGACCCCTCGTACGCCATCGGCGGCGACCTCGCGGGCCCTGGCACCAACGCCCGGCACGGAGAGGGCGCGATCTTCGTCGCCGAGGCCGACGAGAGCGACCGCAGCTTCCAGAAGTACGACCCGGCCGTGGCGATCGTCCTCAACGTCGAGCTGGACCACCACGCCAACTACGCCTCCATGGACGAGATCTACGAGTCCTTCGAGGCCTTCGCCGCCAAGATCCGCCCCGGCGGCACCCTCGTCGTCGGCGAGCACGCGGGCGCCCGCGAGCTGGCCGGGCGGGTCTCCGGGAACAAGGACCTGCTCGTGCTGACCGTCGGCGAGGACGAGGCCGCCGACGTGTGGATCCGCCGGATCACGCCGAAGGGCATGACCAGCGAGGTCGCCGTGGTGATGGACGGCGTCGAGCACGTCTTCACCGTCTCCGTGCCCGGCCGCCACTACGCGCACAACGCCGCCGCCGCGCTCGCCGCCGGTGCCCGCGCGGGCGTCGACCCGGCCGAGCTGGCCCAGGCCCTCACCGCGTACACCGGCGTCGGCCGCCGCCTCCAGCTCAAGGGCGAGGCCGCGGGCGTGCAGGTCATCGACTCGTACGCGCACCACCCGACCGAGATGACGGCCGACCTGGAGGCCATGCGCGGCGCCGCCGGGGCCTCGCGCCTGCTGGTCGTCTTCCAGCCGCACCTGTTCTCCCGCACCCAGGAGCTCGGCCGCGAGATGGGCGAGGCCCTGACACTCGCCGACGGCTCCGTGGTCCTGGACATCTACCCGGCCCGCGAGGACCCGATCCCGGGCGTCACCAGCGAGCTGATCATCGAGGCCGCCCGTGCGGCCGGCGCCGACGTCACCGCCGTCCACGACAAGGCCGAGGTGGCGGACGTGATCGCGGGAATGGCGAAGCCCGGCGATCTCGTTCTCACCATGGGCGCGGGCGACGTCACGGACCTGGGTCCGGAGATCCTGGCCCGCCTGTCGAGCTGAGGAGCGAGCGATGGCGTACGAGGTCGAGAAGACCGACGAGGAATGGCAGGCCGAGCTGACCCCGTCGGAGTACCAGGTGCTCCGGCTGGCCGGCACCGAGCCCGCCTTCCGCGGTGAGTACACGGACACGAAGACCAAGGGCGTCTACTCCTGCCGGGCGTGCGGCGCCGAGCTCTTCACGTCCCGCGAGAAGTTCGAGTCGCACTGCGGCTGGCCGTCCTTCTACGACCCGAAGGACAGCTCCGCCGTCGAGCTGGTCGCCGACACCTCCCACGGCATGATCCGCACCGAGGTCCGCTGCGCACGCTGCGGTTCCCACCTCGGACATGTCTTCGAGGGAGAGGGCTACCCGACCCCGACCGACCAGCGGTACTGCATCAACTCGATCTCGCTGCGGCTGGAGCCGGACGAGAGCTGAGCCTCCCGCTCCACCACCCGAGCCGACCGGCGCCTGGCGCGCCGGTCGGCTCGGACGTTTCCGGCCACGGTCTCCACCGCCGCGTCCGGCTCAGTCGTTTCCGGCCACCGCCTCCGCCGCGCCGCACACCGGACACAGCCCCCGGTACGTGACCTCCACCTCCGTCACCGTGAAGCCGAAGCGTTCCTCCTCCGGCAGGCCCGCCAGCGGGTCGCCCTCCGGGTGGACGTCGCGGACCGTGCCGCAGCCCGCGCAGACCAGGTGCTGGTGGTCCCGGTGCGCGTTCGGGTCGTAGCGCTTGGCGCGGCCCACGCTGGAGACCTCGATCACCTCGCCGAGCGAGACCAGCTCGCCCAGCGTGTTGTAGACCGTCGCCCGCGAGATCTCCGGCAGCCGCGCGGTGGCCCGGGCCAGCACCTCGTCCGCCGTGAGGTGGATGTGCTCGCCGTCGAGCACCTCGGCGACCACCCGCCGCTGCGCGGTCATCCGCCAGCCGCGTCGGCGCAGCCGTTCCAGCAGATCGCTCATGGTCACCAGCCTTGCTGTGCGAGTAAGCCTTCGAGTACTCCGTGCGGTATTCCGTACGAGTCCGGCTGTCGTATTGACTTGGACTGAGTCCACCATAGGATCGACTCCAGTAGTAGCCAAGAGGGCGCGGAAGGAAACACCGATGTCTGAGCAGAAGCACGATCCCCTGGTCACCGAGGACGAGGCGGCGGCGGAAGGCAAGGGCGGCTGCCCGGTCGCGCACGGCCGCGCCGCGCACCCGACGCAGGGCGGCGGCAACCGCCAGTGGTGGCCGGAGCGCCTCAACCTGAAGATCCTCGCCAAGAACCCCGCCGTGGCGAACCCGCTCGGCGAGGAGTTCGACTACGCCGAGGCCTTCAAGGCCCTCGACCTGGCGGCCGTGAAGCGCGACATCGCCGAGGTGCTCACCACCTCGCAGGACTGGTGGCCCGCCGACTTCGGCAACTACGGCCCGCTTATGATCCGTATGGCCTGGCACAGCGCCGGCACGTACCGCATCAGCGACGGCCGCGGCGGCGCCGGCGCCGGCCAGCAGCGCTTCGCCCCGCTGAACAGCTGGCCGGACAACGGCAACCTCGACAAGGCCCGCCGTCTGCTGTGGCCGGTCAAGAAGAAGTACGGCCAGAACATCTCCTGGGCCGACCTCATGATCCTCACCGGCAACGTCGCCCTGGAGACCATGGGCTTCAAGACCTTCGGCTTCGCCGGCGGCCGCGCCGACGTGTGGGAGCCCGACGAGGACGTCTACTGGGGCCCCGAGACCACCTGGCTCGGCGACGAGCGCTACACCGGCGACCGCGAGCTGGAGAGCCCGCTCGGCGCCGTGCAGATGGGTCTCATCTACGTCAACCCGGAGGGCCCCAACGGCAACCCGGACCCGGTCGCCGCGGCCCGCGACATCCGCGAGACCTTCCGCCGCATGGCGATGAACGACGAGGAGACCGTCGCCCTCATCGCCGGCGGCCACACCTTCGGCAAGGCGCACGGCGCCGGCCCGGCGGACAACGTCGGCGCCGACCCCGAGGCCGCCCCGCTGGAGCAGCAGGGCCTCGGCTGGAAGAACTCGTACGGCACCGGCAAGGGCGCCGACGCGATCACCTCCGGCCTCGAGGTCACCTGGACCACCACGCCGGCGGCGTGGAGCCACGACTTCTTCAAGCACCTCTTCGAGTACGACTACGAGCTCACCAAGAGCCCGGCCGGCGCCCACCAGTGGGTCGCCAAGGACTCCGAGGAGATCATCCCCGACGCCCACGACGCGTCGAAGAAGCACCGTCCGACGATGCTCACCACCGACCTGTCGCTGCGCTTCGACCCGGTCTACGAGCAGATCTCGCGCCGCTTCTACGAGAACCCCGACCAGTTCGCGGACGCCTTCGCCCGCGCCTGGTTCAAGCTGACGCACCGTGACCTCGGTCCGGTCGTGCGCTACCTGGGCCCCGAGGTCCCCTCCGAGGAGCTCATCTGGCAGGACCCGCTGCCGGCCCGCACGTACGAGCTCGTGGACGCCGCGGACATCGCCTCCCTCAAGGAGCAGATCCTCGGCTCGGACCTCACCGTCACCCAGCTGGTCTCCGCCGCCTGGGCCGCCGCCTCCTCCTTCCGCGGCAGCGACAAGCGCGGTGGCGCCAACGGCGGCCGCATCCGCCTGGAGCCGCAGCGCAACTGGGAGGTCAACAACCCGGACGAGCTCGCCCAGGTGCTGCGCGTCCTGGAGGGCGTGCAGGAGTCCTTCAACGCGGGCCGCACCGACGGCAAGCAGGTCTCCCTCGCCGACCTCGTCGTCCTCGCGGGCAGCGCGGCCGTCGAGAAGGCGGCCAAGGACGCCGGCTTCGACGTCGAGGTGCCGTTCTCGGCCGGCCGTGTGGACGCCTCCGCCGAGCAGACGGACGTCGAGTCCTTCGCCGCCCTGGAGCCCACCGCCGACGGCTTCCGCAACTACCTGGGCAAGGGCCACCGCCTCCCCGCCGAGTACCTGCTGATCGACAAGGCGAACCTGCTCACCCTCTCCGCGCCCGAGACCACGGTCCTCGTCGGCGGTCTGCGCGCCCTGGGCGTGACCCAGCCGCAGACCTCGCTGGGCGTGTTCACCGAGACCCCGGGCAAGCTGACGAACGACTTCTTCGTCAACCTGCTCGACCTCGGCACCGCCTGGAAGTCCACCTCCGAGGATCAGACCACGTTCGAGGGCCGCGACCTGGCCACCGGCGCGGTCAAGTGGACCGGCACCCGCGCCGACCTGGTCTTCGGCTCGAACTCCGAGCTGCGCGCCGTCGCCGAGGTGTACGCCTCGGACGACGCGAAGGAGAAGTTCGTGTCGGACTTCGTCTCGGCCTGGGCCAAGGTCATGGACCTGGACCGGTTCGACCTGCGCTGATGCGCCCGAGCTGACCGGCTCTCGCTGCCCTCTGCCAGCCCCCCGGCGGTATTCCGCCGGGGGGCTGGCGCGTTTTCGCCTTCCGGGAGGCATGACGGGTCGTCAGGATGCGGTGGCCGGAATCGTCTTGATGTGCTCATGGCCAGACGTTCACCGGCACGCAACCCCCACCACGTCGGGGCAACACGCGACGGCACCCCGGCACCCTTACCTTGCGTGGCGCCCTCGTCCCTCATGAGAAGGGGATCTCATGCCCACTCGTCAGGCCACCACCACGGTGGCCCTGCTCGGCGTGCTCACCTCGGCCGCCGTGGTCGCCACGGCACTGACCGACGTGGCACCCACGGCCGCGGCCGCGAGCACCACGTTCACGGCCACCGCCGACACCCACGTCGACAGCAGCCTGGCCTCCACCAACTACGGCGCCTCGCAGCAGCTCGGCGTCGACAACAGCCCCGTCAAGCAGACGCTGCTGAAGTTCGACGTCTCCGGCGTCACCCAGGCCGTGACCCGGGCGACGCTGCGCCTCCACACCGACGACGTGTCCGGCGCGGAGAGCAGCAGCGGCGGCACCTTCCGGGCCATGTCGAACACCAGCTGGTCCGAGACGTCCGTCACGTACAACAACAAACCGGCCATCGACGGGGCCGTCCTCGGCTCGCTCGGCTCGGTCGCCCGCAACGCCTGGTACGAGGTCGACGTGACCTCGTACGTCAAGGGCAACGGCACGTTCAGCATCGGCGTCACGTCCACCAGCAGCAACGGCGCCGACTACGACTCCCGCGAGACCGGCGCCACCGGGCCGCAGCTCGTCCTGGAGACCGGCGGCGAGCCCACACCGACGCCCACCCCGACCACCACCACGCCGCCGCCGACCGGCGACCCGGTCCTCGTCGGCGCCGGCGACATCGCCACCTCCGGCTCCGGCGACAGCGCCACCGCCACCCTGCTCGACGGCATCCCCGGCACCGTGTTCACCATCGGCGACAACGCCTACCCGAACGGCAGCGCCTCCGACTTCAGCACGTACTACGAGCCGACCTGGGGCCGCCACAAGGCCCGCACCAGGCCGGCCCCGGGCAACCACGACTACGTCACCTCGGGCGCCTCGGCCTACTACAGCTACTTCGGCGCCAACGCCGGCACCGCCGGCAAGGGCTACTACTCGTACGACCTCGGCGCGTGGCACGTCGTCGCGCTCAACTCCGAGATCAGCATGGCCGCAGGCTCGGCCCAGGAGCAGTGGCTGCGCGCCGACCTCGCCGCCAGCGGCAAGTCCTGCACCCTCGCCTACTGGCACCGCCCGCGCTGGACGTCCAGCTCCGCCCACGGCCCCGACAGCTCCACCGGGCCGCTGGTGCAGGCCCTGTACGACAACAACGCCGAGGTCATCCTCACCGGCCACAACCACCAGTACGAGCGCTTCGCCCCGCAGAACCCCAGCGGACAGCTCGACACCGCCCGCGGCCTGCGCCAGTTCGTCGCCGGCATGGGCGGCGCGAGCCTCTACGGCTTCGGCACCATCCAGCCGAACAGCGAGGCCCGCAACAACGACACCTTCGGCGTCCTGAAGCTCACCCTCCACGCGGGCAGCTACGACTGGCAGTTCGTCCCGCAGTCGGGCAAGACGTACAACGACAGCGGCACCGGCACCTGCCACTGAGCCACCGCCATCCCCTTTCCGCCAGGCCTTTCCGCCAGGACGCCGCCCCGCCGCCTCACCACGCGGCCGGGGCGGCGTCCCGGCGCCCCCGTCCGGAGGTCGTTCCCCGTGTATCTCTCCACCATCGGCAGGCAGGCCTCCCCGGCCGGCCCCGCCGGGCCGGGCCGCCGGGGCCGGTGGAAGGCGGTGGGCGGCAACGTCCTCGCCCTCGGCACCGTCAGCCTCGTCACCGACGTCTCCGCGGAGATGGTCACCGCCGTCCTCCCGCTCTACCTCGTCGTCGGCCTGAGCCTGTCCCCGGCCGCGTACGGCGTCCTCGACGGCCTCCACACCGGCGCCACGGCCCTGCTCCGGATCGTCGGCGGATACGTCGCCGACCGGATCAGCCGGCGCAAGGCGGTCGCCGCCGTCGGCTACGGCCTCTCGGCGCTCTGCAAGCTCGCCCTGCCAGCGGCCGGCGGCTCCGCCACCCCGATCGCCCTGGTCCTCGCCGCCGACCGGGCCGGCAAGGGCCTGCGCACCGCGCCCCGCGACGCCCTGATCACCCTGTCGGCGCCCGCCCACGCCCTCGGCCGGGCCTTCGGCGTGCACCGCGCCATGGACAGCGTCGGCGCCTTCGCCGGCCCGCTGGCCGCGCTCGCCGTGCTCGCGCTCGCCGGGCAGTCCTTCGACGCCGTCTTCGTCACCAGCTTCTCCGTCGCGGCACTCGGCGTCGTGATCCTCCTCCTCTTCGTCCGCGACCACCGGGGCCCACGGCCACCCGCCGGCAGCGTCTCGGCCAAGGCCGTCGGCGGCCTGCTGCGGACCGCGCCCGTACGCCGACTCGTGGGCGCCGCCTGCCTCCTGGGCTTCGCCACCATCGGCGACGGCTTCGTCTACCTGCTGCTCCAGCGGCGCGAGGACCTGTCCGTCGGCTGGTTCCCGCTGCTCGCCGTCGGCACCAGCCTCGCCTACCTGATCCTGGCCGCGCCGCTGGGCGCCCTGGCCGACCGGATCGGCCGCGTGCCCGTCATGCTCGGCGGCTACGCGGCCCTGGTCCTCGTCTACCTGCTCCTCGACGGCCCGCTGCACGGGACGGGCCTGCTGGTCGCCGTCCTCGGCCTCTACGGCTTCTTCTACGCCGCCACCGAAGGCGTCCTCCTGGCCCTCGCGGGCCCCGTCCTGCCGGAACGGCTCCGCACCACCGGCATCGCCCTCGTCCAGAGCGGCCAGGCCCTCGCCTACCTCGGCTCCTCCGCCCTGTTCGGCGTCGCCTGGCAGATCTGGGGCTCCGGGACGGCGGTCCTGGTCGCGGCCGGCGTCGCGGTGGCGGCGGCCGTGACGACGGTGCTCCTGCTCGGCCTCGACAAGGAAGGAACCGGTACGTCCTCGTGAACGGTTCGCACGACACCTCCCCGCGCACCAAGATCCTCGTCACCGTGATCGCCGCCGTCCTGCTCGCCGCCCTGGCGACGACCGCCGTCGTACGGGCCCGCGCCGCCTCCGGCGAGACCGGAGCGCCGACGGTCGCCGCCGACCCGGCGGGCCCCGCCGACGGAGCCGGCCGGAAGCCCGCCGCGGGGCCGCGCCTGCGCGTGCTGAGCAACGGCCTGCTCTCCACCCTGTCCCTGGCCGATCCCACCGGTCCGCGCACCGTCACCGAGCAGCGCTGCGACCGCGCCTACACGGCGGGCGGCACCACCGCCTGCCTGACGCCCACCGGCGCGCTCAGCGGCCCCCGCCTCCTCGTCCTCGACGAGAACCGGCGCACCCGGCGCACCGTCCCGCTCACCGGCCTGCCCAACCGGACCCGGGTCTCGGCCGACGGCCGCATGATCGCCTGGACCCTGTTCGTGGGCGGCGACTCGTACGCCGGCGGCGGCTTCTCGACCCGGACCGGCATCCTCGACACGCGCACCGGCCGACTCGTCACCTCCCTGGAGGAGTTCGCCGTCTACAAGCAGGGCCGCCGCTACCGGGCCGCGGACATCAACGTCTGGGGCGTCACCTTCGCCGCCGACGACAACCGCTTCTACGCGACCGTGTCCAGCGCCGGCGTCCGCTCCCTGGTGGAGGGCGACTTCGCCGCCGGGACCCTGCGGACGCTCGCGGACAACGTCGAGTGCCCCTCGCTGTCGCCCGACGGCAGGCGGATCGCGTTCAAGCAGGCCGTCGGCGCCGACCCCGCCAAGGGCTGGCGGCTCGCCGTCCTGGACCTGGCCACCCTCCGCCGCACGGAACTGTCCGAGACCCGGAACGTCGACGACCAGGCGGCCTGGCTGGACGACCGCACCGTGGCGTACGCCCTCCAGCGCGGCGACGGCACCAACGACGTCTGGACCGTCGCCGCGGACGGCACCGGCCGCCCGCGGATGCTGGTCCCGGGGGCCAACTCCCCGTCGGTGCTGCCCCCTGCTTGAATGACGCCCCGGGAAACGATCAGCCGATCGTCCCGTCGACAGGGGAGGGGCGACGCATGGGCGTCAGCAGGAGACTGTTCATGGGCGGCTTCACCGCCGGGGCCGTGACCGTGGCCGTCGGGGCGACCTCGCCCGCGGCCGAGGCGGCCGAGGCGGCGGGGGAGACGACGACGTTCCCGGGCCCGGTGGTCGCCCAGGGGCAGGTGACGGCGCCCCGGTTCCACGCGTCGACGACCGGCGAGGGCCTGTACGTGAAGTCGACGAACACCGTCGACCACGCGGCGACCGTCTACCTGGAGGCCGCGACCGGCGGCGGCTCCGCCCTCAACGTCATCTCGGACAACACCGAGAGCTCCGCGATGTACCTGAGGGGCAAGGAGCGCACCAGCCGCGGCACCCTCAAGATCGCCCACGTCGGCCAGGCCGACGGCTCCGACACCGGCGCCTCCGCGCTCTCCATCGACCTCCAGACCAAGGGAACCGCCTCCCAGGGCATCTACCTCACCGCGACGCAGGGCCCGACCTCCGGCGCCCTGCTCGTCCTGCGCAACAACGCGGGCCTGGAAGACCTCACGGTGAAGGGCACCGGCCTCATCGGCATCGGCATCGACCGCGGCGCCACCCCGCGCGGCCAGGTCCACATCGTGCAGCGCACCGCGAAGCCCGGCCTCCTCGTCGACGGCACCGTCGAGATCGGCAACACCGCCACCCCACCCACCGAGACGGTCTCCGCGGCCGGGGGTGGCACCCTGTACGCCGTGAACGGCGAACTGTGGTGGCGCGGCGGCGCCGGAACCCCCACCCGTATCGCCCCCGCATAGGAGAGGAAAACCGCACAGATGGTGCAGCTCACCCCGGACGAATTGATCGCCGAGTTCCAGGACGCGGTCGTCGAGCTCTACTTCGCCCGCAAGCGCATAGCGAACCTGGAGGCCGAGAACTCCGCCCTCAAGGCCCGGCTCGCCGTGCCGGCGGGCGTGCCCCCGCAGGCCGTCCCGCCCCAGGAGATGCCGGTCGAGGCGACGCCCGCCCAGGACGCCGCCCACGAGGCCGCGGACGCGGCGGGCGAGCAGTGGTTCTCGGGCGGGGCGGGGCCGGGGGAGCCGGGGCAGTAGCACCACCGGCTCCCGCGGGGGCCGTCACTGGACGGCCTTCGGGGCTGTCAGTGGACGGCCTTCGGGGTTGTCAGTGGACGGAAAGGCCGCCGTCCACGAAGACCGCCTGCCCCGTGACGTACGCCGAGGCGCGGCTCGCCAGGAAGACGGCCGCGCCCTCGAAGTCCTCGGCGAGCCCGTTCCGCCCGACCATCGTGCGGGCGGCCAGCTCGGCGACCCTGGCGGCATCGGAGGACAGCCGCTCGTTGAGCGGCGTCATCACGAAGCCGGGCACGAGGGTGTTCACGGTCACGCCGTACGGCGACCAGGCCTCGGCCTGCGAACGCGCCAGCGACTCCAGGCCGCCCTTCGACACCCCGTACGCCCCGGACTGCACGAACGCGCGGTGCGCCTGCTGGGAGGTCACGTGGATGATCCGCCCGAAGCCGCGCTCGGCCATCCCCGGCCCGAAGCGCTGCCCGAGCAGGAACGGCGCCTCCAGGTTCACCGCCATGGTCCGGTCCCACACGTCGTCCGTGAGCTCGGAGAGCGGCGGACGCAGGTTGATCCCGGCCGAGTTGACGAGGATGTCCGGCTCGGCGCCGCCGAGCGCCCGAACGGCTCCCTCGGCGGCCGCCCGTACGCCGTCCCGGGTGGAGAGGTCCCCGCTCACCCAGGCCGCCGTGGCACCGAGCCCGGTCAGCTCGTCGACCGTCTCCTTCAACTCCGCCTCGCGCCGCGCGACGACGACGACGGACGCACCGGCCCGGGCGAGCGCACGGGCGATGGCCTTGCCGATCCCCGAACTGCCACCGGTGACGAGGGCGTTGCGCCCGGAGAGGGAGAACAGGTCGTCCAGGTAGGCCATTACAGCTGCTCGCAACCGCTGACGAACGCACGCCAGGCGGCCGGAGCGAGCGCGAGCCGGGCGTCCTCGGGCCGCTTGGAGTCGCGGACGTGGACGGTGGTGGGGCAGGCGGCGACTTCGACGCAGTCGTCGCCGTCGCCGCTGCTGTAGGTCGACTTGTGCCAGGAGAGGGCGACTTCGACACAGTCGTCGCCGGAACCGCCGCTGTAGCTGCTCTTGAACCAGGCCAGGTCTGTGGTGCTCATGTAGCTCCTCGCATCTGCCGCAACAGGCTCTGGGAGTCTTCCAGGGTAAGAGCCTGTGACCGCATCCTGGCATACCGCATCTTGAGGATGCCGACGACTTTGGCGTCGGAGATGAGCACGCCGCTTTCCTGTCCCTCGGCGTAGCCGTACCAGCGGTTCTCGGGAGTCTCAAGTAACCGCATGGGCCCGTCGAGACCCGCGTGATGCCCCCGCCTCTGCTCCATCACCTGGATCTCGATGTTGCGCCGCTCCGACATCCGCAGAATGTGCTCGATCTGCGCCCGGTGAACCTCCGGCCCGCCCGTCCCCTTCCGCAGCACGTGCTCCTCGATGATGAAGCTGTACGACGTGTTGGGCCGCTCGGTGAGCAGTTTCTGCCGCTTCATGCGGGCGACCAGGTTCTCCTCGATCTCCGCGTCGCCCATCGGCGGCAGTTGCTCCTCGAAGAGCGTCCGCGCGTACGGCTCGATCTGGAGCAGACCGGGGACCAGCCGGTTCTCGTACGTGTAGAGGCACAGCGCGTTCTTCTCCAGCGCCGCCCATCGCCGGAACCAGTTCGCCAGGCCCGGCTCCCGCGACAGATGCTTTGACGCGCCCTTGATGGCCCCGAACGCGTCCAGGACCTCCTCCGACCTCTCCACCAGCTTCGGCGACGGGAACCGCCGGCCCTGCTCGACGGAGGAGATCGTCTCCACCGAGTACCCCACCGCCGGTGCGAACTCCTCCTGGGTGAGCCGCGCCCGCCTGCGGAACGCCTTGAGCACTTCCCCGAACGCCTTCAGGCTGTCCGAGGTCTCCGGTTCCGTGTTGTCGTCCGATGTCATCACGCACACCTCCCACCCCGCATGGTCACGGGCGGTGACGAGTACTGTCCACCCTCCGAGCTCGTACGCTTACGGAGCGTACGAGTTTCTGACCTGGGAACCGGCCCTCGGGGCCGCCACATTGGCCCCATGACTCCCCCTCAGGCCCCTCAAGTGTCAGTCACCGTACGTGTGTTCACCCAGCGCTTCAGCTCGACGCCGCGCGGCGCGCGCCTGGCCCGCCGGCTCGCCCTGCACCAGCTCGAACGCTGGGGCCTCGCGCCGTACGGCAGCGAGCTCGCCGACACGGTCGCGCAGATCGTCGCCGAGCTCGCCGCGAATGCCGTCACCCACGGCCGCGTGCCAGGCCGGGACTTCGAGCTGACGCTCGCGTACGAGCCGGGCGTCCGCCTCCGCATCGACGTCGCCGACACCCGTACCGAACGCCGCCCCGCCCTCGTACCGCCCACCGCCCCGCTCTCCGGCACCGGTCGCGGACTGCTCCTGGTGAACGCGCTCGCGAGCCGCTGGGACGTCGTGGACCGCCTGCCCGTGGGCAAGACGGTCCGGGCGGAGATCGACCTCTAGGAGCCCCGCACGAGGGCGGCCGTCGCGCGTCGGCGGCCGGAATCGACCGTTCCCTGTATTTGCTCCGTAACAGCTCCGTACGGCAGGAATTCCAGGGGAGTTCCCGGTGCACACTCTGCTCGAGGCAAGAGTTGACGGGGGAAACATTCATGAACACTGGCTGGAAGTCCTACATGGCGGGCGCCGCGGTGGTCGGCGCGCTGCTCACGTCCACGGCGTGCGGGCCGAGCGGCGACGAGGGAGCGGGCGAGGGCAAGCCCACGACGGCGCCGACGTCGGTGCCGACGACGGGCTCGCCGTCCGCGACGCCGTCCGGGGCGCCGTCCGAGTCGAACGCGCCGAGCGCCACGCCCTCGTCCAAGCCGGGCGCGACGGCGTCGTCGAAGCCGGACACCGTCGCCGACTGCACGGCCGCCGACCTCGGGGTCTCCGCCGTGAAGGAGCCCGCGGACAGCAAGGAGTCCCGGCACCTCCTGATCACGGTCCAGAACGCCGGCGACAAGAAGTGCAACCTCTGGAACTTCCCGTACGTCCTGGTCGGCGCGGACGCCCAGGCCACGGCTCCGGTCATCAAGGACAGCGACCCGGACCCGGGCAGGCCCGTCACGATCGCACCCGGCGAGGAGGCGTACGCCGCTTTCCTCGTCGCCGGCGGCAAGCGGGACGAGTACGAGGCGCGGAGCATCACGCTCACCCTCCAGGGCCGCAAGCCCGGCACCAAGGCGAGCAAGCCGATCGACGTGCCGATGCCCGTCGCGAAGCTGTACGCGGACGACGGCCAGCTCGTCACGTACTGGACGACCGCGGAGGGCGCGGCCCTCGACTTCATCATGTCCAGGTGACGGGACAGCTTGCCCGCCATGACCGAACTCGGCCCGGACGTCTGGCCCCCTGCTCCGCTGAAGACCGGACGGCTCGTGCTCCGCGAGTCCGAGGCCCGCGACCGCGCGGCGTTCGTCGCGCTGTTCGCCTCACCGGAGGTGGGTGCCCACGTCGGTGGCGCGCGGCCGCGCGACGAGCTCGAACGCGCGATGCCCGAGGTGCCCGGGCGACGCCCCGGGCTCTTCGTGGCCGAACTCGACGGAGCGATGATCGGCATGATCACGCTCGACCGGCGAGACGCCGGGCGTCCGGGGCACGTCCGGCCGGACGGCGGCGAGGCCGAACTCGGCTACATGTTCCTGCCGGAGGCGTGGGGACGCGGCTACGCCGCCGAGGCGTGCGCGGCGGTGCTCGACTGGTTCGCCGCCGCGCGGCCCGGCGAGCCCGTGGTGCTGACCACCCGGCTCGCCAACGACCGGGCGATGCGGCTCGCGGCGAAGCTGGGGTTCGCGGAGGCGGACAGGTTCGAGGAGTACGGCGCCGACCAGTGGTTCGGGGTGTGGTCCTAGGCCAGGTGTCTGCCCGGGGAAACGACGTTCTGCAGTGACTGCGGCAGCGGGTAGGCGCGCTCCGTGGGAAACAGCCGCTGGGCCTTGGCGAGGTGCCCGGTCTGCATCAGTGCCGAGGCTTTGCGGACCTGAGGGGTCAGGTCGGTGAGACCGACGATCCAGTCGTCGGTGAACGTGCGGATCAGGTGGCGGCCGATGCCGACCTGGACGCTGTAGTGGTTCAGTGCCGCTCCGCGCGGCGAGCGCTCCGGGTCCCACTGGACGTGTACGGCCGCCTGGGCCAGCGCCGCCGGGTCGGCGGTCGTCAGCACGGCCCGGGACAGGGCCTCCTCCCAGCCCTCCCGGGTGATCCGCACCGCGAGAACACGTTCCTGGCCCGGTTTGCGGGCCCAGTTGCTGCGGTGCATCAGCCACATGAACGACGGCTTGATCCACGTCATCCGGCCGAACGAGAACGGCGTGACGAAGCGGCCCGCCCGCAGTGCCGCGTCGGCGATGGCAGGCGCGTACGCCTGATAGACCACGATCGTGTGAGCGTCGTAGTCGGCACGGATCTGATACTGCGGCGTCATGCGCCGCACCCTGCCACCCGGTCCGCCGGCGCGGCGAGCGGATTTCGTCTTACCCGCCCCCGGCGGGAGGCCGGTTCGCACGCGCCGGCAGGCGGCCACGGCTCAGGCCCTGTGGCCCGGCAGCAGGCCCTGGTCGGAGACCGGGCCCAGGTGCGCCAGCTTGTCGGGGTTGGTGAGGGAGTGGATCGTCCGGATCTCGCCGTCCACGACGTGGAGTTCGATGACGCTGAGCACACGGTCCTCGGTGTCGTGGAGGACCGCACCGGGGTTGCCGTTGATCCACGCGGGCCGGAGACTCGCGCCGAGCGAGCGGATGCGGCGGAAGCCGCCGAGCAGCAGCCGGGCGGCCTGCTCGGCCTCGCGCACCGAACGGCTGATGGCCTGAGCCTTGCCCCCGCCGTCGCCGTGGAAGACGACGTCGGGGGCGAGCATGCCGAGCAGCGCGTCCAGGTCGCCGCCCTGGGCGGCGGTGAAGAAGCGGCGGGCCAGTTCGGCGCCCTCGGCCCTTCGCTCGCGGGGGAGTGCCGCGCCCTCTCCGGCCCGGGCGCGGGCCTCGGCGTCGGCGGGGATGCGTCGGCGGGCGCGGGCGAAGATCTGGCGGCAGTTCGCCTCGGACTTGTCGGTGATGCGGGCGATGTCCGCGTAGTCGTGGCCGAAGACCTCGCGCAGCACGAACACCGCCCGTTCGACGGGCGAGAGCGCTTCGAGGAGCACGAGGAAGGCCAGGGAGAGCGAGTCGGCCAACTCGGCGTGCTCGGCCGGTCCCTGGCCGCCGGCCGTCCCGTCGGCGGGCACCACGACCGGCTCGGGCAGCCAGTCGCCCACGTACGTCTCGCGGCGGACGCGGGCCGAGCCGAGGTGGTTGATGCCGAGGCGGGTCACGGCCGTCGTCAGATACGCCTTGGGCGCGGCGATGGCCGTGCCGGCGTTGTGGGCGCGGGTCATGCCGAGGAAGGCGTCCTGGACGATGTCCTCGGCGTCGCCGACCGAGCCGGTCATGCCGTAGGCGAGGGAGAACAACAGCGGCCGGTAGCCGGCGGCCGCCGCCACGGCCGTGTCGTGCTTCGTCTCCACCACTTTTTTCCTCATCTCGGGGCTCGATCTGTCACAACGCGCGGGGCTGCTCTGTCTGTAAGGGCGACAACGGCTCCGGAAGAGAGTGGACTCCCATGAACATCGCACTGTGGATCGTGACCGGACTGCTTGCCACCGCCTTCTTCTTCGGCGGCGGTCTGAAGCTGATCATGACGAAGGAGAAGATAGCCGCCCAGGGGCCTTCCGCGGCGTGGGTCGAGGATTTCGCCGCGGCGAGCATCAAGGGCATCGGCGTCCTGGAGGTACTGGGCGCGCTGGGCCTGATCCTCCCCGCCGTCCTCGACATCGCCCCGGGCCTCGTACCGGTGGCGGCGACCGGGCTGGCCCTGGTGATGGTGGGAGCGGCGGTCGTACGTCTGCGGCGGCGTGAGTACCGGCTGGTGGTGGTGGACGTGGTGTACCTGGTGCTGCTGCTCTTCGTGGCGTGGGGCCGCTTCGGACCGGAGTCCTTCGTAGCGTGAGACCGGACCGCGGGCGGGGGCGGTGTGGGGTGGTGCGGGGCTCGTCGCCGGGGGCCCCGCACGGCCCGGGCCGTAGGCAGTCCGTCAGGCGGTGGCGCGGCGGCAGCGGAGCATCTCCAGCGGCGGGTTGCCGTGGAAGTCCGCCCAGAACTCCTCGCCGTACGCGCGCACGCCGGCCTCGGAGATCGTCAGCGGGACCCAGGTCAGGTCGGTGAACCCGGCCGCGCGCAGGCTCTGCTCGTACACCTCGCGGCGCGGCGCCGCGCCGACGAACGAGATCGGCGGGTCGAGGAGCGCCGTGATCCGCACGCGCGGACCGGTCTCGATCGCCTCGCCGGTCGGCTCGCAGCGGAAGCCGTACTTGTCCAGCGGCGGCCCGTCGAAACGGAAGTCGGGCGACTGGGCGAAGACGAAGAACTCGCCGCCGGGCCTCAGGTTCTTGTACACGTTGCGGCACATCCGCTCCATGGCGGCGACGTCCGGCGCGTAGTTGAGACACTGGACGGCGAGGGCGATGTCGAAGGCCCGGTCGAGGGTGGGCAGTTCGGCGACGTCGCCCACCTCGTAGGTGATGCCCAGCGGCTCGCTCTCCTCGAACGCCCGTGCCGCGGCCACCATTTCACCGGAGATGTCGACGCCGAACACCTCCGTGGCGCCGCGCCGCCTGAACTCCCGGCTGTAGAAGCCGGTGCCGGACGCCAGGTCCAGCACGGACTTGCCGCGCACGTCCCCGACCATCGCGAGGAAGCTCGGCACCTCCCCGTACTGTGTCAGTGGCAGGGACTTGAAGCCCTCGAACGCCTCACCGATCTCGTCGTACTGCTGCACGCTCATGGTGCCGCCTCCCCGTGTTCGGTCGTCGGGTCGTGTCCGACTCGTGTCGGCAGTCTCTACGTGCCGCGGCGACCGCCCGTACTGGCAGAAGACACGAAGATCCGGAGGTCGCCCGTGGCGATGTCACAGTCCGGGCCCTCGCGTCCGTCCCTTCTCGGCGGCCCGACGCCGCGAGAGAAGGAAAGGGGCGATCCACGATGACCACGACCACGAGCACGATCCTGGTGACCGGCGGCACCGGCACCCTCGGCCGGCTCGTCACCGAGCGGCTGCGCGGGGACGGGCACCAGGTGCGGGTGCTGAGCAGGCGCACCCAGCCGTACGCGGTCGACCTGCGAAAGGGCGGGCGGGTCCTCGACACGGCGATGGACGGCGTGGACACGGTCCTGCACTGCGCGTCCACGCCGAGCGGAGGGGACGAGAAGGCGGCGCGCGTGCTCGTCGACGCGGCCCGCCGGGCCGGGGTGCGGCACCTGGTGTACATCTCGATCGTCGGCGTCGACCGGGTGCCGCTCCCGTACTACCGGGCGAAGCTCGCCGTCGAGCGGATCGTCGAGGAGTCGGGCCTCGGCTGGACGATCCTGCGTACCACCCAGTTCCACGACCTGGTCGTCCAGATCCTGGAGACCCTGGCGAAGGTCCCGCTGATGCCGGTCCCCTCCGGGGTCTCCGACCAGCCGATCGACGTGGCGGAGGTCGCCGACCGCCTCTGCGAACTGGCCGCCGCCGAACCCGCGGGCCGGGTCCCGGACATGGGCGGCCCCGAGATCCGCACCTTCACCGACCTGGCCCGCACCTACCTGACCGCGACCGGCCGCCGCCGCACCCTCCTGCCCGTACGTCTCCCGGGCAGGACCTTCGCGCGCTTCCGCGAGGGCGGCCACCTGGCACCGGAACGGGCGGTGGGCCGCACCTCGTTCGAGGACTTCCTGACGGCGCGTTCGGCTCCCTGACCCCCTGACCCCCTCGTGGCCGCGCCCTGGACGCCGGGCGCCGGTCGGACCGGGCCAGGCCGCCCCGTTCGCCCCCGTTCGCCCTCTGATGCGGACGGCCTCGCGGCCCTATGCTCGGAGGACTGTCTGCTTGGGGGAGACATGACAATCGACGGTGAGGGATACGGAGTTCAGCCCGCTTCGCTCGACAGAAGTGCGCACCTGCTGTTCGAGATCGCCGTCCTGCTCCACGAGGGCAGGCCCGACGGAGAGCTCTCGGTCCTGGCCCGCAAGCCGAGGGCCCACTACGAGGTCGGGCACGCCGTGGAGTTCTTCGCGCGCGACAGCCGGGACCAGTTCCTCAGGGCGATCTCGCTGATCGCCGCCCTCTCCACCAAACTCCGCGTCGCCAAAGGCGCGTACGTCGAGGTCGACCTCCAGACCAGGGCCGCGCTGGACGCGCTTCTGGACATCGGCACGTACGTTCCCGCCCCTGACAGGTGGAGGCCGACACCATGACGTACCGGGAGGACGTGGAGTTCCTGGAGCTGTGCAACCCGGCCCTGATCGAGCAGAACGGGGAGGAGTTCCGCCGCATGCACCTGCTGATCGCCTCCGTGGACGGCGGCATGCTCGAAGCGTCCGGCAGCTCCTGGGACAGCCAGGCGGCGGAGCGGTACGGGAAACGCCTCGGCGAGGCCCACGACCTGCTCACGTCGCTCCTGGGCGCGTACAAGACCGCCTGGCAGGCGCTGGTGACGTACGCCGATGCCGTGGCCTCGGCGAAGCGCCGCTACGAGGACGGGCGGCACACCGAGGGGCTGCTGTCGGGGACGATGGCCCGGGTCGCCGAGGCCGGTACCGACCGGGCGCGCCGGGCGGAGCCGCTGCGGCAGTGGGAGGACCTGCGGAAACGGACCGGCATCTTCGACACGATCGCCGAGGCCACCGCCGACGTGGACTCCATCCGGGACGAGGCGGAGAGCTACTACGCGCAGACCCGGCAGGCGTACGGCGACGCCGAGCGGATCGAGCGGGAGGCGCGGACGTTCTGCGTCGCCGACCTGTGGCAGGCGCGGACGTCCGTTCCCGTCTACCGGGGCGCGGTTCCCGACCCGGCGACCCTGCTCGCAGGGATGCCCTCCTTCGCCGCCGAGGCCGCGCAGGCCCGGCTGGACCCTCGTGTCCAGCTGGCGGGCACCGGGCCGAAGGCGGAAGACATCTCCTCGCTCCCGGGCACCGACAAGGTGTCCCCGAAGCTGGCGGAGATCCGGGCCCGGATCGACGGGCTGGGGCTGCCGTCGGCCAAGGACCAGAACAAGTGGTGGCCGTCCGCCTCCGACGACAGGCGACGCGACTGGATCGAGGCCAACCGCGGCTACCTGCTGGACGCCGCCGCCTCCACCGGCATCCCGCCGGACGTGCTGGCCGGCATCGCCTGGCAGGAGGTCGAGGGCGATCCGAAGATCGTGGACGACATCGCCGACACCTACCGCCAGAACCAGGAGCGCTTCACCCCCTGGGTCCGGTGGGCGGCGGAGAAGCTCGGGATGGGCGGCGAGGCGGACGCCACGTCGATGGGTCCGATCGCCATCCAGATCCGGCGCTCGGCGGAAGTCCTCGGCTACGACCCGCAGAATCTGACGGAGACCCAGCGCGCGGAGATCGAGCGCGCCACCCAGAACCCGGGCACCAACATCTACATCGCGGCCGAGTATCTGGCGCAGCTGAAGGCGGAGAGTGAGTTCGCGCTGGTACCGCCCGAGCAGATGACGCCCGAGCAGTACCGGGAACTGGCTGCCCGCTACAACGGCGGTCCGAACTGGCGGAGCGAGGAGGCGCAGGCGTACGGAGGACGGTTCGCGAGAACTCTGGACGAGGCGAGGCAGGCACTGAACGGACCGTGATCCGTCTCCGTCTTGGCCCCGGTGCCGGGATTGGGGGGCCTGACCGGGTGCGGGGGCCGGGTGCGGGGGCCGGGTGCTGGGACCGGGATCGGGGGCCGGGTACGGGTGCAGGTGCGGGGACCGGGTGCTGGGCCGGGTGCGGGGGGCCGGAGCCGCTGCACGACGTCCGCCTAGCGGAACTCGTGGACGACGTCGATGGTGCCGACGATGTGGGAGTTGAACTCGTCCAGCTCCTCTGCAGGCACCCACAGCTCCAGGATCGTCCGGCCGCCGGCCTGCCGGACCGGATAGCGGGCCAGGAAGGCGGCGTCGACCTCGAAGCGGGTCACGTAGCCGACGCCGCTGTGCTTCACGTTCCAGTCGCGGGCGATCCGGATCGCGTAGTCCTCGTCGAGGACCGGATAGAAGATCGGCTGCTCCGGCAGCCGCGGCGGCCACGCCCGCCACTCCGCCGCGCGCACGAGCTCCAGTTCCTCGGGACCGGTGGGTCGCCAGAGGGTGGTGGTCGCGCGGCGGCTGGTCATGGCTTCGCTCTCTCTTGCCGTGAAGACGGAGTCCGGAAGTCGGAGCCGTGACCGTATCGGCGGCCCCGGGTGCGGGGCCACGGGTTTTCAGGCGGGCTGGAGCAGGTCCCAGCGGTTGCCGTACAGGTCCTCGAAGACGGCGACCGAGCCGTACGGCTCGTGGCGCGGCTCCTCCAGGAAGCGCACGCCGGCGGCGGTCATCCGGGCGTGGTCGCGCGCGAAGTCGTCGGTGTGCAGGAAGAACCCGACCCGCCCGCCGGTCTGCGCCCCGACAGCCGCCACCTGCGCCTCCCCCTTGGCGCGAGCGAGCAGCAACCCGGTGCCGCCCGCCCCGCCCCGCGGCCGCACGACCACCCAGCGACTGCCGTCGCCCCGGTCGGTGTCCTCGACGAGCTCGAAGCCGAGGGCGCGGGTGTAGAAGTCGACGGCCTCGTCGTAGTCACGCACGACGAGGGTGACGAGCGCGAGTGCGGGAAGCGCGGGCCGGGTGGGCTGCGGCCCGGGCTGCGGCGGAGGCGGGGGAGTGGCGGACATGGGATCAACGTAATACGTATGACGGTGCGGCGCCAACGGATGTCGAGCGGCCTGCCCGGCTCGGCGGTCCGGTGGGAGAATGCCTCGCATGGACGCGCGGGAAGTGGAGCGGCTCGTCGGGCGGGCGCGGGGGCTCGTGGCGGACGGGCGGCGGCGCGTGCTCGGGATCGCCGGGCCGCCCGGGGCCGGGAAGTCGACGTTGGCCGCGCGGCTCGTCGCGCGGCTCGACGGGCTCGCCACGCTCGTCCCCATGGACGGCTTCCACCTGGCGCAGGCCGAGCTGGAACGACTCGGGCGCGCCGGGCGGAAAGGCGCGCCCGACACCTTCGACGCCGCCGGCTACACCGCCCTGCTCGCGCGGCTGCGCGCCGCCGAACCCGGCGTCACCGTCTACGCGCCCGCCTTCGACCGCGCCCTCGAGGAGCCGGTCGCCGGCGCGATACCCGTACCGCCCGAGGTCCCGCTCGTGATCACCGAGGGCAACTACCTGCTCCACGACGAGGGCCCGTGGGCCGCCGTCCGCCCGCTCCTCGACGAGGCCTGGTACGTGGACCTCGACGACCGGCGCCGCGTGCCCCGGCTCGTCGCGCGGCACGTCCGCTTCGGCAAGGAGCAGGCCCACGCCGAACGCTGGGTCGCCGAGTCCGACGAGGCCAACGCCCGTCTCGTGGCACTCGGCCGGGACCGCGCCCATCTCGTCGTACGGATGGACTGACACGCCCCGCCGGAAGCGGGACGGCTAGCGTGTGCGCCATGAAGCACGCGCCGGCGCTCCTCGTCATCGACATGCAGAACGCCCTCGCCGCCTTCGCCCACCGGGCCCGCGAGACCGTCGCCGTCATCGCCGGGCTCCAGGCCCGCGCCCGCGCCGCCGGCGTTCCCGTCATCACCGTCCAGCACCACGGCAACGGCCTCGAACCCGGCACCGACGGCTGGCGCGTCGTCCCCGAACTCGCCCCTGCCGAGGGCGAGTCGGTCATCGCGAAGACCAGCGCCGACAGCTTCCTCGACACCGGCCTCGACGGCGCTCTCACCGCCCTCGGCACCACCGAACTCCTCGTCACCGGCTTCGCCACCGAGATCTGCGTCGACACCACCGCCCGCCAGGCCCTCAGCCGCCGCTACGACCTCGTCCTCGTCGCCGACGGTCACACCACGTCCGTACGGGAGGCGGGCGGCGGCCCCTACGCCGAGCCCGACGCGTCCGTCGCCCATCACAACGAGATCTTCCGCAACCTGGACTTCCCCGGCCGCAGCATCCGCGTACTGCCGGGCGCCGACGTGGACTTCGGGCCGCCGCCTGCGCGGCGTCCGGCGTCCGGTGTCCGTATGAGGCCTGCCGCTTCTTCGTGACCGCCGGGGCCTACGCGGCGTCATGCCGCATGGCGTCCGCCGCCGTCCCCCACGGCACCCGCCGTCCAGCGGCGTCCGCCGCCGTCAGCCGGCCTCCGCCGTCTACGCGGCACCCGCCGTCCGCGTGACGTCCGCCCGTGTGACCGCCGCCCGCGCCAGGGCCCGGACGATCGGGTGCGGGCGCGTGCCGTCGCCCGCGAGTTCCGGCTGGAAGAGGGTGGCCAGGAAGAAGGGGTGGCCCGGCAGTTCCGCGATCCGTACCTGGCCGTCCTCGTCCACGCCCGTGAACCGCAGGCCGTGCGCCTCCAGCGTGTCCAGATGGCGGCTGTCGGGGCCGTAGTTGCAGTGGTAGCGCTCGGTCGTCAGCTCGGCGCCCAGGACCGACTCCGCGAGGGAGCCCGGGGTCACCCGTACCCCGCCCTCGTGGCCCACCAGCGAGCAGGCGAGCGGCGCGAGCAGCAGGTCGGCCTCGTCGGCCTCCGGGTCGTTCTCGGCGTGCGCCGCCCGCTCCAGGCCGCAGACGTCCCGCGCGAACTCGAGCAGCGCGTGCTGGAAGCCCGCGCAGGTCCCGAGGAACGGGATCCCGTCCTCGCGCGCCGTACGGATCGCGGCCAGCGCGCCCGCCTCGCTCGCGTACGGGCTGCCCGGCAGCAGCCACACGGCGTCGAAGCCCTTGACCGCGTCCGGCGCCTCGGCGTTGCCGCTGGGGATCCAGTACGCGTCGAGGACGAGTCCGTCCCGCTCAGCCAGGGCGTCGAGCAGCATCGGGATACGGACATGGGACTTCACGTGCGGGGAACGGTCGCCGACGAGGGCGATCCGGGGGATGTGCGTGTTCATGCCGACCATCCTGGGCAGCCCCGGCCGTTCACGTCCAACGATGATTCATGGACTATCCATCGCGAATGCTTATGGGTTACGGGAGTAGGGTGCCGCCATGAGCAGCAGCCATAGCAGCAGCGATAGCAGCAGCGAGACGAGCGGTCACGCTGGCGGCGGCAGCGGCGCCGGCACCACCGGCACCGACAGCAGCGCCGGCACCGGCAGCAGTGCCGGCACCACCGGCACCGGCACCGCCAGCGACTGGGAACTGCGGCTCGCCGCCGCCTGGGCCGAGCTCGACTCCTACGAGAGCGACCCCGCCGGCTTCCGCGCCCGGATCGCGGAGCTCGCCGCCGAACGCCCCGCCGACGACCCCGTCGCCCTCTTCGAGCAGGGCGCCGCCCACGACTCCACCGGAGAGCCCGAGCAGGCCGTACGCCTCTACCGCCGCGCCCTCGACGGCGGCCTCACCGGACTGCGCCGCCGCCGCGCCGTCATCCAGCTCGCCAGCAGCCTGCGCAACCTGGGCCGGCCCGATGTCAGCGTCGAACTCCTCACCGAGGAGCGGGCGATCCCCGCCGACCGGCTCGACGCCGACGAGACCGCCCTGACCTCCGCCGTCGACGCCTTCCTCGCCCTCGCCCTCGCCGACACCGGCCGCGACCGCGAAGCCGCCTCCCTCGCGCTCGGCGCCCTCGCCCCGCTGCTGCCCCGCTACAACCGGTCCCTCGCCTTCTATGCCAAGGACCTGCTGAAGACCCGACAGGGCTCCTGAGGAGGTCTGACTCCACCGGTGGACCCGCACCTGCTCCGTACGTACGTCTCCGTGGCCCGGCTGGCCTCCTTCTCCGCGGCGGCCCGGGAACTCGGCTACACCCAGTCGGCCGTCTCCCAGCACGTCGCCGCGCTCGAGGCCGACCTCGGCATGCCGCTGCTCAGCCGCCGGCCCGTCGCGCCCACCCCGGCCGGCGAGCGGCTGCTCGAACACGCCGGTTCGCTGCTGCTGCGGCTCGACGCGGCCCGCGCCGACCTCGCCCGCTTCGCCGCGCCGCCGCGCGAGACGCTCACCCTCGCCGCAGCGCCGCTCGCGCTCCACCCGTGGATCCTCGCCGCCCTGCCCGCCACGGGCGTCACCGTGCGCACGCTGCCGCGCGACGAAGTGCCGGCCGCCGTCGCCACCGGCGCCGCCGACCTGGGCCTGGTCGACGGCCTCACCGCGCCGAGCGACCCGCTGCGACTCCCCGACGTCGCCCCGCTCACGGCCCGCCCGGTCGCGGAGGAGCAGCTGGTGGTGGTCCTGCCCGCGGACCATCCGCTCGCGGGCCGCGGGGGCGCCGGCGCCCCGGGCGGCGCAGGCCGCGCGGGTAGCTCGGAGAGCGGCTCGGGCAGCTACGGAAGCAGCTCGGCTAGCAGCTCGGACAGCATCTCGGGCACCTCAGTGCGCTCCAGCACCTCCACCACCTCCAGCAGCTCCGGCGACCCGGGCGTCCCCGGCCTCCCGGACGCCCTCCCCGCCCTCCCCGGCCTCCCCGGCCTCGACCTGGCCGACCTCGTCGACGCCCGCTGGCTCGACGCACCCGACGCCGGCTTCCCGCTCGACCGGTTGCGCGCGGCCCACGGCGGCCCCGCCGGGCGCGGCTTCCGCACGGCACTGCGCTACGAGGGCACCGACGCCCGTACCCTCACCGCGCTGGCCGCCGCGGGCCACGGCCTCGCCCTGCTGCCGGCCTCCGCCGCGGGCCTCGGGGTCCCCGGCGCCGCCTTCGTCCCGCTCGCCGCGCCGCGTCTGGTCCACCGCACCGAGCTGCTGCACGGTGGGCGCGAACCGGCCGGGCCCGCAGCCGAGTTGGCCCGGCGACTCGGCACCCGTACGGCGGCCGGTCGCTAATCTGGCCACCCAGGGACCGAAACGGCGGGAACGGCGACGAAAGGCGGGACGACGTGGGGTGGTTCCGGCGAGGGCCCAGGCGCGACCACGAGGACGCGCCGCGGGACCCCGAGTTCACGTACTTCTCCGAGCGCGAGGCCGCGCTCTTCCGCAGGCAGGTCCGCGAGGCCTTCGCCGAGCTCGGCCTCGAGGTCACCGTCTACGCCGACTCCGTGACCGACGACGCCGGCCGCCGCTTCGGACTCGGCAACCTCGCCGCCGTCTGCCATCAGGACCCGCGCGGCACCCGCATCTGGCCGCGGCTGATCGACCGTCACGTGCGGCTCGTGGTCCGCGCCCTGGAGGGGCCCTCCGCCCTGGACACCCTGCCGCCCGAACAGATCCGCGCCCAGCTCTACCCGCGGGTCGTCAGCGGAGAGGGCATCGACCCCGGCACGTTCGGCTACGCGCGGACCGTCGCGCCCGGCCTCTACGAGGTCCTCGCCCTCGATCTGCCGGAAAGCGTCATGACGCTCACTGACGAGGCGCTGGAACGGCTCGGGGACCCCGTACGACTGCGGGAGCGGGCCATCGACAACCTGCGCGGGCTGCCCGTCGAGGGCCACGAGACCGTCAAGGACGCCGACGGCATGCGCTTCGAGGTCATCCTCGGCGACTCGTTCTACACGGCGAGCCGGGTCCTCGACCTGGACGCCGTCGTCCGCCGTGTGACCGGACGACCGCTCACCGAGGACGGCGCCCTCGTGGCCATGCCGTTCCGGCACCAGCTGGCCTTCCACGCCATCCGGGACACCACGATCGTGCCCGCGCTCGGCGCGATGGCGTCGTTCGCCGCCTCCGGCTACGAGGACACGCCGGGCGCCATCAGCCCGTACGTCTTCTGGTGGCGGGCCGGCACGCTCACCCAGCTCAGCGAGCACGCCGAGGAGGACGGCCAGCTGCGGATCGTCGTCGGCGACGAGTTCCAGGCCCTGCTCGAACGCCTCATCGTCCGGAACCCGGACCAGGGCTGAGACAGGGCGGGAACCGCAGCCCGACAAGGGCCGAGCGGTCGGCCCTACCCGCGCCGGCGAGGTCGCGACCCGGCCCGGCCAGGTCGCGACCCGGCCCGCCAGGTCATGCACCCCTCCCGCCAGGTCACGGACCCCCGCCCGGCAACTGCGGGCCCCCGGCAGGTCGCGGCCGGTACCCGCGCCCGGCAGGATGCTGTACGTCGAGGAGGAGGAGAAGACCACCATGTCCCAGAGCGCCACGCCCGTCGCCTTCACCGCCGAGGACTACCGTGCCCGGATGGCCCGCGCGGCCGACGCCGCCGCGGAGGCCGGGCTCGCCGGCGTCCTGGTCGCGCCCGGCCCCGATCTGGTCTACCTCACCGGCTACCAGCCCACCGCGATCACCGAACGGCTCACCGTGCTCGTGATCGCCCCCGGCCAGGACCCGGTCCTCGTCGTCCCCACCCTGGAGGCGCCGGACGCGGAGAAGGCCGCGGGCGCCGCGGCGCTCACCCTGCGCGACTGGACCGACGGCAAGGACCCGTACGCCGTCACCGCCCCGCTGCTCGACGTGGACGGCCGCTTCGGCGTCAGCGACAACGCCTGGGCCATGCACCTGCTCGGCCTCCAGCAGACCCTGCCCGGCACCTCGTACGTCTCGCTCACCGAGGCGCTGCCGATGTTGCGGGCCGTCAAGGACGAGCACGAACTGGCCCGGATCGCCGCCGCGGGAGCCGCCGCCGACCAGGCGTACGGCGAGATCCTGAAGGTCCGCTTCGCCGGCCGCAAGGAGACCGAGGTGGCCGCCGACCTGGCCGCGCTGCTGCTGGACTTCGGCCACTCCCAGGTCGACTTCACCGTCGTCGGCTCCGGCCCCAACGGCGCCAACCCGCACCACGAGGCCGGTGACCGCACCATCGAGCACGGCGACATGGTCGTCCTCGACTTCGGCGGCCTCAAGCACGGTTACGGCTCCGACACCACCCGCACCGTCCACGTCGGCGAGCCGACGGACGAGGAGCGCCGCGTCCACGACCTCGTCCGCGAGGCCCAGCAGGCCGGCTTCGAGGCCGTACGCACCGGGGCCGCCTGCCAGGACGTGGACCGTGCGGCCCGCAAGGTCATCACGGACGCGGGCTACGGCGAGTACTTCATCCACCGCACCGGCCACGGCATCGGCGTCACCACCCACGAACCCCCGTACATGATCGAGGGCGAGACCCGCCCCATCGTCCCCGGCATGTGCTTCTCCATCGAACCGGGCGTCTACCTCCCGGGCCGCTTCGGCGTCCGCATCGAGGACATCGTCACCCTGACAGAAGCCGGCATGGGCCACCGCTTCAACAACACCCCACGCGAGATGGCGATCGTGGAGTGAGTGACCGTTCTCGCACTCAGTCGCATCTCTGCCGGCGCCACAAGCCGTGTCGTCGAGACGCCCCCTGCGTGGCAGCCTTTGGCCCATCGGCCACGAGGGCGAGCCGCTGTCAGGCCACGTCGATGCCGTACTCCCGGATCAGCTCCTCGAGACCGCCTCTGTACCCCTTGCCTCCGATGACGAATTCCCAGTCTCCGCTCGAGCGGCGTCGGAAGGACCCGAGCACCAAGGCCGTCTCGTGGGGGCGGCCGTCGGACACCTCTAGTCTGCCGAGCTCGGTCCCCGACGGGCCCAACAGTCGGATGCAGGCCTCGGTGAACCCGGACAGGTCCGCGTCGGGGTTCACAGCGGGGTCGATCGCAGCTACGAGGACGAGTCGATCGGATCTCTCGGGCAGCGCATCGAAGGACACCTGGATCGCAGCCTTGTCCGGCGTGACAGCAGAGCACGCGCGGACAGTGCCGTCCGGTGTCTGGGGGTTGTTGTAGAAGACGAAATGGTCATCGTCCAGAACCCGGTTGCCACGGCAGACGAGCGCGCACACGTCCAATGCGACGCTTCCCGACCAGGACATTCCCAGGATGTTGTGGTCTGACTCGGCCGCAGGAGTCGGCTCGGTTCGCTGGGCAGGAACGGAGCGTCCCCCGCTGCCGAGTCGCCCACGCAGCCCGTGTCGATGGAGCAGGTCGACCAATTCGCTGCCGGACACCAGCTCCAGGGGCTTGCCGTTGGCGAAGGTCTGCGAGCCGGGGCCGAATCCGGAAGTGGTGACCAGCACGCCCTTGTTTGCACCGGCGTCCTGAACCGTGCCGTACAGGTCGCGCACCGCTGTGGGTGGCACGGTGCTTCGGTAGCGCTTCACTTGCACGACGATCTTTCCACCCCGGATCGGAGTCGGGTCCAGAGCGTCGACGTCGACACCGCCGTCGTTTGACCGCTGAGTCGTGACAGCCTGCATACCCATGGCGCGGAACAGGTCGGCGACCAACGACTCGAAAGCAATCGGATCCATTTCGTACAGATCCGGCTCTTCGTCTCCGCCGTGTGTGACGACGCCGTTGCCGACCTCCTCAGGCACTCGGCCGGGTCGCACGGTTGCTCGCTGATCGGGGCGGGTGGACAGCTGGCCTCGGAGACCGTCCACTAGGCAATCGTGAGCATTCACCTGCTCCAGGTGGAGACCTGTGAACGTCGCACGCGAAGCCATGACCGTGGCCAGGAAAAGCTGTGCTTGCCTGCCCGTCGCCGGGTCGTGGTCGTCCACGAAGCCGTTGAGGGCAACCGATTCCAGAGCGCCGAACTCATCGGCTGCGAAGAGGTCGTGCAGGACAAGGAGCATGCACTGCGCGAGCACGTCCCGATAGAGCGCTCGACGCTGGGCGGCGGGACGAGCAGTCTCCTTGTCCTGGTCCGCAGATGGCATGTAGCGGACCGATTTCGCTTCGGGAACGACGTCGAATTTGGGCAGCTCCCAGTTCAGTACGAGCTGACGCGCGGCCGAGTCGTATGCAGCGGAAAGCTGTCGAGGCATGCCTTCCGGCCAGGCAGCAGACGAGTAGAGAGCAGCCGAGAAGTACTCCACGGCGGCGTCTGCATCACCATTGCGAAGTGCCGCTGTCATCTCGGCGATTCCGTCGTTGTGCCGACGGATTTCCGCCATCTGGGACTCGGCCCACTGGTTGTATTGCTGCTGATAGGCCGCCAGCTGTTGTTGACGCTGTGTCTCCGCAGCCTGTGCGGCCTGCCAGTCGCGCTCGAACCGGGCCCGCGCTTCCGCCTGGGCCTGAGCTCGTCGGTTGGCCGTCCAACCGCTCTGGGCCTGGTACTGATTCGGATCTGGCATCCGCACCGGGTGGGCGAGTTGTCCTGGGGAGAACGGCTCGATCTCCTCGCGACGGGTAAGTGCGGCAGCCTTGAACGCTGGTGCCCGACATCCAGCGGCCAACAAACCTTGCAGCGACTCGACTCGCGCTTCCAGCTCCTCGGTCCGCCGCCTGGCATCGGCATCTCGCTGCTGCCTATAGGCTGCTTGCTGTTCGCGATGACTGCGTGCCAGGTCCCGCTGATAGGCGCGCTGCTGCCGCTCGAATTCCCGCTGCTGTCTGGCCTGTGCCTCAAACTGACGTTGCTGTTGGCGCTGAGCCTCAGCCCAAATGCCGACCAATCCATTAGAGCGACGACTCATGCGTTACAGGCCCCTCCCCCCAGAACCCCAGCGTCACCAGGAGTTCTGGCCACAAAACCAGCAGTAGCGAGACGACTCTAGTGGGCATCCGTCACCCCGCCCAGCCACTTGCCACAGACGGTTCCCCAGGACGGTGTCGTTGTGCGGACAGCTGGACTGGGGGCCTTCGCTCTGGTGGGCGCGGGCGGTTTCGGACCGTCGACGTCTGCTTTGTAAGAGCAGCGCTCAGCGCACGGGCAGTGCTCGGCCCGAGCCGTGTTCAGCCGTCCGTCAGGATGACCGCCGACTCCGCCGGCAAGGTCAGCAGGCCGTCTCGGCCCGGGGGTTTCGTGGGGTCCCAGGACGCGAGGACGCGGTCGCGGCCGTTGGAGCCCAGGGCGATGTCCGCCGGTTGGTTGCCCAGGTTCACCGCGACCCTGATGTCGCCGCGGCGGAACACCAGCCAGCGGGCCTCCTCGTCGTACGCGACCTTCACGCCGGCCAGGTCCGGGTCGGTGAGGTCCGGGAGGGTGCGGCGGAGGGCGATCAGTTCTCGGTGCCAGGCGAGCAGGCGCTTGTGGGGTTCGCGTTCGCGTTCGGCGCGGTCCAGGACCGAGCGGTCGCGGGTGGCCTGCTCCTGTGGGTCGGGCACGTCCTCCTCCGCCCAGCCGTGCGCCGCGAACTCGCGGCGCCGGCCGCGCCGTACCGCCTCCGCGAGCTCCGGATCGGTGTGGTCCGTGAAGTACATCCACGGCGTCGTCGCGCCCCACTCCTCGCCCATGAACAGCATCGGCACCGACGGGCCGGTCAGGACCAGGGCCGCCGCGCAGGCCAGGAGGCCGGGGGAGCAGGAGGCCGAAAGGCGGTCGCCCGTCGCGCGGTTGCCGATCTGGTCGTGGGTCTGCGCGTAGCCGAGGAAGCGGTGCGCCGGCGTGCGCTCCCGGTCGACCGGGCGGCCGTGGTGCCGGCCGCGGAAGGACGAGTACGTGCCGTCGTGGAAGAAGACCCGGGTCAGCGTCTTGGCGAGCGCGGCCATCGGGGCGCGCGCGAAGTCCGCGTAATAGCCCTGCGACTCGCCGGTCAGCGCCGTGTGCAGGGCGTGGTGGAAGTCGTCGTTCCACTGCGCGTGGATGCCGATCCCGCCGACCGTGCGCGGTGTGGTCATGCGCGGGTCGGCCAGGTCCGACTCGGCGATCAGGAAGTGCTGCCGGCCCTGCTCCTTGGCCAGCTCGTCCACCGCCGCCGACAACTCCTCCAGGAACGTCAGCGCCCGGGTGTCGGCGAGCGCGTGCACCGCGTCGAGCCGCAGGCCGTCGATCCGGTAGTCCCTCAGCCACGCGAGCGCGCTGCCCAGGAAGTACGCCCTGACCTCGTCCGAGCCCGGCGCGTCCAGGTTCACCGCCGCGCCCCACGGCGTGTGGTGGGTGTCGGTGAAGTACGGTCCGAAGGAGGGCAGATGGTTACCGGACGGGCCCAGGTGGTTGTGCACCACGTCCAGGACCACGCCGAGGCCGAGCCCGTGCGCGGTGTCCACGAAACGCTTGAGCGCCTCCGGCCCGCCGTACGGCTCGTGCACGGCCCACGGCGCGACCCCGTCGTAACCCCAGCCGTTCACGCCGGGGAACGGGCACAGCGGCATCAGCTCCACATGGGTGATGCCGAGGCCGGCCAGCTCCCCGAGCCGCTCGGCCGCCGCGTCGAGGGTGCCCTCCGGCGTGAAGGTGCCGACGTGCAGCTCGTACAGGACGCCACTGCGCATCCGCAGCTTCGGCGTGTCGTGCCGCCAGACGTACGTGTCGTGGTCGACGACCGCCGCGAGCCCGTCCGGGCCGTCCGGAAGACGCCGGGCCCGGGGGTCGGGCAGAAGGGGGCCGTCGTCGAGGGCGAAGCCGTAGCGGTCGCCGTCGGCGGCCGGGACGACCCCGGTCCACCAGTCGGGCCGCTCGGCGTCCCGCTCCAGCGGATGCCGGACGCCGTTCAGCTCCAGCGTCACCCGGCCACGGGCGCTGGGCGCCCACACCTCGAACAGCACGCGACGGTCCCCTCGTCGACGAAGGACGTACGGTCGGGCGCGTACGGCCGTTCGCGCGGTCGGGCGCACGCTCGGGCGTACGGACGGGTGTACGGGCGGACGTACAGCCCCGAACGCACGGTCACGAACGCACGCCACGAACGCACGGTCACGGACGTACGGCCACGAACGTACGGTTTCGGACGTACAGCTACGGGACCCATCCTGGCAGTCAGTCGCCCGCCGTGCCCGGCGCGTCCCACACGAAGTTGATCGAGCGCTCGAAGTTCACGTACCCCGCCCGGGCGAAGGACTTCGCCATCGGCACGTTGCCCACGTCGGTGGCCGCCCGGATCCGCTCCACGTCGTCCTGGGCGGCGAGCACCCGGGTGCCCTCGGCGAGGAGCTCGTCGATGAGGCCGCGGCCGCGGTGGGCGGGCAGCACGCCGACGTACGCGATGATCGGGTGGTAGTTGTTGCGCGCGGGGACGACGAAGCCGACCGGCTCACCGGTCCCCGGCAGCTCGGCGATCCGCCACCACTCGCGCGGCGTGGTGTAGTGCGCGAGCTCCTCGTCGTAGTGCAGCGCGGCCGCCTCGCGCGGCGAGAGCCCCGAGGCGAGGTCCGCCTGCCCGTGCGCGTCGAGGGTGCCCTCCATCACCGGGGCCATCAGCGCCAGCAGGTCCTCGCGGTCCCGGACCGGCCGGAAGGCCAGGCGGCCCGTCGCCTCGGGTACGGGCGTGCCCCGCCGCCACTCCAGGCGCAGCCGCTCCACGAGCGGGCGGGCGCCGCTCGCCTCGAGGACGCCGAACAGCGTCTCCAGATACGCCCGCGTCTCCGGCACCTCGCGCCAGTCGGCCGGCATGAACCGCCCGTACTCGGGCCGCGCCCCGCCCTGGAGGACGGCGGCGCTCGCCGTGCGCAGCAGGCGCAGCCCGGTCGTCGCGGCGTCCTCGGGCGTCAGGTCAGGAGCCAGGTCGAAAAAGTCCAGGGCCTGCGGCCCGGTGCCGGGCCGACCGGTCCACCAGCCGATCCGGCCGACGAGCCGGTCACCGCGCAGGGCGACCCACATCCACTCGGGGCGGCGGCGGCCGGCGGCGAGGTCGTCGGCGAGCTCGTGGTCGAGCACGTAGTCGAGGCGGTCGAAGAGGTCGAGCTCCTGCGGTCCGGCGAGCGGCCGGACGACGAGCGTCGCAGGGTCATGCGTCATGTACGGGGTCCCCCAAGGGTGGTCGATTCGGCGGCCGACCGTAGCAACGATCGGGGCCCGGGGCACCCGAGTTGTCGTGCGGCGCCCCGAGTCGTCGGGCGGCGCCCCGCCTCCGGTCCGCGTCGCGTGGGGCGGGGAGTGGGCCGAGGCGGGGCGAGGCGGAGGCGAGGAGGGCGCCGGGTGGTGGCGAGGCGGGGCGACCCGGGCACGGGGCGTGGGGCGAGGCGGTGGCGGTGCGCGCGGGCGCGAGGCATGGGCGAGGCGGGGGGCGGTCCGTGGGGGCGCCGGACCCTTCTGGACACTCCGGGGCCTCGCGGCGGACAATCACGTATGTGACGACCCCTTACGAGCTGCCGGCCGGACCGCCGGACACCCCTCGGCTCACCGACGCCGAGCGGGAGCGCGCGCTCGCGGTGCTCCGCGAGGGCGCGGCGCAGGGACGTCTGTCGCACGACACGTTCCTCTTCCGCATGGAGCGGGCGCTGGTGGCCCGCCGCTCCGACGAACTCGCCCTGCTCACCGCCGATCTCGCGACCGAGTCGACCTGGACCAGGCGGGTGGTGGGCGCGGTCGAGAAGATGTCGGCGTTCACGGCCAGGATCGGCCGGGCCTGGCAGGCCGAGCGGCTGCCGAAGCTGCTGCTGCCGCACCCGGGGCCGTATCCGCTGCGGATCGGCCGGGACCCGGTGAACGGGCTGCGGCTCAGCCACGAGACGGTCTCCCGTCTGCACGCCGAACTCTCCTCGCAGGACGGCACGTGGATCCTGCGCGACCTCGGCTCCACGAACGGCACCACGGTCAACGGCCGCCGCGTCACGGGCGCGGTGGTGGTCCGCGCCGGGGACGCGGTGGGCTTCGGCCAGATGTCGTTCCGGCTGTCGCTGAACTGAGCGGCGGGCCCGCGCCGCTGATCCTCATCTGCGTCCGAATCACCCGTTCGGCGGTGTACGTGCTGCGACCCGGTCCTCCAGGTGGTGGGCTGAGGTGATGCGCGCCGCCGACCGACGAGGGGGCCAGATGAGCGACGAGCCGCAGGACAGCGAGCCGAGGAGCGGCCGGCCGGACGGCGACGCGCCGATGAGCCACGGGCCGACGAGCCACGCGCCGATGAACCACGAGACGACGACCCACGGTCCGATGAGCCACGAGCCGACGAGTCGCGGTCCGATGACCGACGAGACGACGAGCCGCGGGCCGAAGAGCCACGAGCCGACGAGTCGCGGTCCGAAGGGCCAGGAGCCGACGAGGTACGAGCCGGCCTACGTGGCCCCCGCGCGGGCGCCCCGGCGTGGCCAGTGGAGCGCGTTGCCCGCGATGGCGCCCGCCGGCTCCGTGGCCGCCACCGCCGCCGACGAGCGTCCGGCGCGCCGGGTCGCTCCCAGTCCGCTGGAGCCCGGCGCGACCTGGGACCCGTACCGCACCTACCGGGTCCTGCGCGAGGAGTTCCCGCTCACCCACGACCCGCTGCTACGGGCCTGGGTGCTCAGCCGGTACGCGGACGTGGCGAGCGCTCTCGCCGACGCGCGCTTCACCCACGGCCACCGGCCCGGCGACCCGCCGTGCGCCGAGACCCACACCGACGTCGACGAGGCCGAACTGCGGGCCGTCGCCGAGCGCACCGCGTTCGTCCTCGCCCGCCGGATCGCCGAACGGCCGCTCGCCGACCTGGTCGCCGACTTCTGCCACTGGCTGCCCGCCGGCACCGTCGCCGCCGCCGTGGGCGTGCCGTACCGGGACATGATGCGGCTCGTGCGCGGCCGGGCCGCCTCCGCACTGGCCGGGCAGTGCACGGGGCAGATCTCCGTACGAGAGAAGGCGCTGGCCGGCTTCCTCGCCGACGTGCTCGTGGACCCCGACCTCGTCGAGGCCCTGCGCGACGCGCCGTCCGGGCTCGTCGCCCGTGCCTGGGCCGAGTCGCTGCGCCGCGAGCCGCCGGTCCAGATCATGATGCGCCGCACCCGCGGCGAGATCCACGTCAGCGGCGGCGTCCTCCCGGCCGGTGCCCCGGTCGCGCTGCTCGTCGGCGCCGCGGGCCGTGACCCGGACCGGTTCCGCGACCCCGACCGCTTCGACCTCCTGCGCGAGGACCCGCACCAGCTCGCCTACGGCCCCGGCCCGTGCCCCGCCGTCACGCTCGCCGCCCTGGAGGCCGAATACGCCCTGCGCGCCCTCTTCCGCGCCATGCCGCGCCTCCGCCTCGCCGGCGGATTCCGGCCGGAGCGCACGGGCGTCATCACCCGCGCCCCGCGCACTCTGATCGTCCGGCCCGGCGGCTAGGCCGTTTCTTTCGGATCAGGGCCGGACAGGCCGCGGCGTCTGGTGCATGGG
>NZ_JBHXTJ010000048.1:0-53133 GCF_042677525.1 Streptomyces sp. NPDC127114
AGCGACGCGACCGAAGGGAGCGCCCTTGACGCGGTGGTGGTGGGAGCCACACTCGGATCAAGGGCGGCCGCACCAGAAGCCCACACGCAACCCCCGCCCGTACGACCTCAGAAACCCGTCACACCTCCCGGACTTCAGCCCCCACCACCTCAGAAACCCCCCACCCCTACCCGTCCAACGCCTCCCGCCACCCCCGTACCGCCTCCGCCGTCACCGGGGCCGTCCAGCCGTTCGGGCGGGCCGCGCCGCCGATGTGGAAGGCGTCGATGCCCGCCGCCCGGAGTTCCGGCAGGTGGTCGAGGCGCAGCCCGCCGCCGACCAGGATCTGCGGCTCGTAGCCCGCCTCGCCCGCGCGGGCCGCCTCCGCCTTCAGGGTGGCGAGGCCGTCGTCGACGCCCGTGGCCGCGCCCGCCGTCAGGTACGTGTCGAGGCCCGGCAGGTCCGCCAGCTGCTTCCGCAGCGCGTCGCGGTCCGCCGCGCGGTCGATCGCCCGGTGGAAGGTCCAGCGGCAGCCGTCCAGTACCGCCAGCAGGCGCTCCACCGCCACCAGGTCCGGGTCCCCGTCGGGGGTGAGGAAGCCCAGGACGAACTCCGTCGCGCCCGCCTCCCGGAGCTCCGACGCCCTCGCCACCAGCGTCGCGACCTGCCCGGCGTCGCCGGCCGCGAAGCCGTCCGTCAGTCTGAGCATCACGCGCAGCGGGATGTCCACCGCGGCGCGGATCGCCGCGAAGCCGGTCGTGGACGGGGTGAGTCCGTCCGCCGCCATGTCGGTGACCAGCTCCAGGCGATCCGCCCCACCGGCCTGGGCAGCGACCGCGTCCTCCTCGTCGAGCGCGATCACCTCCAGCACTGCACGGTTGCTCATCGAGTCCGTTCCTCCATGGATCGCACGACGCCTACAGGTCTAGTCCAATGTTCGGGACCAGACTAACCGTGCGAGTGGCCTCCCGCATCGTGCGACGCCTCTTCCGCCGGAGCCGTGGCGGCGGGCGCCTGGTCGCCCGTCGCGGGACCGACCGCCCCCGCCCGTACCGTGAACGCCGCCGTGCGGACCTTGCCCTCGTGCTGGAAGTCCAGGAACAGGCGGTACGTCCCCGAGCTCGGCGCCGTCGCCGTGAAGGAGACGTCGGGGCCCGGGCCGCCCTCGTTCGGGTGGACGTGGAGGTAGGCCAGGTCGCCGTCGCGCAGGGCGACCAGGTGGCCGTACGCGCCGAGGTAGGGCTCCAGGTCGGTGACGGGCTTCCCGGCCTTGGTGACGGTGAGCCGCAGCTCGCCCGCCTTCCCCGGGTTCAGCGTGCCGCCGAGGCGGACCTGGTAGCCGTCGACGTCGGCGGCCGGCGTGACCGGCGGCATCGGCTTCGGCGCGTACGCGCCCGGGACGGAGAGGTCCACGCCCAGCGTCACGCCCTTCGCGCCCTTCACCGCGGGCTTGAAGTCCGCGAAGGCCTTGTAGGCGCCCGCCGACGGCAGGTCCGCGGCCACGCTCCACGTGCCGTCGGCGGCCTTCACCGGGTGCAGGTGGCGGAAGACGGTGAGGTCGCGCGAGGCGACGATGAAGTGCAGCTCCTTGCCGTGCTCCGTGGTGAACGCGGTGACCTTCTTCCCCGCCGCGTCCTTGATCGAGAACTTGAGGGTGCTCCTGCCCTGGGCGGGCGTCGGGGTGTCCAGGGCCAGGGTGTAACCGCCCTCGGAGACCTGGAGGCCGCCGGCCGCGGGCGCGTTCGCCGCGCCCTCGGCATGGCCGGCGTGGCCGTCCGCGGCTCCCTCGCCCTTCGGCGCCGCCTCCGCGTGCCCGCCGTGCTCGGCCTTCTTCGGCTCGTCGACGGGTCCGACGCCCTTGCCGACCCCGTACGCGGTCCCGAAGGTCGCGGCGAGCGCGGCGGCAAAGGCAGTGATCTTCACTCCGGTGTTCATGACTGCTCTCCCGTACGTGGGTGGCTTCAATGCACCTCACCATACCCCTGGGGGGTATCAAGTCAAGTCGGATCCACACTTGCGTGGGATACGGGAGGGGGGTATACATGAATCCGCACCGATACCCCCCGAGGGTATATGGAAGAGCTCCGATGGAGGACGACATGGGTTCCTGCTGCACCCCCGACAACAGCTGCTCCACCAACACCGTCGAGGTCACGACGGCCACCGCCGTCGCCGACACCACCGCCACGGTCTACGCCGTCTCCGGCATGACCTGCGGCCACTGCAAGACCGCCATCACCAACTCCGTCAGCGCGCTCGACGGCGTCGTCTCCGTGGACGTCGACGTGGCCGGCGGTCTGGTGACCGTCACCACCGGCGGCGCGCCGGACGACGCCGCCATCGCCGCGGCGGTCGACGACGCCGGCTACGAGCTGACCGGCCGCGCCTGAGCGACCGGCTCGACCGGCGCCCGACCGCGCCGACCCGGCCGCCGGGGCTCGCCCACCACGCCCGGGCCCCGGCCCCCGACCCGTACCACGTAACGAGGAGCAGCCTCATGACAACGACGACCCCCGGCACCGCCCAGGTCGAGCTCGCCATCGGCGGCATGACCTGCGCCTCGTGCGCGGCCCGTATCGAGAAGAAGCTCAACCGCATGGACGGGGTCGAGGCCACCGTCAACTACGCGACCGAGAAGGCGAAGGTCACCTTCGACGCCGACATCGACGTCGCCGAGCTCATCGCCACCGTCGAGGCCACCGGCTACACCGCGAAGGAGCCCGAGCCCGAGCGCCCGGCCGCCGCCTCCTCCGGGAGCGGCGAGGGCGGCCCCTCCGACGAGGAGAAGGCCGACGCCGAGCTGCGGCCGCTCCGGCAGCGGCTGGTCACCGCCGTCGCCCTGGCCGTGCCCGTCATCGCCATGGCGATGGTCCCGGCCCTCCAGATCGAGTACTGGCAGTGGCTGAGCCTCACGCTCGCCGCGCCGGTCGTCACGTACGCGGCCTGGCCCTTCCACAAGGCCGCCTGGACCAACGCCAAGCACGGCGCGGCCACCATGGACACGCTGATCTCGGTCGGCACGATCGCCGCGTTCCTGTGGTCGCTGTGGGCGCTGTTCTTCGGCACCGCCGGCACGCCCGGCATGACGCACCCCTTCGAGTTCACCATCGCCCGCACCGACGGCGCCGGGAACATCTACCTGGAGGCCGCGGCCGGCGTCACCGCCTTCATCCTGGCCGGGCGCTACTTCGAGGCCCGCTCGAAGCGCAAGGCCGGCGCCGCGCTCAAGGCGCTGATGCAGCTGGGCGCGAAGGAGGTGACCGTCCTCAGGAACGGCCAGGAGATCACCGTCCCGACCGCCGAACTCCAGGTCGGCGACCGCTTCCTGGTCCGCCCGGGCGAGAAGATCGCCACCGACGGCACCGTCGTCGAGGGCTCCTCGGCCGTCGACGCCTCGATGCTGACGGGCGAGTCCGTGCCGGTCGAGGTCGGGGTCGGCGACTCCGTCACCGGCGCCACCCTGAACGCCGGCGGCCGTCTGGTCGTCGAGGCGACCCGGGTCGGCGCCGACACCCAGCTCGCCCGCATGGCCAAGCTCGTCGAGGACGCCCAGAACGGCAAGGCCGCCGCCCAGCGCCTCGCCGACAAGATCTCCGCCGTCTTCGTGCCGATCGTCATCGCGCTCTCGCTCGGCACCCTCGGCTTCTGGCTCGGTACGGGGCAGGGCCTCACCGCCGCCTTCACCGCCGCCGTCGCCGTCCTGATCATCGCCTGCCCGTGCGCCCTGGGACTCGCCACGCCGACCGCCCTCATGGTCGGCACCGGCCGCGGCGCGCAGCTCGGCATCCTCATCAAGGGTCCCGAGGTCCTGGAGACCACCCGCAAGGTCGACACGATCGTCCTGGACAAGACCGGCACCGTCACCACCGGCCGGATGACCCTGCTCAAGGTCCACACCGCCGCCGGTACGGAGGAGAACGACGTCCTGCGCCTGGCCGGCGCCCTGGAGCACTCCTCCGAGCACCCGATCGCCCAGGCCGTCGCCACCGGTGCCGCCGCCCGCGTCGGCACCCTGCCCTCGCCCGAGGACTTCGCCAACATCCCGGGCCTCGGCGTCCAGGGCGTCGTCGAGGGCCACGCGGTCCTCGTCGGCCGCGAGAAGCTGCTCCACGAGTGGGCGATGGAGCTCACCCCGTCCCTCAAGGCCGCCAAGGACGCCGCGGAGAAGGCCGGCAGGACCGCCATCGCGGTCGCCTGGGACGGCCAGGCCCGCGCGGTCCTCGAGGTCGCCGACGCCGTCAAGGAGACCAGTGCCGAGGCCATCAGGCGGCTGCGCGCGCTCGGTCTGACGCCGATCCTGCTGACCGGCGACAACAAGGCGGTCGCCGAGGCCGTCGCCGCCGAGGTCGGCATCGACGAGGTGATCGCCGAGGTCATGCCGCAGGACAAGGTCGACGTCGTCAAGCGGCTGCAGGGCGAGGGCCGTTCGGTCGCCATGGTCGGCGACGGCGTCAACGACGCCGCCGCGCTGGCCCAGGCCGACCTGGGCCTCGCGATGGGCACCGGCACGGACGCGGCCATCGAGGCCGGCGACCTGACCCTCGTACGGGGCGACCTGCGGGCCGCTGCCGACGCCATCCGGCTCTCCCGCAAGACCCTCGGCACCATCCGCTCGAACCTGTTCTGGGCCTTCGCCTACAACGTGGCCGCCCTGCCGCTCGCCGCGGCCGGACTGCTCAACCCGATGATCGCCGGTGCCGCGATGGCCTTCTCCTCGGTCTTCGTGGTCGGCAACAGCCTGCGCCTGCGCGGCTTCCAGGCCGCCGACAACCGAGCCGCGTGACCGACCGCCACCGCCTGCTGTAACTGTCCGACAAGGAGGCCGCCGTGGCCGGTTACGTACAGCACAAGGAAGACATCATCAGACGCCTGCGCCGCATCGAGGGGCAGGTCCGGGGAGTGCAGCGGATGGTCGACGAGGACGTCTACTGCATCGACGTCCTGACCCAGGTCTCCGCCATCAACGCGGCACTCCAGTCCTGCGCGGTGGCCCTCCTGGACGAGCACCTGAGCTGCTGCGTCACGGAGGCCATCGAGGCCGGCGGGGACCAGGCCAAGGTCAAGGTCGGGGAGGCGTCGAAGGCGATCGCCCGCCTGATCCGGACCTGACGCACTTCGCGTGGGACAAGAGAAAAGTGTCAGCCGCCCTTGTGCGAAGGGCAGTCAGCGGTCAGCCGGACGCTCAGCCGAAGACAGAGGCCGAGCACCTGACGGAGGACCACCAGTTCCGCCGAAGCCGGCGGACCGGGGACGCAGACCTTCGCGCAGGGGCGGTTCTTCATGAGGGTCGTCGACAGGCTCGTCATGAGGGTCGTCATCCCGCCATCGTACCCCTGGGGGGTATACCTGAGCGGGTGAGGCGGCCCGTACGATGAGCCGCCCGTGAGCGGGGAGGGGATGCACGTGCGCCGGCTGGGAGAGCTGGAGGCCGAGATCATGGACCGGCTGTGGGCCTGGCAGCGGCCCGCGACCGTCCGCGAGATCGTGGACGACATCAACCTGGGGCGCCGGGTCGCCTACACGACGGTGATGACCGTCGCGGACATACTCCACCGCAAGGGCTGGCTGCGCCGCGAGAAATCCGGCCGGGCCTGGCTGTACGAGCCCGTCCGCAGCCGCGAGGAGTACACCGCGGGCCTCATGCAGGACGCGCTCGGGGACAGCCAGGACCGGCCCGCGGCGCTGCTGCGGTTCGTCGAGACCATCTCCGACGAGGACATGGCCGCCCTCGACGCGGCCCTGCGCACCGCCCGGCGCGCACCGGGCGGCGGTTACGGCGAGGGCGGCGGCCACCCGTGAACCACCACACCCTGCCGCCGCTCGGCCTGATCCTCTGTACCGGCTTCGTCGTCCCCTGGCTCCTCGTGCGCGCCCGCTGGGTCCAGCAGGTGCCCCGGCTCGCGCTCGCGGTGTGGGTCGCGAGCGGCGCGCTGTTCGCCGGCTCGGCCGCGCTGCTCCCGACCCAGCTGATCCTGCCGAGCGAGACCGGCCACCGCCTCAGCGACGCCCTGTTCGCGCTCCGCTTCCCGCGGCCCGGGCGGCTCCTCGAACTGAGCCCGCTGGAGTACACGGCGCTCGGCCTCGGGCTCGCCGTGCTCTCGGTACCGGTCACCGGCTTCGTCCGCGCGCTGCTGCGGGCCCGCCGCCGGCGCAGCCGGCACGCGGAGACGCTGCGGCTGGTCGGGCGGTACGACCCGGGTCTCGGCGCCACCGTCCTGGACCACGAGCGGCCCGCCGTGTACTGCCTGCCCGGCCGCTCGCGCCGCGTCGTCGTCTCCTCCGGCGCCATCGACACCCTCACCGAGCCGCAGCTGGCCGCCGCGCTGGCGCACGAGCGGGCGCACATCTCGGGACGGCACCATCTGCTGGTGGCGGCCGCGGAGTCGTTCGCGTCGGTCTTCCCGCACCTCCCGCTCGCCCGGCACGGCGGTACGGCGGTGCCGCTGCTGCTCGAAATGGCCGCGGACGACCGGGCGTTGCGCCGTTGTTCACGCGACGCGCTGGCCACGGCCCTGTACGCGCTGGCCTCCGGGAAGGCGCCGCGCGAGGCCTTCGGCGCCGGCGGCCCGTCGGCGGCGCTGCGCATGCGCCGCATCCTCACCCCGCACAGCGTGGGGCATCCGGTGCTGTGGGGACTGCTGACGATCGCGGCGGCCGGCCTGGCGGCCGCACCGCTGATCATCGCCTGCTGTTCGTTCCCGAATTAGTTACTAAGGGAATTCGTAGATTTCACATCGGTCACATCGTGGCCGAATTCCCGGCTATTGTGGGTATGTTGGCGTTCAGCTCGGCACGTCGAAGGGTACGAACCAATGCAGCTGGCGGACGTGCGGGCGGCGCAAGCCCCCGACGCGACGACGATATCCAGGCTGCTTGCGGAGTCCATTCGGGGCAGCTACGCGGAAATACTCGGAGAAATCCCGACCCGCCGGCTCGTCTCCGCGCAATGCGCACTCCCTCGTATCCGCGCGGAAATTGAAATTCCCGGCGGCGCGCCCGGCTGGCTCGGCTGGCTGGTGGCCACCGACGCGGACGGCGCCGTGCTCGGCGCGGTGGCCGGCGGCGTGCCCGTACCGGGCGAGGGCGAGCTGTACGCGCTGGCCGTGATCCCGGGTGCACGCCGCGGCGGTGTGGGCACGGCCCTGCTGGCGGCGGCCAGCGAGCGGATGCGCGCGTTCGGCGCGACCGAGCAGCGGGTGACGCTGCCGGCCGACGACGACCCCTCGCTCCCCTTCTACGAGAAGCAGGGCTTCGTCCCGCTGGGCGGCGCGAACCGCCGGAGCCGCCCGCTCTGACCCCGGCCCCTCCCTCTCCTCCTCTCTTCGCCTTCCTCCTCCTCTCTTCGCCTTCCTCCTCCCTTCTCCGCCCTCTCCTCGCTCTCCGCCCGGGCCCTGGCGGACTCACGCCATCGCGTGTTCACGCCCCCGCTTCCGCTGGAACCGGTGCTCCGCCGCAGGTCAGGATGGAGCACAGCGGCGCGGCCCCGGCGGCACGGGAGCCCGCCCGGACGGCACGGACCGAGCGAGCCCTGGAGGAGCGATGCACACACCGAGCGGCACTTCCCTGCCCGTCGTGCCCGCGACGCTCGCACCGGTCCTGCCGTCCCGGTACGACCTCCACCTCGACCACCTCGAACTGCCCGCCCCCGGCGCCGGCATCCGGCTCAAGGCCGACACCCTGCCCGGACTGGAGACCGTCTCGGCCGGCGACGAGGACTCGGTCTGGCTCCACGACGCGCTCCTCGGCCCGCACAGCGCCGACATCGTCCGGTACCTCGGTCTCGCCCGGTCCACCGGCGGCCCCGTTCTCGATCTCGGCTCCGGCGCCGGACGGCTCGCCGTCCCCTTCGCCCGGCACGGCTTCGCCGTGGAGGCCGTGGACCGTGACGGCCCCGCCCTGGAGCGCCTCGAGACCTGGGCCCGGCGCATCGGTCCGCAGGTCGCCGGGCTGATCGTGACCACCAGGGCCGACCTCACCGAGCTGCGGCTCGACGGCGACTACCGGCTCGCGCTGCTCGCGGGCGCGATGGTCTCCGCCGTGCCGCCGGGCGCGCGGCCCCGGCTGCTGCGCGAGATCGCCTCGCACCTGGGGGCGGGCGGAGCGCTCGCGCTCGACTACACGGCGCATCTGCTGCCCGGCCTGGTCGCCGAGCCACAGCGCACCTGGGCCTTCCAGGTGCCGCGGTTCGACGGCGTCGACGAGTGGGTGGTGGCCCGGCAGACCTTCGATCTGCGCACGATGAGCGAGAGGATCACGTACTACTCGGCGCGGACCGGAAAGCTGTCGACCGAGCGGGTGGTGCTCACCACCGACAAGTGGATCGTGGACGGCGAGCGCCTCGCGGCCGAGCTGCACTCGGCGGGCCTGCACATCGAGGGCCGGCGGCGGCACCGGATCGACGACCGGACCGAGAGCGTGCTGCTCGTCTGCCGGGCCGACGACTGACGCACGCCCCGGCCGGACCCCTGACGCCAGGGACCGCCAAGATGTACGATGCCCACAAAGGTTTGGGTCGACCAGGTGGCGGGTGGCGGGCGGAGAAGATGGCAGTCGTGGAAGACCTGACGGGCCGCGAGGCGGTGATCCAGCGCCTGCGCGACGTCGGCCTGCGGGTCACCGGTCCACGCCTCGAGGTGCTCACGGTGCTCGCCGCCGGCGGCCATCTCGACGTCGAGGCGATCACCGCGACCGCCCGCGAGCGTCTCGGCACCCTGACCAGCCAGGCCGTCTACGAGATGCTGCGGCACTTCCAGGAGACCGGCCTGGTCAGCAAGTTCGACCGCCCGGGCCTGCCCGCCGTCTTCGAGATCTCGGGCCCCGCGCACCAGCACGCCCTGTGCCAGAACTGCGGCCGCGTGGAGAACGTCGCCGCCACCGCCCCCGCGCCGCCGCGCGGCAGTCTGCCGCAGTGGCGGGTCAGCGACGCCGAGGTGGTCTTCAAGGGCCTTTGCCCCGACTGCCACGAAGAGCCCCCTTCGCGCTGAAAGCACGTGAACACCGTGCGTCGCGTTCGAATTTGTGGCAGGGTCTAGCGGGGCGTTTCAACAGGATCCGCGCGATCCGAGGGGAGTCTGCTGCGTCGTGTCCAAAAACGCCGCCGGAGCGCGTACGGGAAGCGAGCAGGCCCTCGCGCTCTACCAGGAGTTACGCAGCACGACCGGCGCGTCCTTCGACGACGCGGCGCACCGGCTGGAACTGACCGGCGCCGAACGCGACCGCTGCCGCGAGGAGTTGGTCTCCCTCGGCCTGATCGACCAGGCCGCCGCCGGTGCCGACGGCACCGCCGGTTCCGTCCCCCTCGTGATCGCCCCCGACGTCGCCCTGCTCCGGCTGCTCCAGCACGAGCGCGAGCGCCTGGAGAACCGGCTGGCCGAGACCAGTCGGGCGCACACCACCCTGGAGACGCTGGCAGGACCCTTTCTGCGGGCCGGGATGGAACCCGGCTCCGAGGTCGAGGTGGAGATCGTCGAGGATCCGGCCAGGATCCGCCGGGAACTGGCCGACCTGACGAACACGGTGCGAAGCTCCGTCCATTCGATGCTGACCGGATCGGTGCGGCGCGAGGAGATGTCCCTGGAGCTGGAGCGGGACCGCGACCGGGTGGCCCGCGGCGTGCTCGTCCAGGCCATGTACAGCCACCGGGTCGGCCAGGTGCCGGAGATGGTGCAGCACCTCGCGGAGCGCTCCGCGCTGGGCGTCGAGGTGCGCCTGTCGCCCGTCGTGCCCATGAACATGGTGCTCGCCGACGAGAACTTCGCCCTCCTGCCCACCGATTCGCGCGACCCCGACTCCGCCGCCATCCTGGCCCGCGGCCCCGGCCTGGTGCGCTCCTACCGGGCCCTGTACGAGTACTGCTGGCACGCGGCCACCCCGTACGGCCACGAGGAGCCCGCCGAACGCGGCGGCGACGGCCTCTCCGAACAGCAGCGGGCCGCCCTGCGGATGCTCGCCTCCGGGATCAAGGACGAGCAGGTGGCCCGCAACCTGGGCGTCTCGCTGCGTACGGTCAGCCGGCTGATCTCCGAGGTGATGCAGGAGCTGGACGCCGCGAGCCGCTTCGAGGCGGGTGTGAAGGCGGCCCGGCTCGGCCTGCTCGACGGCGAGCCGTACGAGCAGCCGACGTAGCCCGCGCGCCCGTGCCGCCCCCCGACCGGACGGCTCGACGCCGCACACCGGCTCCCGAACACGACGCGTAACCTGGCCATTTGGGGTGCGACAACGGATTCGCGACACGGATGCGCGACACGGATTCGGGACACGGGACACGGGACCACGAAGAGCAGAAGGGGGAACCTCGCGTGATCACGACGAGCGGTCTCGGCGGCGACGGACCGGCGGAGGGCGCGGTGGACCGCGCGGCCGGGGGCACGGCGCACGGACCGGCAAACGGCCGGCTCGTCGCGCTCTACCAGGAGCTGCGCAGACGCGGGGTGTCGAACCTCCCCGAGGTCGCGGAGGGATTAGGTCTCGCCGCCGAGGAGTACGAGCGATGTCGGGCCGAGCTGATCGCGCTGGGTCTGGTCGTCCCGACCACGCGCACCCACGCCACCATCGCCGACGTGCGGAACGAGGCCTGGCAGCCGGACGCCGACACGGTCGCCGCGGTCGACCCGGAGATCGCGCTGCTGCGGCTCCTGGACCGCGAACGGGCCCGGCTGCGGGAGCATCTGGCCGAGGCGGACCAGGCGTACGGAACCCTGGAGACCCTGGCGGGCACGTTCCTGCGGGCGAGCGTCCTGGCCGGCTCCGAGGTCGAGGTCGAGGCGCTGACCGACTACCGGCGCATCCAGCAGGCCCTGGACGACATCATCGACGTCATGCAGGAGAGCTCGGCGTCCATGTACCCGGGCGGGCCGAGCCGCGAGGTGCACGACGTGACCCTCGCCCGCGACCGGCGGCGTCTCGAACAGGGGATCCGGGTCCGGGCGATCTACGCGCACGAGCACGCCACGCGCCCCGACGTGGCCGAACTGCTCGACGCCCGGAGCGAACTGGGAGCGGAGATCCGGGTCGCCGCGGCCGTCCCGCTCAACATGATCATCATCGACCAGCAGTACGCCCTGCTGCCGATCCGGCCGGAGGACGCGCGCCAGGGCGCCATCCTGGCCCGCGGCCGGGCGCTGGTCCGCTCGTACCTCGGGCTGTTCGAGCACTGCTGGCACACGGCCGTGCCCTACGGCTCCGGGGCCGCCGCCGAGCGGGGCGGTGACGGTCTTTCGGAGCAGCAGCGGGCGGCCCTGCGGATGCTGGCCACCGGAATGAAGGACGAGAAGATCGCCAGGAATCTCGGGGTGTCGCTGCGCACGGTGAGCCGAATGCTCTCGGAACTCATGCAGGAATTGGGGGCGACGAGCCGATTCGAGGCGGGTGTGCGCGCGGTGCGGATGGGCTGGCTGGACTGACGGCCGGGGCATTCACGGCTCGCACGGAAGCGGGCCGGGAAAAGCCCCGCGATCGTGGCAGGGCGATCGCGGGGCTTTTCTCTCGGGTTTCTGCCGTTCAGTTGGAGGGGGCCGGGGTCGGGACCGGCCAGTTGTCGTCGGCCAGCATCAGGCGGGGGGCCGCGGGCGCCTCGGCGTCGCCGGAGCCGGCGACCGCCACCGCACCGCCCGCGACCGCCATACACGCCACCAGGGCGAGGGCGAACTGGCGGACGGTCTTGCGCAGGCCGGTGTTCTGCTGAGCGGACATGATTCCTCCAGGAGTGGGAATGTGAATTCCGGCTTCCGGGGGCCCGTGCCGCCGGGCGCTCCCTGAAGACATCTCTATTCTGTCCGGCACTCCAGAGCGAATCCAGGGATTCTCGATGCGTGGATCCGCCATGGCGTGAGTGCGTCAATGCGCCGCGGAATGAACGGAATTGACGCATCCGGGCCGCCTCTAACCTTTGGTTAGACCAAAAGAGATGCTAGACTCGTGCAACGGCCTTCTCGTTCCTCCAGGAGAGAGGGGCCGCCGGGGCAGGGGCGTGCCGCCGCCCTTGCCCCACCCGTCCGGCCAGGCCGGAGCTCATCCGCTCCGCGATCCGCGAGGCCGTCCGCTCCCGCCCCGCCAGCGCGTCCTCATAGACGTCGATCGTCCGCGTGGCGGAAGCGCGCCAGCTCATCCCCCGGGCGTGCCGGACCGCCGCCTCCCCCATCGTGACCCGCGCCCGCGGGTTCCGGGCGAGCCACAGCAGCCGGCGCGCGTACTCCGCCGGATCGTGGCCCTGGACGAGCAGTCCCGTCACCCCGTCCCACACCGCCGACGGGAGCCCGCCCACCGCCGAGGCCAGCACCGGCGTCCCGCAGGCCTGCGCCTCCAGGGCCACCAGTCCGAACGACTCCGAACGCGACGGCACCACGAGGACGTCGGCCGCGCGGTAGAAGTCCGCCAGCCGCTCCTGCGGTACGGGCGGACACGCCTTCAGGACGTCCGCGACGCCGAGGTCCGCCGCGAGCCGCCACACCGTGCCCTGCTCCGTCGCTCCCGAATGCCCGCCGACCACGGGCACGAGCAGCCGGGACCGCAGCTCCGGGTCCATCCGCAGCAGTTCGGCGACCGCCCGCACCAGCACGTCGGGCCCCTTCAGCGGCTGGATCCGCCCCGCGTACAACGGAACGAAGGCGTCGGCCGGCAGCCCGAGCCGCGCCCGCGCCGCCCGCTTCTCCTCCGCCGGACCGTCACCCCGCGCCTCGCCCGGACCGAACGCGGGACCGAAGGTGCGCAGGTCCACGCCGGGCCGCACCACCTCGGTACGGGCCGGGTCCGCCCCGTACAGCGTGCGCAGCGCCTCCGCCTCGTCGACGGTGTTGGCGATCAGCCGGTCCGCGTCCCCGACCACCTGGTGCTCGCCGCGGATCCTCAGCTCGGGCTCCGGGGTGTCGCCCTCGGCGAGGTGGGCGTTCTTTATCAGGGCCAGGGTGTGCGCGGTGTGCACCAGCGGGGTGCCCCAGCCGAAGGCGGCGATCCGCCCGGCCTGCCCGGACAGCCAGTAGTGCGAGTGGACCAGGTCGTACCGCCGGAACTCCTTCAGGAGGGCCAGCGAGAACGGCACGACCAGGTCCGGCATGGCCTCCTTGGGCAGCGCCCGGCGCGGGCCCGCGGCGAGGTGCCGCACCCGCACGCCGGGCTCCAGGTCGACGAGGCCGGGCAGGCCCTCGCCGCGGCAGCGGGTGAACAGGTCGACCTCGACGCCCTGTTCGGCGAGGGCACGGGACAGCTCGACCATGTAGACGTTCATCCCGCCGGCGTCCCCGGTACCGGGCTGGTGGAGCGGGGAGGTGTGGACGCTGAGCATGGCGACGCGCAGGGACACGTGGGGCTCCTGTGGGGTGGGCCGGCCACGTGGCCCCGCGCGCGGCGCGCACGGTCACGCGGCAGGGAAGCGGTGGGAAGGGCTGGACGTGCTGGACTGCTGGACGTGATGGGCGGCTGGGGAAGCACCAGGGGTGGTGCGGGGCCGCCAAGTACGCGACTTCTTAGCGGATTAGAAGTGAGGAGCGAGGTCGACCGGGCTCGGGCTCAGAATCCGAAGACCGGCCCCGACGGCGGCGCGAGCCGCGTCCCCGGCAGCGGAGCGATCAGCGCCGACCAGTCCACCGGCCGCCCCGGTGTCACCTGGAGCGCCGCCGCCAGCCGGTCCGCGCCCTCCGGCATCACCGGCCGCGACCACGCCGACAGCGCGGAGGCCACCGCCAGCTGGGCGGCGAGCGCCGGAAGGTGGCGGCAGGAGGTGGTGGGCCTGCACCGCTCGTGGGCGTTGACGTAGCCGAAGTCGGCGACCGAGCGCACCATCTCGTCGAGCACGGCGACCGCCCGGCGCGGGTCGAAGGCGTCGGGGCCGTACGCCTCGCGCAGGTCGTCCACGCCGCGGTGCAGCCGGCGCTCCAGGATCTCCCAGCCGGTGCCGCCGGGCATCGCCTGCGGCGCGACGCCGTCGCACTCCTCGCGCACGGCCGTGAAGAGCCGGGCCAGCCAGCTGTTCCAGTTCTCGTCGAGTTCCAGGCGCGCGGCGGCGAGCCGGTCGCGCTGGTGGACGGTCCTGCGGCCGGTCGGCCGGGCCTGCAGGACGTGCCGGCGCAGGGTGTCGGAGCCGTACTCGGTGAGCAGGTCGAGCGCCCACACGTTGCCTTCCTGGACGCCCTCCTCCACCACGTACGACTCGTTGACGTTGAACTCCTGCGGCAGCTTGACGTCCTGCGCGAGCAGCAGCACCGGCAGCAGCACGGCGTGGCAGAAGGCGTGCCCGAAGCCGCAGAAGTGGATGGTGCGGGCGGGTAACGGGCCCTTGGTGTCGTAGCCGAACAGGTGCATCGCCGCGGCCTCGAAGCACGCGTCGATCCGGTGGTCCGGGAAGCCCTCGACGGGCACCTCCAGGCCCCACTCGGCCGGGTGTCCGACCGCGATGTCCGGCAGGCCGTCCTCGACGAGCGACTCGCACAGCGCGGCGAGCCGCGGCGGGAGGCCGGCGAGCGCCCAGTAGTCGGAGAGCTGGTCGCGGAACGGTTCGAGCGGCACGTACAGCCGGCGGCAGCGCTTGGCGACCGCCGGGGCGTCGCACATCGAGCAGCGCGGCGACAGCAGGTCGCCGCCGTCGTTCGGCCGCGCGCACTCGTGGCACATGCCGCCGTCGCTCGACGCGCCGCAGTGCGGGCAGGAGCCGGTGACGTGCGCCCCGTACAGCCAGCGCTCGCACGGCTCGCAGTACGGCAGGAGCCGGGTGCGCGGCGCGATCACGCCCTGCGCGTAGAGCCGGCTGAACAGCTCCTGCACCCAGCGCGCGTACCCGCGGTCCCGGCGCGGCCTGACGATGTGGTCGAACTCGACGCCGGAACGCAGCCAGTCGGCGGTGATCGCCGCGCGGTAGCCCTCGGCGACCTCCTCGGGCTTGCGGTTGTGCCGCAGCGCCCGCACCTCGACGGAGCTGGCGTGGTCGGCGGTGCCGGTGGTGAAGCGGACGGGTTCGCCCTCGGCGCGCAGGAAGCGGGTGAGGACGTCGGCCGCGACGTACGGTCCCGCCAGATGGCCGATGTGCAGTTCGCCGTGGGTGGCCGGAGGGGTCGCGGTGATCCAGACGGGGGTGCTCATGGGACCTCCTTGACGCTGTCGTGCGATGAGCTGTCAGCGGTCTTCTGTCAGCGGTGTCGGTCAGCGAGGTTCGAAGTGGAAGGAGCGGATGAAGCAGTCACGGGGCTGCTCGACGGCGTAGACGATGCACTCGAAGAGCGCCTGGGTGGTGAGCTTCTCGTCGGGCGCGACGCCGTCCGGGTTCGCGCCGTCCCACTCCGCGAACCGCGGGTCGGACGTCGAGAAGTCCGGCGGGAACAGCGAGAACACCCGCACTCCGGAGGGCCGGAGGCGGCGGGAGAGGATGTCGGCGAAGCCTGCCTGGGCGCTCTTCGCCGCCCAGAAGGCCTCGTGCGCCGCCGAGGCGGTCGCGGCGGAGGCGCCCTCCGCGTCGCGGACGGCGACCATGTTGACGATGTCGGGCCGCAGCGAGCCGCGCAGCAGCGGCAGGAAGTGCTTCACCATGAGGACGGTGCCGCCGGCCGTCGACTCGATCGTCTCCACGATCTGGTCGTCGCTCGCCGACTCCAGGTCCATGCCGTCGAGCCAGCGGGCGCCGTTGTTGACCAGCAGGTCGACCCGGTCGGTGCGCTCGCCGACGCGGGCGGCGAACTCCCGGATCTCCGCGGGCCTGCTCAGGTCGCAGCCGAAGGCGTGGATGCGGTCACGGGCGGAGCCCATCACCTCGGCGCGGGTGCGCTCGGCGGCCTCGACGGTGCGGGCCGACACGTAGACCTCGGCGCCGAGATGGGCGAATCCGACGGCGAGCGCGCGGCCGAAATAGCGGGACGCCCCGGTCACGACGACACGCAGGTTCTCGAATTTCATGTGTGTCTGCTCTCCCCACGGATACCGAAAGCCGGTCGGTCCCGTTCAGCGTGGCAGAGGAGAGCGGTGGATCACCCGGCCGTACGGGTGCGCGTTCACGCCGTTGCGTGGATACGCCAAGGGGCAGGCCAGGGCAGTTCGAGACGCTGCAGCAGGCGGGCCCGCTTGTGGTGCACCCGGACCCGGTCCGGCGCGGCGGAGACCGTCACGGTGCCGCCGTGCGGCGTGCGGAGCCGCGACACGGGCCCGCCGACGACGGTACCGCCGATCGCCCCGGCGGCGGCGAACGCGGCGGCACCGGTGAGCGCGAGCCGCGGGTGCCAGCCGCCGACCGTCAGGGCCCGGACGGCGAGGCGGTCGGGGCCGGTGCGCGTGAAGAGCGCGATCTTGGGGAGCGGGGATTCGGGCGGGTACCCGAGCAGGCGGGCGGCACGGGCACGCAGCTCCAGGAGCCGCGCCTGGAGGGCGTCGGCGGGGAGATGCGGGGAGTCGGCGGAGAGGCGTCGGGCGTCGGCGGGCAGATGCCGAGCGTCGGCGGGCAGGTGTCGGGCGTTGACGGGGAGGTGCCGGGCGTCGACGGGGAGGTGCCGGGCGTCGACGAGGACGTACGGGTTGCCGTAGCGCACGAGCGTCACGGGCACGCCGTCGAGGACGTCGACGGGCCGGCCGGTGGGGAGCGTCCCGGGCGCGTCGGGCGGCCGCAGGAAGTCCAGCGTGTACGCGCCGTCGCCCTGCGCCACGCACCGCACGACGTCTCCCGTCGTGACCGCCCGCACGGTCACCTCCCCGCCCGCGCGCCCGTCGGCAACGACGCACGCGAGCAGCGAGTGCCCGCATCCGGCCCGGAAGTCGAACCGCCCGCCGGGCAGGGCCTGGACGAAGCGGTAGTCGAGCTCGGCGGCCGTGCCGGCCGAAGGCCCGTACAGGGCGATCTTGTTGAGCCCGACGTACGGCGTGCGGGCGAGCGCCTGGCGCAACCGCGCGAGCTCGCCGCTCGACGCGAGTGCCCCGGGCGGCAGCCGGTCGCGCCGCACGACGAGGGTGGGCCCGGGCGCGTCCTCGGCGAGGACGACGTGGGCGAGGACGCCGTGCGAGCGGCCGCGCCGGCCACCCTCCTCAGGCCGCACAGCCCACCGGGATCCGCATGCCCTGGACGACCTCCGTCCACAGCTCGTGGACGGCGAGGGCCCACAGCGCGAGGGCGATGTGCTGGTTCGGGCGTTCCAGGTGCCGGGCGAGGAGCCGGTTCACGCGGTCCGCGCGGATCTTGCCGCCGAGGACCAGTCGGGCCGGCGACAGCAGCTCGCGCACGGTGTCTAGGAGCGGGCCGCCGGGCGCGATCATCGCGGCGATCGGCAGTGTGAACGGCTGCTTCGGGCGGTTCAGGACGGACGCCGGCAGCAGCTCGGCGCCCGCCTCGTACAGCGCGCGCTTGCCGTGCCGGGCCTCCGGCGGCAGTTCGCGGGCGTGGGTGACGACGCTCGGCTGGCAGAAGGGCAGCCGCGCCTCGACCGCCCACGCCATCGACAGGTGGTCGACGCGCCGCAGGTGGTACGCGGGCAGCCGGCGGCGCGTCTCGAACGCGCTCATCGCCGTCGCCCGGTCCGTGCCCGCCGCCTCCGCCGAGCGCAGTTCGCCCTCGACGCGGTCCGCCGCCGAGCCGTGGTCGGCGATGAACGCGGCGTACGAGCTGGTGTACAGGTGCTCGCGGAGCAGCCGCGGCGCCGCCGAGAGCGCGTCGGCGTACGCACCGGCCCAGTCCACGCCGGGCGGCGCGGCCAGCGCGGCCCGCATCCGGTCGTAGCCGCCGAAGAGCTCGTCCGCGCCGTCGCCGGCGAGGGCGACCGTGAAGCCGTTCTCGCGGACCGCGCGGAACAGCGCGTACGTGGACAGCGCGATCGGGTCGGCGTTGGGCTGCCCGACGTGCCGCACCGTCCGCGTGAGCAGCGAGGGGATCTCGTCCGGGTCGATGCTCACCTCGTGGTGCACGGTCCTGGCCCGGCGGGCGACGGAACGCGCGTACCCGGCCTCGGAGTCGGGCCACTTGCCGCGGTAGGTGAGGTGGAAGGTGTGCAGCGGCGGGGCGTCCGCCTCCCGCCGCTGCTCGGCGGCCAGCGCCGTGACGAGGCCTGAGTCGAGCCCGCCGCTGGTGATCGCGCAGACCGGCGCGTCCGCGGTGGCCAGCCGCCGCACCTCGTGGCGCAGCACGTCCTGCGTGTCACCCACCGGCCGCGGGCCCGCGTGCGGGGCGCGGCGGCGGACGACGGGTGCGCAGCCGGGCCGTACGACCGCGGTCGCGCCGGGCGGCAGGACGCCGACGCCGTCGAGGGCGGTGTGCGTCGCGTACGAGGTGCGGGTGGCGAGGAGGGTGTCGAGGGCGTCCTCGCGGGGCGTGATCGGCACGCCCTCGAAGGCGAGCAGCGCGGGGATCTCGGAGGCGAAGCGGGTGACGCCGGCGCCGTTCGGGCCGTACGGGTCGTGGTGGAAGTGGACCGGCTTCATGCCCATGTCGTCGACGGCGAGGACGAGTTGGGTGCTGCCCGGCCGCAGGTCGAGCACGGCGACGGCGAACATGCCGTCGAGGTGTTCGGCGAAGGCGGCGCCGTACTCGGCGTAGAGCGCGGGCAGCAGCGTGCCGTCGCAGCGGTCGGGGAAGCGGTGGCCGCGGGCGGCGAGGCGGCGGCGCAGCTCCTCGTGGTTGTAGATCTCGCCGTTGAGGACGGCGAGGATGCCGGGGAGGTGCGGCAGCCGGTACGGCTGCGTGCCGCCGCACGGGTCGGTGACGGCGAGCCGGTCGCAGCCGAGCGACCAGCCGGGGCCGCTGAGCACCTGGTGCTCGTCGGGGCCGCCGTGCCGCTGGCGGGCCGAGACCGCCGCCAGCTCGGCAGGGTCGGGACGGTCCGCCCCCGCGGCGAAGGAGCCGAGAATCCTGCACATGGGCGGTCGCCTCCGGTCTCTCTGCTGAGCTACGAGTAGGTCTCTGCGCACCCGTTCACATGTCGCACCCAATGATTTGAATCTACCAACTTTTTGGATGGCGCGTAAGTGCCATGTCCGGTTCACGCCACGAGTTGGCCTTGCGACGCCCCCGCACGCCCAACAGGCTGGCCCCATGGAGGACTTCGCGACGACCGACCTGCCGGAGCCGACCGCCCGCAGTGCGCCGGAATCACTGCTGGTGGTGGCGGCACACCCGGACGACATCGAGTTCTGCGTGAGCGGCACCGTCATGCAGTGGATCGAGCGCGGCACCCGCGTCACGTACTGCATCGTCACCGACGGCGGCGCCGGCGGTTACGACCCGCTGCTCCCCCGCCAGGCCATGGCGGACCTGCGCCGCGCCGAGCAGGTCCACTCGGCGAAGCTCAGCGGCGTCGCCGACGTCCGCTTCCTCGGCTACCCCGACAGCTTCGTCGAGGCGGACGTGCCCCTGCGCCGCGACCTGTGCCGGGTCATCCGCGAGGTCCGCCCGCAGCGCTGCATCGTCCCGTCCCCCGAGATCAACTGGGCCCGGGCCGCCGACCTCCACCCCGACCACCGCGCCGTCGGCGAGGCCTGCCTGCGCGCGATATACCCCGAGGCCCGCAACCCCTTCGCGCACGCCGAACTGCTGAAGGAGGAGGGCCTGGAGCCGTGGACGGTCCACGAGCTGTGGCTGATGACCGGCCCCACGCCGAACCAGTACGTGGACGTCACCCCCGTCTTCGACCGCAAGGTCGAGGCCCTGCGCATCCACACCTCCCAGACGGCCCACTTCGACGACCTGGCCGGCCTGCTGCGCGACTGGCTGAGCGAGCACGCACGGGCGGGCGGGCTGCCGGCGGGGCGCATGGCGGAGGCGTTCCAGATCGTGCACATCGACTGAGGCGCACCGGGGCCGGGCGTGAACTCGCCCCGGCCTCAAGGGTGTTCAATACAATTTCACATTGCTATGTTACGCGGCACTAGCAGGCCCCCTCCCTGACGACAGGAGACCTCTGTGTCCCGTCCGAGACCCGTGCGCGCGCTCCTCGGAGCCATGGCCACGGCCACCACCTGCGCGGCGACCCTCCTCCTCCCCGCCGCCACCGCGACGGCCGCGCCGGCGCCCGCGCCCCTGTCTGCGGCCGCCTCCTCGCCGGCGCCCGCCTCCGCGTCCGCGCCCAGGCCCGGCGGGCACGACAAGGCGTACGACCACGCCGAGCGCCGCGCTACCCGCCCCGCGGCCGAAGCGGGCACGGCACCGTGCAAGTCACCCAAGTGCAAGGCCGAGCTGGAGGCCCGGCTCTTCCCGTACACCTACGTGTACGACAAGGGCGCCATCAAGGTCCGCACCGCGCTCGACAAGACGACGGTCGACCAGCTCTACTACGCGAGCAAGCAGGTCAAGGCGCACTTCCACCGCGTCCTCGGAACCGAGGCGCCGCTCGCCGGTGACACCAACTCCGTCCTGACGGTGGTCCTCTACGCCTCCCGCGCGGACTACGTCGCCTACCAGACCCTCCTCTACGGCCTCAGCACCAACAACGGCGGCATGTACATCGAGGACGGCGCGACCTTCTACACCTACCAGCGGCGGGTGCCCGAGGACTCCTCCCTGACCCTGGAGGAGCTGTTCCGCCACGAGTACGCGCACTACCTCAACGGCCGGTTCGCGGTCCCCGGCACCTTCGGGTCCGGCCCTTGGTACACCGGCGACCGGACCACCGCGATGGACGAGGGCACCGCCGAGTTCTTCGACGGCGCGACCCGCGACGACGGCATACGGGTGCGCCGCTCGCTCGTCCAGGGCGTCATCGACGACACGGCCTCCGGCGGCCCGCGCATGACGGTGGACCAGCTGCTCCACGCCACGTACGACGGCGACGGCTTCCGCTTCTACGACTACGCCGGCACCTTCTTCGAGTACCTGTGGCGGGAGCGGCCGAGCGAGCTCCAGGCCATGTACGGCTTCCTGCGCGCCGGTGACGTGACCGGATTCGACGCCTGGCGCAACCGGCTCGGTGCCGACCCGGCCGTCCAGCGCGCGTACGACGCCTTCCTCGACGCCCAGATCGCGATCGTCGACCAGCTGTACGTGCCCGCGACGACCTTCCAGCCGACCGGGACGCTCACGCACGGCACCGCGGAGCAGGTACGGGCGGCGCTCGCCACGGCGTCGGGCACCGCACCGCAGTGCGCCGACACCGGCGACACCGGCACCAACCGGCGCTTCGTGTGCGGCGGCAGCCTGACGACGGCGACGGCCGACGCGGCCGACGGCGATGCCGTGTTCCGGGACTTCACGGCCGCGGCCGACCGCACCCTCATCGAGGCGGCACTCGCCGGCGGAACGAACTTCACGGACGTGAACTGCTGGTTCGGCCCGGTCCGGGCGACGGGGACGACGGCGACGGCGGCGTACAGCTGCGAGGGCCCGCTGCGGGGCTGATCGGACGCCGAGGGAGAGCCGTACGGCGGCGGTGAGGGCGGCGGTGACGGCCGTCGCCTGGCCGACGAGGGCGGCACGGCGCCGGTGCCTGCAGCGGCGTGCGCCGGGTCACCGCGAACGGCTGACACGCCGGGTGACGCACCGGGTGGCGCACCGGCCGCGGCCCCGCACGCTCATGGCGTGCGGGGCCGCGGTGTCCGCGCCTACCGCGACCGGCGGCCGGTCGCCGAGCCGAAGCCCAGCCACGTGTGGCGGTTGCCCCACCAGCACCAGCCGACCTTCGGCGCGTCGCGCCGCTCGCGGCCGTCGCGGCCCGTGCCGTTGCTGATCCAGATCGCGGGCGTACGGGCGTCGTACGCGCCGTTCGGCTTGCGCAGCCGGGAGCCGATGGTCATGAAACAGCGGTTGCGCTCCAGCGCCTCGGGCTGCTGGAGCACCCAGTGGATGCCCTCGGCGAGCGTGAGCGGGCTGCGACCGTCCTTCTCGATCGCCGGCAGCGCCTCCTCCGGGCTCCAGTTGGCCATGTGGTCGCCGCGGTCGAGCCCGGTGACGAGGTAGAGCGGGGAGTCGGGCAGCTCGACGGTGTACGGCGCGAAGTCGTCCACGTCCGGCATGTCGACGACGACGAACCCGGGCTTGTCGGCGCGCCGGAGCAGCGGCGCGAGGGCGGAGGCGGGCACGCGGCCGGGGTGCACGGCGAGGAGGGCTTCGCCGCCGGCGAGGTCGGTTCCGGCGTTCGCGGCGAAGGCGCGGAGCTCGTCGGCGGTCAGTCCCGCGAGCTCGTGCACGCCGAGTTCGATCAGCTTCTCGGCCTGGGCGGCGAGGGTCGGCAGCGGGGCGAGGGGGTCGGTCAAGGTACTCCTAGGTCGTCCGGGGATCGGCCTGGAGTCGAACGCGACGCGGGGACGGATTGTTCCCGCGGACCGCACAACATGCTGCCGATTCCGGCTACTTCCAGGTGACGAGCGTCTTGTCGCCGTCCACCCACTTCACGTCCTTCGGGGCGCCGCCGCCCGTGTCCGTGAGGAAGATCTGGCAGCCCTCCACGCTCGCGCCCTTCGCGACCTTGTCGAATCCCGTACTCGACTCGCACTTCTCGAAGGTGCGGACGTCGAAGGGATCGTCCGGGTTGCCGGTCGAGTCGAGCGACGGCAGCACGCTGAGCGAGGTCAGCGGCCCGGCGTCCCCGTGCACCTCGAAGTCGCCCGACCAACTCGCCTTCCCCTCCTGCGTCTTGGTGTAGCGGTAGCGCAGGTAGTAGGGCGTGCGGCCGGCGTACTTGGAGGAGTCCTTCAGCTCGGCCAGGTCCGCCTCCGTACCGGCTTCCAGAGCGAGCACGGTCACGTCGACGTGATGGCCCTTGGCCACCTCGACGCTCGCGGACTGCCCGATGCTCCGCTCCTCGCCGGACGAGGAGGAGCAGGCGGTGAGAGCGAGCACGGGGAGGAGGGCCAAGGCGGCGAGGGCGGCGGTACGAGCGGCCGGGCGTGGCGTCGTCATGGAGACGAGGATAGCGAGACTATCCTTCCCGTAGAGCGTGGTTTCCGGCCAGCTCGCACCGCACCGTCTTCCCGTACGGCCCCTGCTCGACGCCCCACCGCAACGCCGCCGCCTCGCGGGTGACGGCTTGTCGGCCGAGTGCCGCAGGCCGACGCGTGTTGTAAGCCCTGCCGCGCAGGTCGGGGCCATGCTCGGTGCGTTTCTCCTCACTCACCGAAGGACGGCCCATGCGATCTGTTGGGAACGTGCGAAGACGAGCCACCGCCCTCTGCCTCGCGACCCTCGCGGCCCTCGCGGCTCTCGCCGCGCCCGCGCAGGCGGACCCGCGAGCGGACGGGGAACGGCGGACGGCGCTGCTCGGCGCTGCCATCACGCCCGGGCCCGTGGTCGCCTGGGGCGCGGGGAGCGGCGGACAGCTGGGCAACGGCGAAACGGTCGACAGCACGACCCCGGTCCGTGCGCTGCGCATGCGGCGGATCATCGCCGTCGACGGCGGGAGCAACTTCTCCGTGGCCCTGCGCACGGACGGCACCGTGTGGGCGTGGGGCGTCAACAACGAGGGCCAACTGGGTGACGGCACGACCGCCGACAGCAGCAGGCCGGTGCAGGTGTGCGCGGTCGGGGAGACCGCCCCGTGCCGCGATCCGCTCACGGACGTGGTCGCCCTCGCGGCCGGCGCGTTCCACACCCTGGCCCTGCGGTCCGACGGGTCCGTCGTCGCCTGGGGCAGCAACGACTACGGGCAGCTCGGCAACGGCACTTCCGCCGACAGCACCACCCCTGTCCAGGTGTGCGCGGTGGGCCAGACCGCGCCCTGCGCCACCTTCCTCACCGGGATCACCGACCTCGGCGCCGGCGCCTGGCACAGCCTGGTCGTGGGCACCGACAGGACCGTACGCAGCTGGGGCCTGAACTCCTCCGGCCAGCTCGGCGACGGCACGTACGTGTTCCAGCGGGAGACGCCCGTGCAGATCGCCCTGACGGGCGTGGGGACGGTGGCGGGGGGCCTCTCGCACAGCCTCGCGCTCATGACCGACAGCACGGTCCGCGCGTGGGGCCACAACGCCTTCGGTCAGCTCGGCGACGGTACGACGGTCAGCACCAACGCGCCCGTTCAGGTGTGCGCGCCGGGCCAGACCGCGCCCTGCGCCGCCTTCCTCGGCAACGTGAACCAGATCGCGGCGGGCAGTGCGCACAGCGTGGCGCTCGGCCAGGACCAGACGGTCCTCGGCTGGGGCGACAACCGGTTCGGGCAGCTCGGCGACGGCACGTTCGGCAACCAGACGCAGACGACGCCCGTCCGGGCCTGCGCGCCGGGGGCGACGGCGCCCTGCGGCGGCAACGCGCTCGACACCGCCATCACCATCGCCGCCGACGGCGAGCACACCCTCGCCATCCAGTCAGACACCAGCGCACTGAGCTGGGGCTACAACCTGGCCGGCCAGCTCGGCGACGGCACCACGGTCAACCGCGCGATCCCGGTCCAGGTCTGCTCGGGCCGCCGGCCCGCCCCCTGCGCGGAACCCCTGACGAGCGTGTTCGCGATCGCCGCGGGCGGCGCCCACAGCCTGGCCACCCACGGCTGAGCACTGCGGGCGTCGCCGTACGGCGCGCCCGAACCGCTGCCGGCTGCCCGCGTCCGGGCCGGACCGCTGATCACCACGGGACCAGATCCATGCCGTGGTCGACCCAGTCCGCGAAGGACGCGGGCCGGCCGTTCAGCTTCAACGGCAGGATCCGATCGCAGGTGGCGCGGCTGTCGAACCACATCTCGCCGCGGTGGGGACCGGTGACGACGAGCAGGGTGCTGAAGCCGCAGCCGCCCTCCTGGATGTGGACGGCTCCCGCCGTCTTCCGCTCCTCCAGCACTCCGCACTCGTCGTCCCACGCCGCCCAGGCCTCCGCGTCCTCGCGCGGGGGCTCGCGGTCGCCCAGTTCGTCGTCGTACGCGGCGTACGAGTCGGGGTGCGGGAAGGGCACGGACAGCAGGTCGTAGTTGGTGGTCGAGTCGCCGTGCCAGCCCCAGCCCTGCGGGCCCTTGAAGAGGTGCTTCATCCTGCCGCCGGCGCTGTGCCGCAGCAGGTGGTTCCGGTACTCCACCGGGAAGGTGATGCCCAGATCCGCCTCGGCCTCGCGGACCTCCGTCTCGGTCAGGGGCGGCGGCACGGAGCCCGGATACTCCCGCCACCAGGGCGGCGGGCCGATGTGGCCGTGGCGGTGCCCCGACAGCAGGCGGCGGTACTCGGCGTTCCAGTCGGTGGTCATGGTGACCGAGAGCGTACCTTCTGGCCATGGTCTGGTTCTGGGTCGGCGAGTCCGACGAGGTGGACGCCGTCGAGGAGTTGCCGGAGTCGGGGCGTCGTTTCGTGCGGGTGCTGCGGGAACGGGCCGTGACCTGGCCCGGTGACCCGGACGGCACGTTCGTGCTGCGGCCCGAGGAGACGGGGTTCGGGCATCTGCTGGCGGTCGTGCGGGTCGGGTGGCACGTCTTCGGGGCGTTCTTCGACGAGCAGGGCGGGGTGTACGGCGCCGAGCTGCACGACCAGATGTACCTCCCTCTGCACGGCGGCTCCGCGGCGGGCGGATTCCGCACGGCCGGATCCGCCGCGCGCTGCGCGGAACGCACGGCGGACTGGTTCGAGGCTCTGTTGCGCGGCCGGGACGGTGCGGAACCGGCGTGAGCGGGGCGGCGTCCCTCCGGGAGTCCGCAAGATCGACTCCGACGGAGGACCCGACGTGACCGGTACGGCCGCCCGCTATCTCTACCTCACCCGGCACGGTGAGGCCACGCCGGACGAGCGCGGGCTGACGGAGGCCGGTCGCCGGCAGGCGGCGCTGCTCGGGGAACGGCTGCGCGGGATCCCGCTGGCGGCGGTCCGTCACGGGCCGCTGGCGCGCGCCGAGCAGACGGCGCGGCTGGTGGGCGAACAGCTCGACGGCGTACCCGTGCGGTGCTCGGAGGCGGCCGGGGACTACATCCCGTACATGCCGCTGCGTGAGGAACTGCCGCCGGAGACGGCCGACGCCACGCTCCGGTTCCTCGCCGGGTTCCCGGCCGGGGAACGCGAGCAGGGGCCCGCGCTCGCGGCCGCGGCGGTCGCGGAGTTCACCGGGCTCGTCGTCGGCGACGAGCCGCGCCACGAGCTCGTCGTCACCCACAACTTCCTCGCCGGCTGGCTCGTCCGCGCCGCCCTCGACGCGCCGCGGTGGCGCTGGACGGGCATCAACCACGCCAACGCGGCGCTGACCGTCATCCGCTACGCCCCCGGCCGCCCACCGGCGCTCCTCCTCTTCAACGACACCGGCCACCTCCCCACCGAACTGCGCTGGACCGGTTTCCCGCCGGAACTGCACGTCTGAGAGATTTCCGTGCGGGGGCCGGAAAGGGGTGGGTGTTGGAGTTCGGTGTTTCGCTGCCGGGGTACGGGCGGCGGCCGTCGGTGCGGCGGCTGGCGCCGCACCGGCGCCGGTCGAGGTGGAAGTCGCTGGGGGAGCTCTTCCTCGTCCGTTTCCTGGTGTCGCTGCCCGAGGATCCCGTCGAGGCGTTCGGGGCGCTGTTCGAGCCGTTCCAGAAGGCCTTCCGGCTGCTGAAGCGGCTCCTCGCGGGGCCGGCGATGCGGGGCGGCTGGGACAGCGACGCGGGGCGGCTCGTCCTGGCGGTGCACGCCGCGTACTGGGAGAGGGAGGCGCTGCGGGCGGATCAGGCGGACCTCCTGCTGGAGGTCGCGGACGGCGGGGTCGCCGTACGGACCGACTGGCAGGAGTCGTCGCAGGCGGTGTCCCGCCGGCACGCGGGCGTACGGGTCACGCCGTGGCCGCGGCGGCTGCGGCGACGGGTGGACATCGCCTTCCCGGACGGCTCCTGGCTGACCGTCCGCGCGTCCCAGGCCGCGTCAGCCGACCGCGTCCGGGCGCTGCTTTCCGCCTGACGACGTACCTTTCCCGGGTGAGCAGCAGCTTTCAGACGATCGTGGATCTCGACGCGACCGCCGACGACGCCCTCGCGCACGGCGAGCGGGTGACGGCGTTGCTCGTGGGCCAAGGGATCGTATGGGCAGGTGACCTCGGGCCCGGGCCGCGGTGGGAGCTGGCCACCGGCGCGCGGGAGGCGGGCGGGAGCGACGGGCTGACCGTCGTCACCGGGCGGACGGTGTTCTTCTCGCCGCAGCACGGCGGGCCCACCGGTCTGCCCGTACTGCGCGGGCGTCTTCGACGCGACGCACCGGGAGGTGTTCTCGCCGGCCATGGACGCCCGGTGGGCGACGGGCGAGGCCGAGGTGACGTGCCCGGGCCCGGTGTGCCCCGGCCGCTACCCCCGTACGCCCTTCACCGCCCAGGCGCGCGCCGTGAGTTCGACCGAGCCGTCCGGCTCGCGGGGGACGGCTTCGGCCAGCGCGGTACGGACGCGGTCGCGGTCACCCGGGGTGAGGGAGGCGACGTAGCCGGGGGCCGGGCCCTGGCCCGTCAGGAACGGGTCCCAGAGGTCGGCGAAGTCGGCGAAGACGGTGGGGACGTCGATCGGTGCGGTCGTGACGTCGGCCAGGCCCGCCTCCGTCCACAGGCTGTGCAGGCGCTCGGGACGGCAGAGCGTCCCGAAGCGCCGGCCCTCGTCGAGGGCGACGGCCGCCGCCGGGTCGACGGTCGCGACCGCGTCCCAGAAGCGGCGCAGGAAGCCCATGCCGTCGGCGTAGTCCCACACGTACGCGGCCACCGTGCCGCCGTCGGGGCGCACCGCGCGGACCAGCTCGGCGGCACCGGCGGCCGGGTCCGGCAGGAAGTTCAGGGTCAGTCCGCTGAGAGCCGCGTCCCAGGCGGCGTCGCGCACGGGGAGCGCCGTCGCGTCGGCCACGACGAAGGAGGCCGTGGCGGTGGCGCCCACGGCCGTGGCGCGGGCCGCGCGGACGAAGGGTTCCGACAGGTCGAGGCCCAGGAGGGCGCGGGGGCGGCAGCGTTCCGCCACCGCGGCGGACAGGGCGCCGGTGCCGCAGCCCACGTCCAGCCAGCGCAGGCCCTCCGCCGGGTCGAGCCACTCCGTGAAGCGGGCGGCGACGAGCCGGCTCCAGCGCCCCATGTACCGCTCGTACGCCGGACCGGACTCCCACGCGTCCTGTCCCGCGTGCTCCCGGGCGCTCCGCCCCGCGTTCTTCGGGCGCGCGATCCGCCCCGCGTTCCGCCCCGCGTCCTGCGGGGGCGCGATCCGCCCCGCGTTCTGTCCCGCGTTCTGCCCCGTGTCCATGGCGTCACCTCTCGCCACCTCTCAGTCCAAGCGTCTCCTCCTTCCCCGGCGTCAGCCAGCGCAGACGCCCGGCCAGGGCCGGGTCCGCGGCGAAGGCGGCGGTGAGGGCGGGCCCGGCCGCTCGTCGGCGCTCTCGCCGCACTCCACGACCGTCGGCGTGCCGCAGCTCGTGCACACCTTCGCGCCCGGCACGGAGCCGGACGAGGACGAGCTCGCGCGGGTGGCGGGCTCCGGCCTGGACCTGTTCCTGGCCGGATACGCGCGCACCTGACCGCGGCGGCGGAATACGATCGGGCCGTCGGCGGCTGACCACAGCTGACGACGGCAACATCCTCAGTCGAAGGAGAGATTCCTCATGGCGCAGGTCGCGCTCAAGGGCAACCCCGTTACGGTCGACGGCATCCTGCCCGCCGCGGGCAGCCAGGCTCCCGCGTTCACCCTGGTCGGCGAGGGTCTCGCGGACAAGACGCTGAAGGACTTCGAGGGCAGGCGCAAGGTCCTCAACATCTTCCCGAGCGTGGACACGCCCACCTGTGCCGCGTCGGTGCGCGCCTTCAACGCGAAGGCCGCCGAGCTGGACAACACCGTGGTGCTCTGCATCTCCGCTGACCTGCCCTTCGCCCAGGCCCGCTTCTGCGGCGCGGAGGGCCTGGAGAACGTGCAGAACCTCTCCACCCTGCGCGGCCGCGAGTTCCACACCGACTACGGCGTCTCCATCGCCGACGGCCCGCTGGCCGGCCTGACCGCCCGCGCCGTCGTCGTCCTCGACGCGGACGACAAGGTCCTCCACACGGAGCTCGTCAACGAGATCTCCGAGGAGCCGAACTACGAGGCCGCCCTCGCCGCCCTGAAGTAAGCGGTCCGATGCCACCCGGCGCCCCGGCGCCGGCCTGGGGCACGTACCTCACCTCGCGCACGCGCGGCCCGAAGGTCCGCCCGGCAGCACCGTCGCCGGGCGGGCCTTCGCGGTCTCCGAAACCGTGTGTTCCCCGCGTTCGGGAGCGCACCGGCAGCGGCCGTGCCTACGATCAGGCCATGCGACGCAACAGCGGCCCGGGCGTCACGCCCCGCCCAGCCTCCCGCTCCGGCTCCTGCCTCTCCCTCTGGTCGAAGAACTCCTTCCTCTCCATCGGGTCGGTCGGGTCCTTCATGTCCATCGGGTCCGTCGGCTCCGCCTTCTCCATCGGATCCGTCGGCTCCTTCCTCGGCGTCGGCTCCCTGCTCTCGGCCCGCTCGGTGCTCGCCGTCATGTCCTGGCGGTCGGCCCGCGCGGTCATGAGCTCCCGCAGTCGCCGACGGGGGTGACCGCCACCACGTCCGTGACCGGGATGTCGACCGTACGGCCCCGGACGCTCAGGGCCAGGGCGCCGCTGCCCCGGGTGAGCTCCCCGCACCACGTGCCCGCGGACGTCGTCACCGCGACGGCGGGGGCCGTCGCCGCGCCCTCGCCCGCCTCGCCCTCCGGAGACGGCCACCACGCGCTCGTCGCGGCGAGGGCCGTCAGGAGGACCGTGACGAACGTCAGGACCAGGCCGGTGCGCAGACGGCGCGCGGCGCGCGCCGGGTCGTCGGGGGTCGCGGAGTGCGGCCAGGCGGTGCGGCCGACGAGGTAGACCGCCAGGATCGCGACGAACAGGGCGAGCAGGACCAGGACGCCCGCCACGATCTCGACGCCCCGCGGGGCCGTGGAGCCGGAGCCGCCGGCCTTCAGCGCGCCGCACAGGCCCACGAAGCCCAGGGCCGCGAGTTGGAGCGTCAGCCAGCCGCGGGCCGAGGCCCGTACTCCCTGCACGTCACCGTCACCGGCGTCACCCGCGGCCGCGTCGCTCATGGCCGTAAGGATGCCGACGCACCGGCCCGGCAGGCGGGGTGCCACGCCGGGGGAGAGACTGAAGGGGTAGCGCGGCCGCCGGACAGGGGTGCCCTGAGGAGTGGACATGGGCGGCACTGGCACTGTGGTGGAGGCCCTGCGCGAGCAGCTGCGGGGCGAGGTGATCGGACCCGAGGACCCCGGATACGACGAGGCCCGGACGGTCTACAACGCGATGATCGACCGGCGGCCCGCCGCCATCGCGCGGTGCGCCGACGTGACGGACGTACGGGCGGCGGTGCGCCACGCCCGCGACACCGGCATGGACCTGGCCGTGCGCGGCGGCGGCCACAGCGGCGGCGGCCTGTGCATGATCGACGGCGCGCTGGTGATCGACCTGTCGGGCGGCCTGCGCTATGTACGGGTCGATCCCGGGACCCGTACGGCCGTGGTGGGCGGCGGCAGCCAGCTCGGCGACCTCGACCACGAGGCGCACGGCTACGGGCTCGCGACGCCGGCCGGCGTGATGTCGACGACCGGGGTCGGCGGGCTCACGCTCGGCGGCGGACACGGGCATCTGACCCGCGCGTTCGGACTGACGATCGACAACCTGCTCGGCGCGGACGTGGTCCTCGCCGACGGGACGACCGTCACCGCCTCCGCCGACGAGCACCCCGACCTCTTCTGGGCGCTGCGCGGCGGTGGCGGCAACTTCGGCATCGTCACCTCCTTCCGGTTCGCCCTGCACCCGGTGGACAACGTCGGGCTCGGCGTCACGCTGTGGGATCCGGAGCACATCGGCGAGGTCCTGCGCTGGTACCGGGACTTCCTGCCGGCGGCCGACGAGAGCCTGAACGGCTTCTTCGCGACGCTGGTGGTGGCGCCGGAGGCGCCGTTCCCGGAGGAGCTCCACCGCAAGAAGATGTGCGGCGTGGTGTGGTGCTCCACGGGAGCGACGGACGAGGAGAGCCTGGCGAAGACCTTCGCACCCGTCGCCGAACCCGCCCGGCCCGCCTTCCACTTCGCGGTGCCGACGCCGTACCCGGCGGTCCAGACGATGTTCGACGAGCTGATCCCGAAGGGCCTCCAGTGGTACTGGCGCGGTGACTTCTTCGACCGGATCACGGACGACTCGATCGACGTGCACCGCACGTTCCTGGAGAACATCCCGAGCAACCTGTCGACGATGCACCTCTACCCCGTCGACGCCGCCGCCCACCGGCTCGGCCCGGCGGACACGGCGTGGGCCTACCGCGACGCGGTCTGGTCGGGCGTGATCGGCGGGATCAGCCCGGACCCGGCCGACGCGGGCGCGATCCGCAGCTGGGCCATCGACTACTGGGAGGCCCTCCACCCGCACTCGATGGGCGGCGCCTACGTCAACTTCCTCGGCCAGGACGAGGGCGGCGACCGGGTCCGTTCGACGTACCGGGGCCACTACGACCGGCTGGCCGAGGTGAAGCGCACGTACGACCCGGACAACGTCTTCCACCACAACCAGAACATCCACCCGGCGAAGCCCTAGGTGTGTTGTGCGGGGACGTCGGTGACACGCGTGCTGGGTTCTTGAACGGGTGAGGGCCTCCGGGTTCGGTGTGGATTGCCCTCCATGTACCGCTCGCCACCCTCTGACTCCCTACTCCACCAGCCGCACCGCCAGCACCACGATCAGTGTGCTCGACGCCAGGGTCGTGGCCAGGCGGCCTCGGGTGCCGGTCAGGGTGCGGCCGAGGAGGGTGCCGCCGGTGGCGAGGAGGAGTTGCCAGCTCGCCGAGGCGGCCAGGGCGGCCAGGACGAAGGCGACGCGCTCGGCGGCGGAGGACGGGGCGTCGGGGCCGGTCGCGAGGACGAGGGCGGCGAAGTAGATCACCGTCATCGGGTTGAGGACCGTGATGCCGAGGAACGTGAGGTATGCGCGGCCCGGGCCCGGTCCTGCGGCGCCGTCGTCGCGGGAAGCGAGCTCGCCTCCCCGGTAGGCCCGTACGGCCGTCGTCGCCGCCCGTACCGCCAGGATCACCAGGACCACGGCGGAGACCCAGCGCAGCGGGGTCATCACGGGAGTGAGCAACGGGACGAGGACCGAGCCGCCCGCGACCGCGAGAAGTGCGTAGACGCCGTCCGCGGTGGCGACGCCGAGCGCCGCGGCGGCGCCCGTGCGCCAGCCGGTGCGGGCGGTGACGGCCACCAGATAGGCGCCGACCGCGCCGACGGGGATCGCGATGCCGTAGCCGGCCAGCAGGCCGGCCACCGCCGCGGCGATCACGCGACGAGCGGGATCGCGCCTCCGGGGACGCCGGGCTGCTGCTGTCGGCCGTCACGGAGGACGACGGGACGGCGGCGGCGGGACGGAAGGGAAGAAGTCATGCGCCGCAGCGTGCCGCCGGGGCCGCCCGGCCCGCAACGCAATTACGCCCGGGCCCCTTCGCCCGTGACCTTCGCGCGGACCTCCCACGCCGATCCCGCGGGCCGACCTTGCGCGGACCTGCGCCCGCCCCTGGCCACCCCGCGCGGCCCCGCCCACGGGCTCCGCGCCCGTGACCCTCGCGCCGACGTCCGGCGCCCGGCCCGTCGCCCGGCCCGTCGCCCGGCCCGCGGCCCCGCCCGTCGCCCGGCCCACGGGCTCCGCGCCCGTGCCTACTTCAGGATGACGTTCACCGCCTCCTCCACCCGCGGCGCGATCTGCGGCGTCCCCTCCTCCTCGAAGATCGGCGTCGCCTTCTCCACGAATGCCATGAAGTCCGCCTTCGACTCCCAGAAGTCGACCACCCGCCACCCGCCCGTCCCGTCCGGGCCCGCCGCGTGGGCGAGGAAGCCCTTGGCGGGCCACCAGGACGCGCTGGTGATCTTCCGGGTGGTCCGCTCGTAAGTCTCCTGGGTGCCGCCGGGGATCTCGACGGTGACGATGACGGCCATGGCTGGTGCTCCTGTACGTGGGGGTGCCGGACTCCGACCAGCACACCAGCGGGTCCCCCGCCCCGCACGGCGACGGCAACCGAACGGACGACGGCGCCCTCGCGCGGTGCGAGGGCGCCGTCGTCCGCCGCGTGGCCGGGCGGTGTTCACGCGGCCACGAGCTCAGCCGGTCACGGGTCGATGTGGATCTGACAGGTGTAGTCGCCCGGCGGCAGGTCGTTGACGTTCAGGATGGCCGGGTCCGAGGGGCCGGTGCTGTTGCCGTTGCACGCGATCGTGGACTGGATCTCGCCGGAGCCCTGGTCGTCCACCCGCACGAGGAGGTCGGCGAGCGGTGCGTTCGTGAACGTGGCCGTCGCGCCCGCAGGGACGCTCGAACAGGTGGTGCCGGCGACCACGGTCGCCTGGACGTTCGTCTGGGTCGCGGCGCCGTATCCGGCGGGAGGCGTCGTCTCGTTGACCGTGTAGGTGCCGGGCGTGAGGTTCGAGATGCACACCTCGCCGACGGTCGGGTCCTCGTCGGGAGCCGCCATGGTCGTGTCGTCGGTGACGCTGGTGCCGAAGCCGCCCGGGCCGCTCACCGAGAACACCGCGCCGGCGTTGTTGACGAGCCCGCCCTTGGTGCTGTTCTTCACGATCTTCAGCGCCCCGGGCCGCGGAGCCTCGCCGAGGCAGAACGCGACGTGGCTGAGGCCGAAGAACCGGTTGCCGTTCGGGCCCGCGCCGAGCGGGGAGTGCAGGCTGGTGTCGTTCCTGTTGCCGGCGGTCCGGTAGTCGTAGAAGTTGGAGTCCGGGCCGCCCTTGACGATGACTCCGAGCGCGACGAAATCGCCGTCGAGGTTGAAGTCGAACACCTGGCCCTGACTGGTGTTCCGAACGTCGATGTCGAGGTTCCCGCTCAGCCCGCTGGGGGCCGGCGGGCTCAGCGGCGAGAGGTCGACGTTCGTCCCGTCCACCACGGGCTCGTACCGGAACTCGAACGATCCCGGGACGAGTTCCGCGCAGTCCGGGTTGCCCTGCACCAACTGGGGCTGCTCGCCGTCTCCGCTCGGAGGTCCCGGAGTCAGCGCCTGGGCCGCGGTCGCCAGGCCCGACAGAGGGAGGGCCAGAGCCGTGGCCATGCCGAGAGCGACGAGCGACGCCCTGCGCGTCCTCTTTCTCGGCCGTCTCGCGGTTGTCGTCATGAAGCTTTTCCACCTTTCGGTGCCAGATCCCGGCCACCTTGCTGGTCGCGGGGTCTCAACCGCCGACGAGTATTCGCACGAAGCGGGACAAAAGGACCGCGCCACACGCTCCGCGTTGCGGCGTGAACGCCGAAGGACGAGAGAAACCCCTCCGATGGCGGGCGCATCGGAGGGGCCTTCTTCGTACTGGTCGGACAATCTCGGCGGGCCGAACGGGCGGCTACCTCCCCAGCCGGTAGCGGATCTGCTTCACGAGTTCCTTCAGGTCCGGTGCCCGCAGCAGGCTGTAGTGGTCCGCCGCCAGCTCCACCACCGTCGGCGGGCGGGTCGACCAGCCGGTCGCGCGCTCCAGGAAGGAGTAGTCGTCGCCCTGCGCCTTGAAGATCGTGACCGGGCAGGAGACCTGGCGTTCCGTCAGTTCCCGGAAGGTGTACGTGAAGTCGAAGGTCTTCTCGACGATCGCGATGATCCGGGCGACCAGGTCCGGGTCCAGCGCCGGGAAGCGCTCCGTCACGTACGTCGCGAACGACTCCGCGTCCGTCGCCGGGACGTCTTCCAGGGCGCCCGCGAAGACCGAGTACAGGATCTGCGTGAAGGCGGGGTTGTCGTAGGCCGCGCCGCCGGCCGCCGACTCCGCGCGCACCTTCGGCGAGCCCGGCGCGATCAGGAACAGGTGCTCCACCTGCTCCCCCGCCGCCTCCAGCAGGTGTGCCGACTCGAAGGCGACGCGGGCGCCGAAGGAGTAGCCCCACAGCGTGTACGGGCCGGTGGGCTGGCGCTTGCGGATCGCCTCGACGTCGGCCGCGGCCATCTCGCGGATGGTGTCGTACGGGGTCTCGCCACGGTTGATGCCGTGCGCCTGGACGCCGTAGAACGGGCGGTCCACGCCCGCCTCCTCCGCCAGGAAGCGCAGGTTCATGGTGTAGCCGCCGAGGCCCGGCCAGCAGTAGACCGGCGAGCGGTCGCCGCGCGCGTGCAGCCGGACCAGCCGCGAGGCGGGCGTCGCGGCGGCGCCGTCCACGCGGTGGGCCAGCTTCTCGATCGTCGGCGCCTCGAAGAGCACCTGGAGCGGCAGGCGCGCGTCGGGGAACTCGCGGTTGATCCTCGTGATGAGCGAGACCGCGATGAGCGAGTTGCCGCCGGACTCGAAGAAGTCGTCCTGGACGGAGACCGCCTCGACCTCCTCGTACCTGAGGGCCGCCGCCCAGATCTCCGCGAGCCGCCGCTCGGTGGCGGTGCGCGGCAGGACGTGCGGGCGGCCGTGCAGGCCGGCGTTGACGACGGCGAGCTCGGCGAGCGCCTTGGTGTCGACCTTGCCGTTGGCCGACAGCGGCAGCCGGTCGAGGACCACGACCCGGTTGGGGATCATGTAGTCGGGCAGGTGGTGGACGAGGTCGTCGCGGATCATCTCCGCGGGGCCCTTCATGTGCACGGTGTCCTCGTACATGCCCTCGCCGAGCCGCTGCTCCTCGCTCACCCGGCCGCCGACGAAGAAGTACGAGGGGCCCGTGGGCCGCCCGGCCCGGGTCAGGATCTCGTCCATGCGGCGCGCGGCCGGCAGCGGGTTGCCCGACATGGAGCTGTAGCCGGAGGACATGAACCCCAGTCCGTGGCCGCCGAGTTGGAGGCGCTGCAGCGCGCGTCCCAGGTCGATGTACGCGCGCCAGGACTCGGCGGTGCGGCTGACCACCGTGATGCCGAGGCTCGCCCGCTCGTACACCGCCTGGTTGATCGCGATGACGTGCTTCTTCTCCACCAGCGAGTCGGCCAGCGGGGTCAGGTGGCCGTTCTCGTAGGCGTACTGGCCGTGCGGGAGGTCGGCGACACGGCCCGGGTGCGCCTGGACGTAGACGTCCACCTCCGCGTCCGTCGCTCCGTCCGCCGCGGCCTCCTCGTCGTACGGGACGAGTTCGAAGACGCCCAGGTCCGCGGCGCCCTCTCCGCCCCGCACCGGGCGCACGTCGAGGCCGAGCGGCGGGAGGATCTCCTCGAACAGGCCGACCATGTGGCCGGTCTCGATCTCCAGGACCTCCCGGATGTTGTTCCGGTAGACCGGCTCGATCGCCTCCCACTTGCCCCGGAAGGCGAGACGGACGCACGGCTCTCCCCCGGCCGTGCCCGCCGCCCCCTGGGTCCCGGCCGTGCCCGCCGTGCCCGGCTCCATCAGGTGCAGCTGGTGGTGCACCGGGTGGTAGTAGTACGTGCCGGGCTCCAGGCCCGCGATGCCGCGCAGCTCCACGTACAGCTGGGTCGCGTAGAGCGCGCCCGGCGAGGCGTAGCCGTACTTCGGGAGCAGGCGCTCCTCGCTGAGGAACTGGCCGAACCAGCGCAGGATCTCCCCCAGGTCGCCTGCGGTCAGGCTGCCGATCGCGCGGGAGCCGATGGCCTCGGGGCGGCGGGACAGGGCGGCCAGGACGTCGGCGCGGGTCACCGGGCCGCCGTCGTAGAAGCGGTAGGTCTTGCGGGCGAAGACGGTGCGGCGCATCCGCTCGGTGGGCGTGCGGCCGGGCAGCTCGACGACGGGGCGGCCCGCCAGCTCGGCGGGGTCGAGGGTGCCCGCGTTGGACAGCTGGGCCTTGACCTGGAGCTTGGACTCCTTGGACTGGTGGTGGGCGCCGTGGTTGCCCTGGTCCATCAGGGCGGCTTCCTTCGGGGACAGCTCGACGCAGGCGACCAGGTTCTGGAAGCCGGTGCGCGGCTCGTCCTTGACGATGACGGCGGCGTTCTTGACCCAGTCGTGGTTCTCGATGGCGAGCGCGATCTCGTCCAGCTCGACGCGGAAGCCGCGCAGCTTGATCTGGTTGTCCGCCCGGCCCCCGAAGTGCACGGTGCCGTCCTCGTCGATCGTGGCCAGGTCCCCGGTGCGGTAGAGGCGTTCGCCGGTCTCGGACACCACGAACTTCTCGGCCGTGAGCTCGGGGCGGTCCAGGTACCCCCGCGCGACCTGGACGCCGCCGACGCACAGCTCTCCGTCGCGTATGCGGAAGGTGGTGTCGTACGCGGGTCTGCCGATGGGTATCGCGGGCGGGCCGTCGGCGACGCGGGCACGGTCGACGGTGTGCGAGGAGGCGTTGATGGTGCACTCGGTGGGGCCGTAGAGGTTGACGAGTTCCGCCCCGGGCAGCTCGGCGAGGAGCCGGCCGGCCAGGTTGCGGGAGAGGATCTCGCCGCCCGAGTACACCCGGCGCAGGCTGGTGCAGGTGCCGAGGCGCTCGGTGTCGACGAGGGCCTGGAGCAGCGTCGGCACGCACTGGAGCATGGTGGCGCCGTGCCGCCGTACGGTGTCGATCAGGCCTTCGGGATCGCGGTAGACGCCCGGCGGGCCCATGGCGACGCGGGCGCCGACGGCCGGGGCGAGGATCTCCCACTGGGCGGCGTCGAAGCTCATCGGCGTCTTCTGGACGACGGTCTCGCCGGGGCCGAGCCGGTGCTCGCCGGCCATCCAGCGCATCTGGGCGACGATCGAGCGGTGCTCGACCATCACGCCCTTGGGCCGGCCGGTGGAGCCGGAGGTGTAGATGACGTACGCCAGCTGTTCCGGGCTCAGCTCGGGTTCGGTGATCGGCTGCTGGTCGCCTCCGGTGCGCCAGGCGTGCTGCACGGCGTCCTTGAGGGTGACGACGGTGGTGCCGGGCGGGGCGAGCTCGGTGACGCGGTCGCGGAAGCGTTCCTGGGTGAAGACGACCCGGGCGCCGCTGTCCTCGATCATGTAGCGCAGCCGCTCCTCGGGGTACTCCGGGGAGAGCGGCACGTACGCGCCTCCGGACAGCACCACGCCCCACGTGCCGATCACCAGTTCGAGTGCGGGTTCGACGTGGACGCCGACACGGTCGTCGGCGGTGACGCCGAGGGTGCGGAGGTACGCGGCGAGGACGGCGGCGCCCTCGTGGAGCTCGCGGAAGGAGAGGGTGTCGTCCTCGAGGACGACGGCCGTGTCGTCGGGCCGCGCTTCGGCCTGTGCGCGGAGGAGCCGGTCGAGCGTGGGCATAGGGATCCTCTTCGTGGATGAAAGGGGCGGGCCCCGGTCCTCGGGGACCGGGGCCCGCCGCCCTCAGCGGTAGATGAGCAGTTCCTGCTCCGTCGCACCCGTCAGCTCGTAGCGGGTGCGGACCAGGGGGCGGCCCGCGTAGATGCGGATCAGGGTGGCCGCGTCGCCGTGGAAGCGGGCCGGGGCCCGGCCCTCGATCTCGTTGCCGAGATCGACCTCGCCGGCCCGGTCCGCGAGGACGCCGACCAGGCGCGGGGTCTCCCGCCTGCGGCTGGTGACGGAGAGCAGCGGCAGGGCCAGGTCCAGGGCCTCGCCGCAGTACGCGCCGGGCTCGCCGAAGGCCTCGCGCACGTCTCCGGCGTGCACCCATTCGCCGAGCGCGACCGCGTCGAGCCGGCCGTCCTCGTGGCCGGCGATGACCGGCCCGGCCTCGGTGAAGCCGCGCTCCAGCTCGTCCAGGACCCGGCCGAGCGGCCAGTCCTCGCGTTCGGCAACGTCACAGGCATTGGCCTCGGGCAGGAACACGCCCTCCTCCAGCCGGCCCTCGACGATCCGCACGAGCGCCGCGCCGCAGTGGGCGATCACCTGCCGGACCGTCCAGCCGGGGCACGCGGTGCGGAGCTCGTACGCCTCCTCGGGCATGCGCCGCAGCAGCGGCATCAGCAGGTCGCGCTCCGTCTTCAGGAGCCGGTCCGGGAGCCAGGGGTCACGCACGTCATGTCGACAGTCGGTACACATACGGCCTCAGTAGCGGTAGTGGTCCGGCTTGTACGGGCCCTCCACCGGGACGCCGATGTAGGCGGCCTGCTCGGGGCGCAGGGTCGTCAGCCGGACGCCGAGGGCGTCGAGGTGGAGGCGGGCGACCTTCTCGTCCAGGTGCTTCGGCAGCGTGTACACGCCCACCGGGTACTCGGCGGTCTTCGTGAACAGCTCGATCTGGGCCAGGGTCTGGTCCGCGAAGGAGTTGGACATCACGAAGGACGGGTGGCCGGTCGCGTTGCCCAGGTTGAGCAGGCGGCCCTCGGACAGCACGATCACGACCTTGCCGTCCGGGAAGGTCCAGGTGTGGACCTGCGGCTTGACCTCGTCCTTGACGATGCCGGGGATCTTCGCCAGGCCGGCCATGTCGATCTCGTTGTCGAAGTGGCCGATGTTGCCCACGATCGCCTGGTGCTTCATGCGGGCGATGTCGGACGCCATGATGATGTCCTTGTTGCCCGTGGTGGTGATGAAGATGTCGGCGGTCTCGACGACGTCCTCCAGGGTGGCGACCTGGTAGCCGTCCATGGCGGCCTGGAGCGCGCAGATCGGGTCGATCTCGGTGACGATGACGCGGGCGCCCTGGCCGCGCAGCGACTCCGCCGAACCCTTGCCGACGTCGCCGTAGCCGCAGACGACGGCCGTCTTGCCGCCGATGAGGACGTCGGTGGCGCGGTTGATGCCGTCGACGAGGGAGTGGCGGCAGCCGTACTTGTTGTCGAACTTCGACTTCGTCACGGCGTCGTTCACGTTGATGGCGGGGAAGAGGAGCTGGCCGTCGCGGTGCATCTCGTAGAGGCGGTGGACGCCGGTGGTGGTCTCCTCCGTGACGCCCTTGATGCCGGCCGCCAGCGTGCCCCAGTCCAGCGTGCTGTTCTCCAACAGCGCGCGCACGACGGCCAGTTCTTCGTTCTCGGCCTCCGGAAGCCTGCCGGTCTTCTGGTACTCCACACCCTTGTGGACGAGGAGCGTGGCGTCACCGCCGTCGTCGAGGATCATGTTGGGGCCCTCGCCGCCCGGCCAGGTCAGCGCCTGCTCGGTGCACCACCAGTACTCCTCCAGGGTCTCGCCCTTCCAGGCGAAGACCGGGATGCCGGCGGCGGCGATGGCGGCGGCGGCGTGGTCCTGGGTGGAGTAGATGTTGCAGGAGACCCAGCGGACCTCGGCGCCGAGGGCGACGAGGGTCTCGATGAGGACCGCGGTCTGCACGGTCATGTGCAGGGAGCCGGTGATGCGGGCGCCGGCCAGCGGCTGTGCCTCCGCGTACTCCTTGCGGATCGCCATCAGGCCCGGCATCTCGTGCTCGGCGAGGGTGATCTCCTTGCGGCCGAACTCCGCCAGGCCGATGTCGGCGACCTTGAAATCGGTGAACTCAGACACGTGCAAAGCTCCTTGACGCTTGGATCGATCGGTGGATTTCCAGTGCCGCCGTGGACTTGTTCAGCGTGATGTAGTGCAGGCCGGGCGCCCCCTCGTCGAGCAGTCGCAGGCCCATCGCCGTCGCGTGCTCGACGCCGATCCGGTACGCGGCGGCCGGGTCGTCCTTCGCCGCCTCCAGGCGGTGCGCCAGGTCCTCGGGGAAGGCCGCGTCCGACAGCTCGGCGAAGCGGCGGATCTGCCGGACGTCGGTGGCGGGCATGATCTCCGGGATGACCGGGGTGTCGCAGCCGGCCGCGGCGAGCCGGTCGCGCAGCCGCAGGTAGTCCTCCGGGTCGAAGAACATCTGGGTGATGGCGTAGTCGGCGCCCGCCCGGCACTTGGCGACGAAGTGCGCGAGGTCGCTGGCCGGGTCCGCCGACCGTGGGTGGCCCTCCGGGAAGGCCGCCACGCCGATCCGGAACTGGCCCAGCGACCGTACGAGCTCGACGAGTTCGTACGCGTACGTGAAGCCTTCCGGGTGCGGCGTCCAGGCGCCGCGCGGATCGCCCGGAGGGTCGCCGCGCAGGACCAGGACGTCCCTCACGCCGGCGTCCGCGTACGCGCCGATGATCGCGCGCAGCTCGGCGACCGAGTGGCCGACGGCGGTCAGGTGCGCCACCGGCCGCAGGGTCGTCTCCGTCACGATCCGCTTCGTCACGTCGATCGTCCGGTCGCGGGACGAGCCGCCCGCGCCGTACGTCACGGAGACGAAGTCCGGCGACAGCGCCTCCACGCGCCGGATCGCGTCCCACAGGGTCCGCTCGCCCTTGTCGGTCTTCGGCGGGAAGAACTCGAAGGAGAAGGTGGGGGATTCAGGGGCTTCGGGGCTCACAGGCGTCGGCCTCCCGCGTTGAAGTAGGTCGCTTCGGGGTGGTGGACGACGAAGGCGTCGGTGGACTGCTCGGGGTGCAGCTGGTACTCCTCCGACAGCTCCACGCCGATCCGCCCGGGATCCAGGAGGGCGGCGATCTTGGCCCGGTCCTCCAGGTCGGGGCAGGCCGGATAGCCCAGCGAGTAGCGGCAGCCCTGGTACTCGGTGCGGAACATGCCGGCCATGGAGGCCGGGTCCGCCCCGCCGATGCCCCACTCCGCCCGCACCCGGGAGTGCCAGTACTCGGCCAGGGCCTCGGCCAGCTGCACGGACAGGCCGTGGAGTTCGAGGTAGTCGCGGTAGGAGTCGGCGGCGAACAGCTTCGCCGTCTCCTCGCCGATCCTGGAGCCGACGGTGACGACCTGGAGCCCGACCACGTCGACCTCGCCGGAGTCCTCGGCGCGGAAGTAGTCGGCCAGGCACAGGCGGCGGCCCCGCTGCTGGCGCGGGAAGGAGAAGCGGGTCCGCTCGGATCCGTCCTCGTCCAGCAGGATCAGGTCATCGCCCTTGGACACGCAGGGGAAGTAGCCGTAGACCACGGCCGCCTCCAGCAAGTGCTCGGTCTGGAGCCGGTCCAGCCAGCCCCGCAGCCGCGGCCGGCCCTCCGACTCGATCGTCTCCCGGTCCTTCAGCCCCCACTGCCCCTTGAACAGCGCGCCCTCGTCCAGCCACGACGCGTACTCCGCCAGCTGGATGCCCTTGACGACCTTCGTCCCGAGGAAGGGGGGCTCGGGTACGGGGTTGTCGGCGGCCACGTCGGAGCGGCCGGCCGGCTCGGGCTCCCGCACCTCGTCGAGGAGCGGGCTCGGGGTGTCCCGCCTGGGTACGCGCCGCTGCTTGAGCTCGGGCAGGGTCGCGCCGGGCACTCCGCGCTTGACCGCCATGAGGGCGTCCATCAGTCGCAGGCCCTCGAAGGCGTCGCGGGCGTAGCGGACCTCGCCGTCGTACAGCTCGTGCAGGTCCTGCTCGACATAGGCCCTGGTCAGGGCCGCACCACCCAGGATCACCGGATACCTGCCGGCCAGACCGCGGCCGTTCAGCTCCTCCAGGTTCTCCTTCATGATCACCGTGGACTTCACCAGGAGCCCCGACATGCCGATCACGTCCGCCTGGTGCTCCTCGGCGGCCTCCAGGATCGCCGACACCGGCTGCTTGATCCCGATGTTGACCACGTTGTAGCCGTTGTTGGACAGGATGATGTCGACCAGGTTCTTGCCGATGTCATGGACGTCGCCGCGGACGGTCGCGAGCACGATCGTGCCCTTCCCTTCCGCGTCGGACTTCTCCATGTGCGGCTCCAGGTAGGCCACCGCGGTCTTCATGACCTCGGCGGACTGGAGCACGAACGGCAGCTGCATCTGACCCGAGCCGAACAGCTCGCCGACCGTCTTCATCCCGTCGAGCAGGACCTCGTTGACGATCTCCAGGGCCGGACGCTCCCCGAGCGCCTCGTCGAGGTCGGCCTCCAGGCCGTTCTTCTCGCCGTCGACGATCCGCCGCCGGAGTCGCTCCTCCAGCGGGAGCGCGAGCAGCTCCTGCGCCTTGCCGGCCTTGAGGGACTTCGCCGTCGCGCCCTCGAAGAGCTCGAGGAGGCGCTGCAAGGGGTCGTAGCCGTCCCGGCGCCGGTCGTAGATGAGATCGAGCGCGACCTCGACCTGCTCCGGCTCCAGACGCGCGATCGGCAGGATCTTCGACGCGTGGACGATCGCCGAGTCCAGGCCCGCCTTCACGCACTCGTCCAGGAAGACGGAGTTCAGGACGATCCGGGCGGCCGGGTTGAGGCCGAAGGAGATGTTCGACAGGCCCAGGGTCGTCTGCACGTCCGGGTGGCGCCGCTTCAGCTCGCGGATCGCCTCGATCGTGGCGATGCCGTCGCCCCGCGACTCCTCCTGGCCCGTGCAGATGGTGAAGGTCAGGGTGTCGATGAGGATGTCCGACTCGCGGATCCCCCAGTTGCCCGTGAGGTCGGCGATCAGCCGCTCCGCGATCTCGACCTTCTTCTCCGCCGTCCGCGCCTGCCCCTCCTCGTCGATCGTCAGCGCCATCAGCGCCGCGCCGTGCTCCCGCGCCAGCGCCGTGACCTGCGCGAACCGCGACTCGGGCCCGTCGCCGTCCTCGTAGTTGACCGAGTTGAGCACGGCACGGCCGCCCAGCTTCTCCAGTCCGGCGCGCAGCACGCCGACCTCGGTGGAGTCCAGGACGATCGGCAGCGTGGAGGCCGTCGCGAAGCGGCCGGCCAGCTCCGCCATGTCGGCGGCGCCGTCCCGGCCCACGTAGTCCACGCACAGGTCGAGCATGTGCGCGCCCTCGCGGATCTGGTCCCGCGCCATCTCGACGCAGTCGTCCCAGCGGCCGTCGAGCATGGCCTCGCGGAACTTCTTCGAGCCGTTGGCGTTGGTCCGCTCGCCGATCGCCAGGTACGAGGTGTCCTGGCGGAACGGCACGTGGCTGTACAGGGACGCGGCGCCCGGCTCCGCCTCCGGCGTCCGGGCCGGCACGGCCGCGCCGCGCACCCGGTCCACGATCTCCCGCAGGTGCTCGGGCGTCGTGCCGCAGCAGCCGCCGACCAGGGCGGGGCCGTAGTCCCGTACGAACGCCTCCTGGGCGTCCGCCAGCTCCGCCGGCGTCAGCGGGTAGTGCGCGCCGTCGGAGGTGAGCACCGGCAGGCCCGCGTTGGGCATGACGGAGACGGGGATGCGGGCGTGCCGGGAGAGGTAGCGCAGGTGCTCGGCCATCTCGGCCGGGCCGGTCGCGCAGTTCAGGCCGATCATGTCGATGCCGAGCGGTTCCAGGGCGGTCAGCGCCGCCCCGATCTCGGAGCCGAGCAGCATCGTGCCGGTCGTCTCCACCGTCACCTGCACGATCAGCGGCAGGTCGAGCCCGAGGCGGTCCAGGGCGCGGCGGGCGCCGATGACGGCCGCCTTCGTCTGGAGCAGGTCCTGCGAGGTCTCGACGAGCAGGGCGTCGGCGCCGCCGGCGGCCAGGCCCTCGGCGTTGCGCTGGTAGGCGTCGCGCAGCGGCTCGTACGTGACGTGCCCGAGGGTGGGGAGCTTGGTGCCGGGGCCCATGGAGCCGAGCACCCAGCGGGGCCGGCCGTCGGTGGCGGTGTGGGCGTCGGCGACGCCGCGCGCGATGCGGGCGCCGGCCTCGGACAGTTCGTGGACGCGGTCCTCGATGCCGTACTCGGCGAGGGCCGCCAGGTTCGCGCCGAAGGTGTTGGTCTCCACGCAGTCGACGCCGACGGAGAAGTAGGCGTCGTGCACGGAGGCGACGATGTCGGGCCGGGTGAGATTGAGGATCTCGTTGCAGCCCTCCAGGTTCCGGAAGTCGTCCATCGTCGGGTCGGCGGCCTGGAGCATGGTGCCCATCGCCCCGTCGGCCACCACGACCCGGGTGGCGAACTCCTCGCGCAGGGACCTCCGTACGGTGCTCACGTCAGCCCCCTCAGGTGGTTGAGCAGTTCGGCGGTGCAGCCCACGCCGTAGGTGGTCCTGATCCGGTCCAGGAGCGGGTCGCGGTGCAGCCGGTACTCCTGGGTGCCGACGTAGTCGAGGACGGTCGCGGCGACCGCGCAGCCCAGCTGGGCCGCGCACCGCTCGGGCACGCCCCACAGCGTTCCGGCGAGGAAGCCGGCCCGGAACGCGTCGCCGACGCCGGTCGGGTCGACGACACCGGCGACCGGTACCGCGGGCACGGCGAGCGGGGTACGGCCCTCGCCGCGGATCCGTACGCCGGCCGCGCCGTGGGTGGTGATCCAGGTGCCGACGTGGCGCAGCACCTCCGCGTCGCTCCAGCCGGTCTTCTCCTGGAGCAGGGCGGTCTCGTACTCGTTGGTGAACAGGAAGCGGGCCCCGTCCACCAGCTCCCGCACCTGACCGCCGTCGAGCCGCGCGAGCTGCTGCGACGGGTCGGCCGCGAACGGCACCTGGAGTTCGCGGCAGGTGCGGGCGTGCCGCAGCATGGCCTCCGGGTCGTCCGGCGACACCAGGACGAGCTCCAGGCGTCCCGTCCGGGCGAGGACCTCCCGCAGGTCGATCTCCCGGGCCTCCGTCATCGCCCCGGCGTAGAAGGTGGCGATCTGGTTCTGTGCCCGGTCGGTGGTACAGACGAACCGGGCGGTGTGGAGCGACTCGCTGACGCGCACCGAGTCGGTGTCCACACCGTGGTCCTTCAGCCAGATCCGGTACGGCTCGAAGTCGGCGCCGACCGCGCCCACGAGGACGGGGCGCAGGCCGAGCACGCCGAGTCCGAAGGCGATGTTCGCTGCCACTCCGCCGCGCCTGACCTCCAGGTTGTCGGCGAGGAACGACAGGGAGACCTTGTCGAGCCGGTCGGCGATCAGCTGTTCGCTGAACCAGCCGGGGAAGGTCATCAGATGGTCGGTCGCGATGGATCCGGTGACAGCGATACGCATGTCGACTCCCTCAGCTCCTTCAGATCCTCGGATCCCTCAGAGGCCCGCGGCCGTCTTGAGGGCGTCGACCCGGTCGGTCCGCTCCCAGGTGAACTCCGGCAGTTCGCGGCCGAAGTGCCCGTACGCCGCCGTGGCCGCGTAGATCGGACGCTTCAGGTCCAGGTCGCGGATGATCGCGGCCGGCCGCAGGTCGAAGACCCGGCTGACGGCTTCCTGGATCTTCTCGTCGGGCAGGGTGCCGGTGCCGAAGGTCTCGACGAACAGGCCGACGGGCTCGGCCTTGCCGATCGCGTACGCGACCTGCACCTCGCACCGCTTGGCCAGCCCCGCGGCGACGACGTTCTTGGCGACCCAGCGCATCGCGTACGCGGCCGAACGGTCGACCTTCGACGGGTCCTTGCCGGAGAAGGCGCCGCCGCCGTGGCGGGCCATGCCGCCGTACGTGTCGATGATGACCTTGCGGCCGGTGAGGCCGGCGTCGCCCATCGGGCCGCCGATCTCGAAGCGCCCGGTCGGGTTCACCAGGAGCCGGTAGCCGTCGGACTCCAGGTTCACGCCCTCCTCGACGAGCTCCTTGAGGACGTGCTCGACGACGTGCTCGCGGACGTCCGGGGTGAGCAGGCCCTCGACGGAGATGTCGGCGGCGTGCTGCGAGGACACCACGACCGTGTCGAGGCGGACCGGCCGGTCGCCGTCGTACTCGATGGTGACCTGGGTCTTGCCGTCGGGCCGCAGGTACGGGACGGTGCCGTTCTTGCGGACCTCGGTGAGCCGCCGCGACAGCCGGTGGGCCAGCGCGATCGGCAGCGGCATCAGTTCGGCGGTGTCGTCGCAGGCGTAGCCGAACATCAGGCCCTGGTCGCCGGCGCCCTGGGCGGCCAGCTCGTCCTCCGCGCCCTCGACGCGGGCCTCGTGGGCGGTGTCGACGCCCTGCGCGATGTCCGGCGACTGCGCGCCGATCGACACCGACACGCCGCAGGAGGCGCCGTCGAAGCCCTTCGCGGAGGAGTCGTAGCCGATGTCGAGCACCGCGTCGCGCACCAGCTGCGCTATCGGCGCGTACGCGGCGGTGGTGACCTCGCCGGCGATGTGGACCTGGCCGGTGGTGATCAGGGTCTCCACGGCGACGCGGGACGACGGGTCCTGGGCGAGGAGCGCGTCGAGGATCGTGTCGCTGATCCGGTCGGCGATCTTGTCGGGGTGGCCCTCGGTGACGGACTCCGAGGTGAACAGGCGGCGGCTCATGCCTGGACCTCCGCCGGGGCCTTGGCGAAGAAGGACTGCTCGATGGCGGCGAGGGTGCGGATGGAGTCGACCTCCAGGGTCTCCATCTGGATGGCGGTGCCGCTCTCCTGCTCCAGCAGGAAGACGAACTCGACGAAGGACAGCGAGTCGATGAGCCGGTTCTCGATCAGGTCGAGGTCGGAGGCGATGTCCTCGCGCTCCGGGTGACGCTCGAGGATCCAGTTCTTCACCGTCTGCAGGCCGTCGGCCATGATTGCTCTCCTTTAGCTGCTGCTCGATGAGCTGCTGGGTACGTAAGGGGTGGGGGCGATGATCGGCGCGGCGACCGCGACCGCGTAGTCCACGTCGTGGCTGATGGACACGGTGATCTCGGAGATGCCGGACTCCTGGGCCATCCCGGCCGCGGGTCCGCGCAGCTCCACCAGCGGCCAGCCGCCTTCGGAGCGCCGTACGACGATGTCCGTCCAGGGCAGGAACCTGCCGCGGACGCGCAGCGTCTTGAAGGCCGCTTCCTTGGCCGCGATCCGGCCGCAGAGGCTCAGGATGTCCAGCCCGGCGGCGGTGCGGCAGTCGGCGAGTTCGCCGGGGGTGAGCATCCGCTCGAAGAACTTCTCCCCGTACTGCGCGAGAAGCCTGCGGACACGGTTGACGGACACGATGTCCATGCCGAGGTTCGCCCAGCCCAGGCCGCCCGCCGGCGGGGCGACGGGACGGGCCGGCACGTCAGATCACCGGCCCGGCCGCGAGGCTCGCATCGGCCCGCAGTCGGGCGTCGGCGTCGAGGACCGCCTGGGTGGCGGACTCCCAGTCGCCGTGCCGGCGGGTGAGCGCCGACAGCCAGCGTTCCAGGCCGAAGGCGACACAGCTGGTGAAGGCGGGGCCGCCGGTGGACTCCAGGGTGATGTCACAGCGGTCGCCGAAGAAGTTCCGGTGCGTGTTGACCGAGGCGATGGCCAGGTCCTCGTACAGGAACTCGTGCTTCACCGGCGTGAGCCGCTGGAGCAGGGCCTTCGATCCGCCCTTGTCGAAGAACGGGTCGCAGGCGGCCTCCTTGCGCAGCGGCAGGTCGAGTGCCGTGGCGAAGGCGTGGATGCGGGCGGTGAAGTCCGCGAGGTGGTTCTCGGCGTGCTCGCGCGAGCCGACGGCGACGATCTCCCGCATGCGGAAGCCGAGTTGCCGTCGCATCCCCTCGTAGTGCGTCTCCTTGCGGAAGCACCAGGAGCAGATGGTCACCAGGTGGTCGTCGGCGACCTGGGTGCCCTGGTGGGTGAGGTAGACGGCGTAGCAGGACGCCGAGGGCAGTCCGAGCGCGGCCGGTTCGAGGGCGGCGGTCGGGAAGCAGCCGGTGTCGGTGGAGAAGGGCTCGGTCGCGCGGCGCTCCAGGTCGAGCGGGGCGGCGACGACGGCCTGGTGGGGGAAGTTGTCGTAGTAGTCGAGCCGGGCCAGGTCGGCGGCCGGGAGCAGCGGGGGCATGGTCATGGGGCGGGCGCCCGCGGCCACTCCCCAGCCCTCGAAGGTGTCGTCGAGGAGCCGCAGCAGGCGGGTCCCCTCCGGGCCGAGCGTGGGCAGGCCCCTGGTCGCCCCGACGTTCTGCTCGGGGGTCGTCATGGTCATGATCGGTGCACCTCTCGGTGGGAGGTTCCTGGGGACTCAGACGATGGGCAGGCTGTCGTCGGAGAAGATCCCGGTCTTGAGGAAGAAGGCGAGCGGCTTGCGGATCGCCTTGCGCTCGTGCGGGCGGCGGCGCTCGTCGGCGACGAGGGCGTTGCGCAGCGCCAGCGGGTCGGGGATGCCGGCGTCGCGGTACACGTGGGGGTTGTAGAGCGAGTTGACGCTGTAGACGACGTAGCGCTTGAGGTACGCCTCGACCTCGCGGACCCGCTCCGCGCTGACCGCCTGGCACATCCGCTGGTAGAGGAGCGAGACCAGCTCGCGGCCGAAGGCGATGTGGCGGGACTCGTCCTGGTGGTGGATCCGGTTGACCTCGCGGATGGTGTGGCACAGGGATTCGTCCTTGGCCATCCGGGAGTTGTAGTGGTCGACCAGCTCCTCGAAGAACAGGATGCGGGTGAAGACGAGGAAGTTCTCGACCTCGGGCTCCCAGGCGGCGTCGGCGCGCATCGCGGTGGAGCCGTAGATCTTGTTGCCGTAGCGCCGGCAGAACTCGGAGAAGAACCACATGTGTTCGTTCTCCTCGCCGATGAAGTGGTGGAAGAAGTCCGAGGGGACCTCGAAGCCCGGCATGTGGATGCGGCCGACGACCTCGATGAGGAGCTCGCGGATGCCGTGCACGTTGAGGCTGTAGAAGTTGACGGACTCCCACTTCGACAGGCGCTGAAGCGTTTCCTCGCCGAGGGTGTCGAAGTGCTCGGTGCCGTAGACGGTGAGCAGCTCCGGCGTCATCCAGTACCGGTTCTCCTCCAGGCTCTCGGGCCACTGGAAGGTCTGGTACGGGTTGTAGTAGTCCTCGACGGAGCGCTCGCTGAGGCGCGAGAGCACCTCCATGAACCGGTCGGTGACGGGCAGCGGGGCGGTGACGCCCATGGTGTGACTCCTTGTGACGGGTGGGGCGGAGCGCTCGCGGGGCCGGACGGGGACCCGGGGAGCGGCGGCGCCGGACTGTCGGGGCCGGACGACGGGAGCGGGCCGTCAGGGCCGGACTTCGTAGACCGCGTTGACCGGGGTCTCCGTGGCGCGCCGCCAGCGGGTGAAGCCGGCCTCCTCGGCGATGGCGCGGAAGGCCTTCTCACCGGAGTGGTTGCCGAGGGCGTGCGGCCCGCGCTGGGCGACGGCGACCGGCAGGCACATCACGGCGGACAGCGCCATGAACATGCGGGCGGCCGGGGTCTGGGTGTCGATGTCGGCGGGCGACACGTTCGACTCGACGAGCATCCAGGTGCCGTCGGCGTCGAGCGACTTGTGGACGTGCTGGGCGGCGGCGACCGGGTCGCCCATGTCGTGCAGGGCGTTGAAGAAGCACACCAGGTCGTAGCCGGAGCCCGGGTAGTCGTCGGCGGACGCCACGTCGAAGACGACCCGGTCGGACAGGCCGGCCTCCTCGGCGAGCTGCCGCGCGATGGAGATGGCCTCCTCGGAGTAGTCGAAGCCGTGGACGGTGGCGTTCGGGAAGGCCTTGGCGATGAGCAGCGTGGTGTGGCCGACGCCGCAGCCGACGTCGGCGACGGTGCCGCCGTCCGCCAGCTTGTCGGTGACCTCGTGCAGGGCGGGCAGCCAGTCCGGGACGAGCTTGTGCTCGTACGTCGGCTGGAAGAAGGAGCCCATGCCGGTGTCGAGGGCCGCGTCGTGCTCGGCCCAGCCGACGCCGTCACCGGTCCGGTACGCCTCGACGAGCAGGTCCTCGGTGGCGTACAGCGCCTTCAGGGCGGTGAAGAAGCCGGCGGCGAAGGTGACGGCCGTCGGGTCGGCCAGCACGGCGACGTGGTCGGCGGGCAGCGTGTACGTGAGGGAGCTGGGGTGCCGCTCCACGTAGCCGGCGGACAGCTGGGCGTGCAGCCACTCCTCGATGTACCGCTCGTTGGTGCCGGTCTTCCCGGCGAGCTGGGCGGCGGTGAGCGGGCCGTGGTCGGCGAGGGCCCGGTAGAGGCCGAGGCGCTCGCCGAGGGCGACGGTCAGTCCGCGCACGGCGGCGCCGGCGTCGGTGATGACCTTCTGGTGGAAGTCGTGGGCGCTCATGCGGCGGTCTCCTCCTTGTACGTGGGGAGGTCACAGGTGAACAGGAAGGAGCGGGGCACGCCCGGGACGGAGCGGGCCGGGACCGGGTACGGCCAGCGGTCGAAGTGGGCGCCGGGCTCACCCGGCTGCCTGACCTCGCGCACGGCCCAGCCGCAGTCGTCGAGCAGCGCCTCGGGCTCCTCGGTGCCGAAGAGCCACGGGTTGCCGTCCTCCTCCAGCGCCTTGAGGAAGCCCCGGGCGAGCGGGTTCACCAGGGCGGCCTTGGAGATGACGTCGCCGAGCAGCACGGAGCCGGGCGCCGCGTGCGCGGAGAGCGTCGAGATGAGGGTCCGTACGGCCTGCTCGGGCAGGAAGAACAGCAGTCCCTCGACCACCCACAGGACGGGCTCGTCGCTCTTCCATCCCGCCTCCTTGAGGGGGCCGGTCCAGTCCTGGGTGAGGTCGACCGGGACGGTGATCCGGGTGCGGCCGGCCGGCTGCGGCTCGTCGGCGAGCATCGCGGCCTTGGCCTCCAGGAGCGCCGGGCGGTCGAGCTCGTAGACGGTGACGCCGTCGGGCCAGGGCAGCCGGAAGAAGCGGGTGTCCATGCCGGCGGCGAGGAAGACGACCTGCCGGATGCCGCGCTCCTCCACCGCCTTGACGATGGCGCGGTCGAGGTAGGTGGTGCGGATGGCGAGGAACGGGACGGTGCCGCCGCCGGCGTAGCGCTCGAGCAGTTCGAAGCCGATCTGGTCGGCGACGGTGCGCGCGTAGGGATCGGCGAACAGCCGGTCCTCGCGCTCGGTCTCCAGGGCACGCGCGGCGGCGGTCCACTGGGCGGTGCGGGATACGGCCTCCACGGGAGGTCCCCCTTCACTGGTGGATTCGCAGGTGGTTGAGAGAGGTTCGGACGGCCGTGTTCGGCGGGAGCGCTACGCGCTCATGGCGGCTGCGGGCTCGCTCTTCCTCGCACGGGTGCAGCACCCGGCGGGATCCTCGGCGGCGGGCATCGACGACAGACGTCCGGCCTCGGATCCGGCGGGACGGCGCCGGAAGATGCTGTGCAGGACCATGCTGAACACGGCCGTCCCGTCGGCGGCCACCAGCGTGCAGCGCGGCTTGACGGTGCCGCTGGTGGGGTTGAACGGCGACGGCGTGGCGCCGAGGATCTCCACGCGCGCCGTCAGGACGTCCCCGGGACGGACGGGACGCAGGTAGCGGACCTCGTCGATGCCGGGCGAGCCGAGACAGGCGCTGTAGGCGAGCAGCCCGTCGACGTAGCGGCGCATGAACATCGACTGGGTGTGGAAGCCGCTGGCGATCAGTCCGCCGAACGGCGAGTCCTTGGCGAGCTCGGGGTCCGTGTGGAAGGGCTGCGGGTCGAAGCGCTTTCCGAACTCCAGCACCTCCTCCGCCGTGACGGTGACGGTGCCCAGCTCGTGGACGTCGCCGGGCCGGAAGTCCTCGAAGTAGCGCATCGCGCGCCCCCCTTGACCTAGGAGTTGTCGTTCCCTGGCATCTCCTAATTTACGAATCGACCATTTATTTTGTCAACCCAAAAGAAGGCCGGAACCCGAAGGAACGACCGTCAGCCGGTGGCCTGTTCGAGTGCCTGCTCGATGTCGCCCCACAGGTCCTCGACGGCCTCGATCCCGACCGACATCCGCACCAGGCCCGGCGCTATCCCGGCGGCGGCCAGGGCGTCGGCGTCCAGCTCGCGGTGCGAGGTGGACGCGGGGTGGGTGACCAGGGACTCCACGCCGCCGAGCGACAGCGCGAGCCGGGCGACCCGCACCCGCTCGATGAAGGCCCGGCCGGCCTCCCGGCCGCCCGCGAGCTCGAACGAGAGCAGCCCGCCGCCGCCGGACAGCACCTTGCGGGCCGTCTCGTACGAGGGATGGCCGGGAAGCGACGGATGGTGGACGGCCGTGACGTCGCCCCGGGCGGCGCTCCTGTCCGCGAGCCGCTGGGCGAGCACCGCGGCGTTCAGGCAGTGCTCGCGCATCCGCAGCGGCAGCGTGGCGATCCCGCGCAGGGTCAGCCAGGCCGCGAACGGGTCGGCGCAGGCCCCGAGTTCGACCGTGCGCGGCCACACCACCCGGCGCAGCGCGTCGTCGGCGAAGACGGCGGCGCCGCCGAGCACGTCGGAGTGGCCGGCCAGGTACTTGGTGGTGGAGTGCACGACGACGTCCGCGCCCAGCTCGACGGGCCGGCACAGCACCGGCGAGGCGAGCGAGTTGTCGACGACGCTCGTCACGCCGAGGAAGCGGGCCGCGGCCAGGAGTCCGGGCAGGTCGGGCACCTGGCCGGTGGGATTGGCGATCGTCTCCAGGACGAGCAGCCGGGTGGCCGGATGCACGGCGGCCCGCTCGAACTCCTCCACGTCGTCGCCGGACACGTACGTGACGTGGACGCCGTACCGGGCGGCGAGGTCCGACAGGACGGCGTAGGTCCCGCCGTACAGACAGCGCTGCGCCACCACCCGGTCGCCCGGCTTCAGGAGCGCGAGCAGCACGCCGCTGATCGCCCCCATCCCGGACGCGAAGGCGATGGCTCCGGCGCCGCCTTCGAGCCCGGCGAGCGTCTGCTCCAGGGCCCGTACGGTCGGGTTGCCGCGCCGGCTGTAGACGTACTGCCCGTCGGGTCCCGCCATGGCCTCCGCGAGGGCGTCGGCGGAGGAGAAGGCGAAGGCGGAGGACTGGACGAGGGGCACGGAGAGCGGGTGGCTGCCGCCGGGCGCCGGCGGGTCGGACACGTGGACGGCACCCCACTTGCGCGGCGCGCACGAGCAGAGACGATTTACGCATGTGCATGTATGCACCGCTTATGCGTCGAGAGGTCTACCTGTTGTGCTTCG